>DJYX01000284.1 GCA_002450295.1 Deltaproteobacteria bacterium UBA6967
CCAGACTGGTTTTTCCATCACCGCAAGCGAGAGATTGTTGTTCAAGATTTTCAGAGGTTGCAGTCCCTTTGAATCCGCATAGGCGTTGGCTTCTTTGAAGCGGGCCACTGACCAGTTTGAACCACCAAAGGTCTCAATCAGCCCCTTGGCATGAAGTGCATTCAAAGCATCCACGAACTCACTTACAGGCACATCAGGATTGTCGCGATGCATGATGTAAATAGGTGCTCGTTCGATCTGTAAGCGTTCCAGGGAAATGGCCAACTGGGTTGCAATCACATCTGGCAGGCAGTATGGACTGTGCACACCCTTGACAACAACACGGGCTTCCTTTGTGATTCCACGGGCAGCCATCCATTGCCCCAGCACCGTTTCATGGACACCTCCTCCATAGATGAAACCGGTATCAAAGCCATTTCCACCAGCCTCCCACCAAGCGTCCCAAACAATTGCACCTTCATCGAGGGTGTCTCGGTTGTCACAGCCCATGATCAAGGCACTGATTTCTCCGGTCATACCAGGAATTCCAACACGTGGAATCTCAGGAAGATTTGATGGCAGAGTACCGTTGAGTCTTCGAATATGAGATGGACTTTCTCCAGGGAGCTTGTAACCGGTGGCTTCGCGCCAGGTTGCAATCGCACGAGCATTACCCACACTGTCCGAAAGATTTGGTGCTGGGCTTGGGGCTTCTGTTAGTCCATCAAAAATAGCGCGGCTGGCTAATTCGGCCTCATGAGCAAAAAGAATCCTTGGATCCTTGAGCTTCTCCACGCGCTTCTCCCCCGCTACTTCAATCTCAATGATCGCATCTGAAGGGCCGGCATCACGTCCAGGTATCCAGGGATTCGGCAGGTGGATGCTTCCCTTGCTACCGATCACGGTGGCCGAATTGTCCATGGCTCTGCGGATTGATGTAGCACAACTGGCAGTGATGTCTTGATCAAACTTGAGAAGTGCGTGCGCCGTTTCGTCAACACCAAGCGGACCCAGGGAACCGATCCCCTGGATCTCAAGCGGCTCTGCAAACGGCAACCCTAGGGCGGCTCCAGCGACCAGCCGAGCGAAGGAAACTGGATAGACACCCACGTCGAGAATCGCTCCTCCAGCGAGTTCAGGATTATCCAGACGGGATGCAGGATTGTAGGTCGAAGCAAACCCAAAACTTGCCTCAATGTGTTGAACCTTCCCAATCTCACCACTTCCAATCAATTCTACTAAGCGCTCAATTTGGGGATGGCAGCGATACATGAAGCCTTCCATGAAGTAGCGTCCCGTTTCCTTGGCAACGTCAGTCATGGCAACGACCTCTCCAGGGATCAGACCGGCTGGCTTTTCAACAACGACATGCTTGCCAGCTCGCAGCGCCCGAATCACCATCTCTGCATGAAACGGATGCGGTGTGGCAATGTAGACCGCCTCAACCTGGGGCGTCGCCAAGAGGTCATCGTAGCTGTTAAACCAACCTTCAGATGGCACTGAAAAGCGCTCTCCAAAGGCCTTGCAGCGTTCCGCATCACGACTAGCTATGGCGCAAAGCGTTCCATGATCACACTCCGCCAGGCCTTGTGCAAAATTAGCTGCGATTGAACCGGGACCAATGATGCCCCACTGAACCCTCTTCATGTGCTGTCCTTATTTTATTTTTGGTAGTTCCAGAGTACGAACCTAATCTGCCGATAACTTAGCACCTTCTAGCCTTGCTTACAGTTTCCAATTGAGACATTCAATTCATGAATTCTCAAACATTAGATAGTTTTTCATAAATTCAACAAAACATTTTTCTGATCAGACACTTTCTTTACTACGAAATCTCACGTCATCTTAATCCGTTTCCAAGCATCCTATCAAAACTAGCCCACCCGAAAAGACCACTTGCCTCTTGACTACCACCTGGTTGATATTTAGTTCCTGCATCCTTGCTGACGTAAGTTGGCATCTCAGTTACACATGTCAGATGGGGCAGAATGAAAATCATCGCTAGCATCAAGCTGACGAAGGGCTATGAGCATTGGAAAAGTGCAATTGAAAGTGATCATCACAAGAAAGCCAGAGAAGAATCAGGAATCTTTTTTCGAGAATATGGCTATCAAGAAGAGAGTGGGCGAGTTTTCATTGTTGAGGAAATGGAGTCTGTAGAATCAGGCAAACAGTTTTTGGCAAAGAATCCCAATTACGTCGATGAAGTTGGGGTAGATCCATCTTCACTCCAAGTCATTGTTTTAGAGGATTGAGTAGCTCTGGTCTTCTAGAATCAGACCTTTCAAGTTGAGTCAAATTTATTTTGTTTTAATCACCTACACAACCGACAGGTTGAAAAAATAATTGCTAGTGCAGAGGACTGACAATGCTGAATACGATGATTGTGCTGAAAATGAAGAATTGTACTTATGATGACTGGAAAAAGGCCTTCGATGCAGATGCTGAGATGCAAGCTGAATTTATGCGGGAAACCGTCGTCGGCAAAGTGGATGAGCAGACAGCGATAGTCAGCGCGGATGTGTTTGCTCCTGAGAAAATGCAGCAGTTGATGTCAGCTCCTGAGTTCAAACAGTTAGAGGAGGAAATGGGCCTTGAACACGCTGTGTATTTTCTTCAACCAGCTCCAACTGCTTAAGCAAGCTACTTACAATTGGGGTCCAGTCAATTGGATCCCAATCACTCACCTGAATCTAATAAATAATTTTTGTTGATTCATTCGTTTTCTTCTAATGGAGCAGAGTTTCGTCTCTCCAGATTCAACTTCTGATGCTTGGTCGTTCTTCCGGAGACACGCTTCCTCCAAAGTCTGAAGGAAGAGGGTTTCAACGATCTCCTCATCACCTTGATGACCTCAGCCTCAGAGAGACCCGTCTCTTTTTTGATTTCCTCAAAAGTGATCCGATCCTGCCATGCGAGGAAGATAATCCGATCTGTTTGTTGGGGAGATAGTAGAGGGTTCCGCATTTAGTAGTGTCAGTATTCCAGAAAGGTTTTGAGTTGAAGCCTTAACACAATCACACCAAAATACCGCTATTCATTACGCAAATCGACTCTCTAATTGACCTTATTTTGTTTACCCATGTATCTTAATTTATTACTTCGATTGAAAAAAATTCACAACCTAGTCGAGTTCCGCCAAGGAGATTTTGATCCCTTTGGGCCGAATGATCCCACTCCGAGTCAACGGAAACGTAAACCTCCACGTTTTGAGTTTCTAGGAGCAATCGGATTACTGCTTGGCATCTTCGGTGTCCTAGGTTTCCTCATCTTTCAAGCTGTCTTATTCATAAATTACATAGCTGGTTAATCAATAAATTTCTAAATCTATTCCTCTAAAGACTTCTTTCCGAAAGCTGTTCAGCCAAAACAGAAGATCGTCATCTAACCAAAAGATCAGAAAATTTTTAGAACTCCGAAAGACTGCTTGTCTTTTTCCTACCTTCTGATTGATTTTAAAAAACATGAGTGAGACGTGTTGTCTTAATCTGTTAATAGCACGTTGGTGTCTCACTCTTCCCAAGCAATTATAACTTTTTAGGAGATTCAGATGGATATCAATAAAGATTGTCACGCTTTTCATTTAGTTTTCAGAGCACCTGATGAAGAGGCTTCCAGGCTTGATGTGTTTTTTGAAGCTCATGAGAGATTTATGCGAGAGACCCATTTCACTGAAGGTGATACAGAACCACGTGTCTTGGTTTATAACATCACAAAATGCCCTGAACTGAAAAATCCCTTGAACCCAGATGAGGGCACCACTGGACATACCCTATTTGGACTACATGAGGTCTATCGGGGGCCTGAGGGTTGTGCAGCACACATGGCAGCTGGCCAAGCTCGAGAAGCTCTTTTCGCAGAATTCGTCGACTTAGTACAAACCTACATGGTCAGCGGTTTATTGGCAGCACCTGTGATTCGTACAATGTAAAATTATTTGGGGTGCAGGCCTCTACTTTCAGGATGTATCCCCAACATCACTCGCATATTGATTTGTCTACTCAATATTACCTCAACAACAGAAGGAAAAACTTATGTCTCTCTATTTTTTCAGTGCAAAGTATAGCAATGCTGCTTTCAAGGGTATGGTTGACACTCCTCAAGATCGGGAAGCTGCCGCCAACAAGCTCTTCAGTGCCATAGGCGTGAAGATGCACAATATTTACTTCAGTGTAAGCACCGCAGAAATTGTTGGCATTTTGGAGGGCAATGCAGAAAACATGGCGGCTTTAGAGATGGTAACAATGTCAACGGGAACCTTTACTTCCATAGATACGAAGGAGGTTATTGACTCAAAGTCGATGACAGCTGCGATGGAGACTGCCAACAAAGTGGTTTCCGCCTATCAGGCGCCAAATCAATGAAACGAAACAAACGCTTGTTTTCTAATCAGGAGCAGAAAAATGACGGCTGAAGAAATTGTCCTAGGGGGTTATGCCTCCTATGTCCAAGGAGATATGGAGGCTTTAGGAAGTATTTATCATCCAGAGTGTAAGATCACCTTGAATGGCAATCATGCTCTGTCAGGGGTCTACATCGGTTTTGATGCTTTTCACGAAGGAATTTTATCGAAACTCAATACCGCCTGGCCCGGTTTCAATTTAGAAATTCAAAAAGTCGTCTCTAATGAGACGGATGTCGTTGTTTTCTTGAAGTTGACAGCCACTAATCTGGAATCTCGATCTATTCATCATTTTGTCGTCAAAGATGGATTGCAGGTGGAGTTCAACATCCATGACGACAGCCAGTTAGCCGCCGCTGCCATTCAAATCTAAAGAGGATATTTTTGGTTACACCTGGGGGAATTCAGCAATGCTAAATTCCCCTTTAACTCCCCTTAAATCGTCATCTACGTCGCTGTCGTCATCTCCATTAAAAAAAGAAATCAATTTACTGACAACGGAGATCGCTCCTAGTCTGAAACTTATTCTTGCATTTTCCCAACCTGTTGAATGATACTCTGCGCGACTTTTTAAGCCCTTTGATTAACTAAAAAACTGGATCAATCATAATCAATGTAATTTCTTAATTTTTCTGGAGCTAAATATGTCAAATGCATGGGTCGGAAAGTCTTCCGTCACCTTTGTTTTTTGGGTGCCAACCCAAGAGGGTGTGGAAGCTGTGAGACTTTTTTTCGAAAGTCATGCAAACTTTATGGGGATTAAGAGCCATCAACACGGCCCCTTAAAGCTTATTCACTACTACATCTCCGAAGGTCCGGAGTGGGTGCGTGATGATGAATTTTTTGAGGGTAAATGGCCTGAAAAAACTGGAAGAACTATATTCACTCTAAACGAGATTTATGAGACCGAGGAAGGCCTGCATCACCATTACATTGAATCGTCTGAATTTGTACCTGAGTTTGAGGAACTGCTTACAACTTATAAAATAGAGCTTCTAACTTTCAATCAGTTGAAAGTCATTCATAGTCTCTGGGACTGACAAGAAGCATTTTGCCCAGATTCCCGATTTGAATAATTCAAACGCTTTTTTTGAATCTTCAGCT
>DJYX01000132.1 GCA_002450295.1 Deltaproteobacteria bacterium UBA6967
TCCTGAATCAATTAAATGGGGCGAGAACTCTCGGAGTGGGATTCGATTGGCAAATTTTGGAGCATATCCCTGAAGAATCGCACGACAGACGACTTAATGGAGTAATAACAGAAAGCCAACTATTTTGGCCTCTTGGTGAATAATTTTGTGATGTTTTCATGGATAAAGAAAATTCCACGAAGGTGGAAAAGCCCAATCATTGCCCTAATTTTGGGCATCAGTTGGGGAATCGTGATTTGGTTACTGCAGACGATCTAGATGAAGAAGATTTCGGAAACTCTCTGGAGAAGGAAGTTCCTGCAGAATTTCAAGGAACTCGACTAGATCGCTGGCTCGCAGAGTGGCCAGAACTTACCTCAAGGGCTGAAGCTCAGAGGCTACTGACTCAAAATCGAGTTCATCTGGATAATCAGCCAATATCTTCAGGATCACGAAAACTACGTGAAGGCCAAAGAGTGCAAGTTTGGCTTCCCCTCCCTGTGGCATCCGAGCTTGAGCCAGAAAACGGTCCCTTGGAGATTCTCTTTGAAGATGAGCACCTGATCGTTTTAAACAAACCGGCTGGCCTGGTTGTCCATCCAGCTCCTGGCAATTATACTGGTACGCTCGTTCAAAGGCTGTTACATCACTGTAAAGACCTATCCGGAATAGGGGGAGTCCAGCGGCCTGGAATTGTTCACAGGTTGGATAAGGATACCTCAGGTATTCTGGTAGTTGCCAAACATGATCAAGCCCACCAGAGGCTAGCTCGTCAATTCAGAAAACATTCAATCCACCGTCTTTACAGCGCACTGGTTTGGGGCAATCTTGTTACTCTTCAAGGGACAATTGAAGCCCCAATCGGGAGGCATCCCAGAGATCGAAAAATGATGGCGATCGTAGAAAATGGACGTGCTGCTACAACTTATTGGACGCAGTTAGCTAGATGGGATGGCCTGACTCACATCTCTTGTGAATTGGAGACTGGTCGAACCCATCAAATACGGGTGCATCTCAGTTCGCAAGGACATCCTCTAGTTGGTGATCCAGTTTATGGGCAATTAGGAAAGACAAAGCATATGCCTGATGATGTTATTTTGGCCTTGCAGTCCTTTCCTCGGCAAGCCCTTCATGCTGCAGAGTTGGGATTTGAGCACCCAATCTCTCAAGAAATAATGGAATTTTCAGTAGAAGAACCAAAAGATTTTCAAAATCTTTTGAGTTTGCTCCATGAAAAACTGGCACCCTTGACCTAATACCTCCTCTCCAAAAATATGACGGAAGAAAATTACTACCAAGCGAGCGCTTGTTCTGAGATTTCAACCACTAAACTGGAAGGTGAACACAGGTATGATGTCTGTGTTGTCGGAGGAGGAGTGACTGGGCTTTCTTCCGCAATTCATCTTGCTGAGAGGGGCTTTCAAGTATGCGTTGTAGAAGCACAGAAGATTGGTCACGGAGCATCCGGTAGAAATGGGGGTCAATTCATCTTTGGCTTCGGTGCAGAGATGCCCACAGTGCGGAAATTGGTTGGAGAGTCTGAAGCAAAAAAGCTCTGGGAATTGTCACTGGAAGCGATCCGGGTGACCCATCAAATGGTGGAAAAACACCAGATTGATTGCGATTGGCAATGGGGGCATGTTCACACGGCTGTCAAAACTAGGCAAATCCCTGAACTGAGCGAGTTTAAAGATGATTTGATGCGCCATTACGACTACGATTTGGAGTGGTTGGAAGGAAATTATTTGATGGAACAGGTTTCTTCAACAAGATATCTTGCGGGTGTGAAAGACCAGCAAAGTGGCCATCTTCATCCACTGAAATACACTCTTGGTTTGGCGAAGGCTGCCCAGGAAATGGGAGTCGATCTTTTCGAGGAATCACCTGTTCAAAATTGGTCAGGAAAAGATGAAATTTTGCTGTCATTATCAAACGCTTCTCTAAAGGCCAATTACTTGGTTCTAGCTGGGAATGCTTACCTTGGATCCTTGGGTAAGAAACTAAGTCAGCGGTTGATGCCAGTTGGTACCTATATGATAGCCACTGAACCACTCGGCTCAACTAGAGCAGGGCAACTGCTACCAGAGAATAGTGCGGTTGCTGATATTAATTTTGTTCTCGACTACTTCCGACTGTCTGCAGATCAGCGATTACTATTTGGTGGGGGGGTTAGCTATTCGACGATCCCTCCTGTGAACGTCAGAAGCTATCTTAGAAAGAGAATGTTGAAAGTCTTCCCTTCCTTGGTTGATGTTGAATTGGAATATGGTTGGGGGGGCCTGGTAGGAATCACGATGAATCGAATGCCAAATTTTGGTAGGTTGGCTCCAAATGTGTTTTTAGCCCATGGATTTTCGGGCCATGGAGTAGCACTGACAGGATTAGCTGGAAAATTGATGGCTGAAGTCATCAGCGGAACTGCTGAGAGATTTGATGTAATGTCACAAATACCGCATCTGCCATTTCCTGGTGGACCTTTGTTTAGAATGCCTGCACTTCTTCTGGGAACAACTTGGTATCGACTACGGGATCTTCTCTGATCGAAAGGTGTTTACCTTGCATCCTCAACAGCAAGATAAAACCCCATTCAATTCATTGATCTATGAACAAACTAAGTTTAACCGAATATCGTTTTTCACTGCTGATTGGACTCCTGATTTTTCTTTTGAATAGTCCTCTAAAAGCCCAAGTAGGTGTGCCGGTGGCATCTATTCATGAGTTGGATGGTTTGGTCCAAATGACCCCCCAACAAACAGGCAGAAAGTTGGTTGCACGATCCGGAAGTTTTTTAGGAGAAGAAGATATCCTAGAGACTGGCAAAAATGGGAGAGTCACGATTCTTTTTCGCAACGGGTCCAAAATTCGGCTTTTTGAAGACACCAAGCTCAGTATTCAAAAGGCGCTAGAAGCAAACATAGTAAATCGTGCTTTCGAGATAGAAATCCAGCTTCATATGGGTAGCCTTCGAGCGAATTTCTTGCCAGGGCAACAGATCGCTTCAATCCAGACGCCCCAGGCAAAAATTAAGATTGACGGCACTGTATTCAGAATGGAAGAGAAGCCTGTTGCCGGAACTACTATCTCAATGACAGAAGGAAAACTATTCGTAAACAATGGTGTTTCTTCTTTAGAACTGCTTCCCGGTCAAAGACTCAGTGAAGTAAAATATCTGGACGAACTTTCGACGAAGCTTGAAAACATGAAAACTCAGATCTTCATGAACTTGACACCTGAAATCGTGGATTTAAGCGAATTCACTACTCAAAAGATGACGCTAACTCTACAACTGGCTGACCTGAAAAGTAGCAAAGTCGTCAGAGCCCCAGGGAAAGTCTACCTTGAAAGCGATTTCTATAATTTACGACTTCCCAGCATGACCACCTTGGATAGTTCTGGTTTTGTAAGGGTACCGGCTCGAATTCGACCTCCTCGTGTTTCAGATAAGGCCTTTGATGGACAGATTGTTGTTCGAGCCTTTTTAGACAGTGCACGACATAACTTGCACGGCGAGGGTAGCTTGGTAGTAAACACCCAAGGCACCCAACCAAAAAGAAAGTTATTGATAGACGCCAGTCAAGGGACTGCCCACTCAATTGAGTGAATGTGCCTTAGCTATCAAGATGAACTCAGAGTTTTGCGTTCTTAAGGTCATCCAAAATCTTTCTCTGAATTTGAAAATGAGATTTCAAGCCCTCCTCTGCAAGCTTCAATAATTCATCAAGTTGTTCTCTTCGGAAACGCTTGTGCTCAGCAGTTCCCTGAACCTCAACTAGCTCACCCTCTGAAGTCTGAACTACATTCAAGTCAACATCAGCCTGACTATCTTCATCATATTTCAGATCAACTAGAGCAGTCCCTTCCTTCAAGCCAACACTGACTGCAGCGAGTTGATGTTGAATCGGCCATGAGTCGATTCTTTTTTCGCTGATCATCCTGTCCAGGGCAATTGCTAAAGCCACGAACCCACCTGTAATCGCCGCTGTTCGAGTGCCTCCATCGGCCTGAATCACATCACAATCAATCCAAAATGTATGGTTCCCAAGGGCTTTAAGGCCGACAACTGATCGTAAGGATCGGCCTATTAGACGTTGAATTTCCTGAGTCCGCCCATCAATTTTTCCTCCAGAGTCTCTTTTTTTTCGTCGACCTGTGGAACCAGGCAGCATTCCATACTCTGCGGTTAACCAACCATGCTTTGGAGGTTGATCCTTCCGCTGGAGAAAAGGAGGAACCCCCTCTTCAACCGAGGCCGTGCAGATAACTCGAGTTTTGCCAGTTTCAACTAGAACGGAACCATCGGCATTTTCTATGAAACCAGGGTGGATACTGATTGGCCGTGGTTCCCAGGTTTGGCGGCCATCTGTTCTGATAAAAGTTTTCGGAGGAGAGTCTGTCATTTTTTGATCTCAGTCTGATATAAGTGTTCGGGCTTTCTGCAACTTTTCCATGAAACTTTGGGACGTCTCACTCCGAAGCAGTTCGTGTACAATTGAATCATCTGATGCAATTCTAGCAATTTCAGCGAGTATATTTAGGTGGATTTCAGGATCATCTTTTGGACTGATCACCAGAAAAACCAGACGGACAATTGCTTCTTCTGATTCCCAATGAAGCCCAAAAGGAGCGATTGCGACCACGCAGATTGGCTCGGATATGTCTGGTGAATAAGCGTGTGGAATAACTACGTCGTGGCTCAATCTAGTTGAAAAACTTTTCTCTCGCGACAATATTTCTTTAACAATTTCAGAAACTTCGAGATCAGGGAAGCGATCTTTTGCCTTTTCCACCATCGTATCAAATAATTCCGCCAAGTTGGTTGCAGAGGGAAAAATGACTTGTTCAGGATAGGTATAGAAGAGCAGATAGCGAGCTTTTTGTCGGAAGATCAAGACCGAACCTTCCTGATCAATCGGAAGTTCGGGTTGTAAATGAATTTGCTTACCTACCTGCAAGAGAAGAGGAATCGTGTCACGTCTCAATTTGGGGGGCAATTTCTTAAGGTTTGCCTTGGCAATGACAGCATCTTTATTCCGTAGCGTGTACTCAATTTGAGTAGGTTTTGGCAGATTATTCCAAATTGGTTGACCGAGACCCCCAATGAGATGTTCCTG
>DJYX01000038.1 GCA_002450295.1 Deltaproteobacteria bacterium UBA6967
CAAAACAACTGAGGATAATGAAGACATCGAACAGGCGGAGGAAATTCTGCAGGCAGATCACTACGGATTAGAGGACGTAAAAGATCGAATTCTTGAATTGATCTCAGTTGGAATGATGAACGGAAATCTCTCTGGTACCATCATTCTATTAGTTGGCCCTCCCGGTGTCGGTAAAACTTCAATCGGCCAGTCCATTGCCCGTAGCCTGAATCGTGAATTTTACCGCTTCTCTGTTGGTGGGATGAGAGATGAAGCAGAAATCAAGGGACACCGTAGAACCTATATCGGAGCCCTGCCAGGAAAGTTTGTCCAAGCACTAAAAGTTTGTAAAAGTTCAAACCCTGTCTTGATGCTTGATGAAGTGGATAAGATCGGCAGTAGCTTTCGTGGAGACCCCGCCTCTGCATTGTTGGAAGTATTGGATCCCGAGCAGAATAAGGATTTTTTGGATCACTATTTAGATGTTCGCTTTGATCTTTCCAAGGTTCTTTTCATCTGTACTGCCAATCAGCTAGATACGATTCCTGGACCCCTTCTCGACCGGATGGAGGTGATTCGGCTCTCAGGTTATATTCTTGAGGAAAAGTTGCAGATTGCTCGACAACATTTAATTGAAAGACAACTCTCGTCTCATGGACTGAAGCCAGAGGAATTCCAAATTGATGATAACACTTTAAGAGAAGTGATTGACGGATATGCTCGCGAAGCCGGGGTTCGCAACTTGGAAAAGCAACTCAAGAAAATGATGCGCAAAGCAGCCCGTCAGATCGTCACTGAACGAGGTAAAGAGAATCCGAAAACAGAGGTTCAGATCAACAAAGAAGATCTGAAAGAATATCTGGGCAAACGATCATTTACAGAAGAACAGGCGTTCACGGAGCCAAAAGTAGGAGTCGTGATGGGTCTCGCCTACACAGCCTTGGGTGGGGCGACTCTACACATTGAAGCACGTTCAATTTTTAACAAAAATGGAGGACTGAAGCAGACGGGTCAACTTGGGGATGTGATGAAGGAATCAGCTGAGATTGCCTACAGTTATGTTCGATCACTGCTACAGAACGATCCAGATGCGAAAGAATTCTTCGAAGAAAGAATGATTCACTTTCATGTACCAGCTGGAGCAACCCCCAAAGATGGTCCATCGGCTGGAATCACCATGGCCTGTGCTTTGACATCTCTCATTTTCGACACCCCCCTTAAAGCTGGCTTGGCCATGACAGGGGAACTAACACTGACCGGAGTCGTTTTACCGATAGGAGGAGTTAAAGAAAAAACCATTGCTGCTAGAAGAGCAAAAATCAGCGAGTTGATTTTCCCGGCTGATAATCAAGAGGACTTTGAAGATCTTGATGAAAGTGTTCGTGAGGGGATCACTGCTCACTTTGTCAAAAAGTTGGAGGATGTTTTAGCTATTGGTTTTCCAAATCTAAAATGGAAGCAGCGCATTCAAAAGTAAAAAGATTTTTCAAAGATCTCTTTTCAGCGTTGAAGTTGCTTCAAGATGTCAATAATCTGCTGAAATAGTTGGACCACCATTTCCTTCGGCAATGGCCCAGAATTTTCCGCACATAACCTTGCCAACAAGATTTTTTCTCTATCAGCATGGACCACAGCCAGATTATTGGCCTTCTTAAGTTCTCCAACCTTGAGAACCAATTCTGCTCGCTGATTTAGTAACCGCAGCAACTCAGCATCAACCTTATCAATATCCTCCCGCAAAATAGCCAGCTGACTCCGAACTTGCTCAGAATTACTCATCTTTCGAATGCTCCAGTAATTGAAATCGGTACCCTATTCCATAAACTGTCACGATGCTAGACTCCAAACCGTAGGTAGCCAGTTTCTTTCTTAGGTTTTTGACATGCGTATCAATCGTTCGGTCATAGCCGTTGAATTGATACCCTTGAACTTGTTGGAGTAAAGACTCTCGTGACCATACTTTTCCTGGCCTTTGTAACAAGACCTTCAATACCCCAAACTCATTAGGAGTCAGCACAACTTCCGACTCGTCTACCCAAACTTGGTGGTTGGTTTGATCCAAGCGAAGTGGCCCAACTCTTAGCTCCGCATGATCTTCATGATACGTTCTCCGCAGAACCGCTTTGACCCTGGCGACAACCTCTCTCGGACTGAATGGCTTACAAATATAATCATCGGCTCCTGAATCCAGGCCTTTAAGACGGTCAATTTCTTCCACTCTCGCTGTGATCATCAGGATCGGCACGTTTGAGATAGTGCGTAGTTGTTGACAGATCTCGAGCCCGCTCATCCCTGGAAGCATCCAGTCTAATAGGATTAGGTTAATTTCTTCCTGCTCCACCCAAGACCGAATCTGGTCATAGTTCAGGGACTCTCTCGTTTCGTAACCAGCCTGTTGAAGATAATCCCTTAACAGATGTGAAATTTTGGGTTCATCTTCTACAATTAAAATTGTCGAACGTGGCATGGTTCTTCAAAGATAAATAATCGTCTAAGCCCTTGGGCATAATTTGCTGCCACAAGTTCAAATTGTAATTACAGTTGCAGTTTAGTAAAATATTTAGTATTTTGATAATTAATCAAAATTCGTTCGACTTTGGTGAACGTTTTCAGGAGATGTGAAGCCGAAAAAATTTTATTCGAGCTAATGTAATTATTGATAATTTCTGTTGACGCTTCTTTTTGACCCTGAGTAGTAGTTCGGTTCCTTCCAGTGACAGTAATATTGTTCTAACAAGTGGACTATACGATTAAAGAAGGAGCAGATCATGTCCTAAGAAATCAGGGATGTCAAGCAGACCCCAGCTAATCTGATCTCAGAACATGTTCATAAATTCATGTTTTTTAGATAGAAAATTTAAAGAGAATATCAAACAACTAAACACAAAATTGTTTCACTGTTTCTAGAACTAATCGGGCTTAGCCTTTGAACGCAGGAATTCATGTCCTGCTCAATTTTAATCTGTTCAGTGCGTGTGGTGACTTTCAGTTAACTTACTTTCTAAGTAAAGAAACTTGTAGGTCGATTCAACACCAGCACAAACTGATCGAGGAGGAACAAAATGATTCTTTTCATTGTCCCAACTTGCGTTGTCAGTAAAAGCAAGGATTTCCGCCAGAATTAAACCATCACTGAGAGAATAGAAATGGATCTCGTCGCACCCACGAATTACCGAAATGAAGTCAGTTTCGATAGCACCACCCCAGCTGTAAGAAATGACATCAGTCAACTGCCACCATCTACAAATTTTAAAGAGCGTACTCCTTACGCAGACAACATTGTCGAGGAAACTCGAAGACGAGGTCGGCCTCTGAAGCTTGATAAGCCACTTAGGACACGTATGGGCTTTCGAATTTCTGATGAGATGCTTCAAGAAGTAGAGGTGCTTTGCGAACAAACCGGTCTTAGCAAGACGGACCTAATTCTTCAAGCAATCCAAAGCTACATCGACTCGAATCGTGCTTTAACAGGAACTGAGCAACATTCCTGAATAGCGTCACTCATTCGAACCACTCCGGTTTACATGGACGAACGCAGAGATTGATCGTCAGAGATTCCTCCAGCGTTTGTCCATCTTCATCCTCCACGGCCATACTCAATCGAATTGCTCTGGGCAGACAAAACGAATTACTAGCTTCGGAATTCCGTTCACAAGCTAACTCCTGCGTATCCCAATCTTTTACCCAATTTTCTTGGGTTCCTCCATCTGCCAGTTCAATCTCCTGTTCAAGTAATTCCACCAGAAATCCTGTCACTCTGTCTGTCAGCAAGTAATCTCTTCCACCCTCAGACAAATCAGGATCCACATAAAAATCTTCTCTGCGCCACAACTCCCAACGACCTGTTTCTGAGTTTTCTTGCATACGATAACCGATCTCATGCAGCCTAGGATCTTGTTCCCGCCATTCCGGATAGAAACGGGCACGCCGTGCAGCATGAAAGTCAATTGCTGAAGAAGATTCTGCTCCTTGGGGGCCATCAAAAAGCCTAGCAATTAAGCCTGTCTGAAAACTATCAATTTGAACTCCTGGACTCTCTGATTCATTCAATTCGACTAGGCGAGACAGGTACTGCATGGCTTGCAGATCATCGAGTACTATCTTCATAAGTAGGCGTAATTCTTCACGACCCCGCAGGGACTTCTCCACGCTCAATGAGGTTCTGGAGATTTGAGAGAAGCTGCTGTAGAGCAAGGTTACCAACATGCCGAGGATTGCCATGGAAACCAGCACTTCCAACAAGGAGAAGCCGCTGATTTTTCGAAAAAATGCTTTATCTTGGATCGGAAGGTTTAACGTAGAGTTCGGCATCGTAGCTATATTCAGATCCTGCCTCATTCCATTTCAGGCGGTAGTAGACCCGTCGGATGATGATGCCAGGCAAGGGTTCAGTATCTTCAATTTCTCGTTCCCATGCGAAGCCAAAAAGAGGATCTTCTTCCTCAGCAATCTCTCCCTGCGCCAACGAAACTGGAGCGTTTAAGCTGCGTTCCCAGCGTAGCAGTTCATTCTGAGAACCTGTGATCGCCCGCCATAGGTTCTGTGTAGAATTAAGGATGAATAGTGAGGTCGAGAAGCTTTGGTAGATGGCGATCAAAGTCACCACCAGTATAGACATCGCAACCAGTACTTCGAGAACCGTGAAACCTCTGCGAAGTTTCATGAATCCTTAGTGTTGGGATTCAACATTTCTACTCGGCCTAATAAGCCTTTGGTAGCAATCTCCCAAGTTTCTTCTGGCTGTTCACGCTCCCTGAACTGATAGCGGAAGGGGGTAACAAATCCTGAATTATCCACCAAGATTTCAACTTCCTCTGGCTGAATTAATTCTCTCTCTTCCTGGGTCAATAAAACTGCTGCAATCTCCCAATCCTCTGGAATCAAATGAGGGCGCAAGGTGCGTTCAGGATGATCCTCTGCAAATGCTTCACGCTCACCACTGTCTTCTTCTTCAATCCGGATTTGCTGATTCTGCAAATCGAACACCAGCCAGTAGGTTCGATTCTGGAGAATCGCATCATTGCGAAGCTGGCGGAGGGTTCTCGTCAGATAACTCAGTTCCTGCTGAGGAACCTGCGTCATTACAGACTGAAGTTGGGGGATTGTCAGCCCAAGGATCAGTGAGATAACAATGGTGGCAAAGGTCAGTTCAAGGAGAGTAAAGCCTCTACGGGCTTGCTCAGCGTGCATCGTTGGAGGAAATGTCGGCATCCAATTCAGTTCCGCCTTCCATCCCGTCAGCACCTAGTGACATTATTTCGTAATCATTACCATCGCTGGTATAGACAAACTCATTATCCCAGCCATCCATTGGCAGTTGTTTACTTCTCAAATAAGGCCCATTCCAATTTTTTGGGATAAT
>DJYX01000043.1 GCA_002450295.1 Deltaproteobacteria bacterium UBA6967
TCTTTTCCTGCCAAGTTCCCTCCATGACATTCGTAACACCCTGTAATTCTTGTCAAATATTGACCATATTCAAGGGACTCATCAATAATCGGTGCTATTTTTCCACCAACTTCATCATGAGGAATTTGATTTGCGGGCCATGAATCATAAGCAAGAATTCCAAAAATAATTGATCCAGGAAATTGAATTTCTCGTGAGCCAAATTTATTTTCAGCGGGTGGTAATGTTTTCATGTAAGAAATGAGTGCAGCGAGATCATCATCACCATAGGCCGAATAATGGTTTGAGGGCATAATCACCATTACCCTACCATCTTTCGCTATGCCATGCCGAATAGCCTTCACCCAATCTTCATCTGTATAATTTGCGACAGGTCCAGCAGGGGTGAGATTAGGAGCCGGGACATATCCAATAGGTGCCCCGTTTATAAAATCTTTCCCTTGAAAATTTGCCCCATGACAACCGTTGCACCCACTAATGGTTGCTAAATGCTTCCCTCTCTCAAGGGCAACCGAATATTCACTAGCTTTTACTGTTGTAAATCGATCGAGTTGATATGCACTCAAATTCTGTAATCCATAAAAATGTGCACCTCCAACAGCAACGAATAAAATTACGACTATGCTAACTAGAGCAATGAAAAACTTTTTCATGCTATTTTCCTCAGTGATTAAATGAGAAAATTTCTGTTTTTAGTAGTGACTCTTTAGTCTGCAAGAGGAGTTACTTTGATACTCTCTACATTCACTCCTGAATCAGCGATTGCCTTTGCATTATCAGGGCGCTGCATAAACTCCTGCATTGCTTCCATAGAAGGAATTTCAACAATCAACACTACATTGTTTGGATTTTCTGCTTCATGACCTACAAAGATGTCCTGTTGAAATCCAACTCTTACAGGAGCGTGAGCATCGTAGGCTTTTTTCCAGTGATCCCAGTCTCTACATTCCACTTGCATCATTACTTTCATTGTTCATCCCAAACTAGAATTAGTATTTCATTTCGTCACGTTGGCAGATCATTCTTTTTTCAAAGCAATTTAGCTGAAATTCTTTTTTAATTTAAGGCCAAAAAATTGAAAATATAAGAATATGTCAATTAGAAAAATTAGTTGATCTAAACCAACCATCATTTTAACACGGAGGATCAGCGGGACCCAATTTGATTGGGTCCCAAGGTGGTTAACTAGTACACGCTATTCACTAGAAGGAGACCAAATAACATCTTGTGATGGAAGCATGAACCACTGATCGTCAGCGCTTTCAACAATATTCATCATAGCCTTGAAATGAGGTTGAAACCCCTCAAGCTTTACCAGTCTACTTCTACCTATAATTCTGTCATCAATACTGTCAGAAATGTAAAAGAAGCTAAATTTGTTTGACGGCCCCGCTACTGGAACAAGCATGGTAAGAATACCATTCCCTTGGAGGAGTTTGTTATTGACAAAATCCATTACACCTCTTGCAACCTTTTCAGCCTCTACTGAACTCACCCCAGGTTTCAATTCATAAGTACGGATCCACATGAACTGCGGTTTTTTCTCATTTGAATGACTACCCCCAAAGATAGGTGTAGCAGATAACAGCGCCATGATAAGACAGGCAAAAATCAATTTTCTCAGCATTTGGTCCTCTAGATAATCAGATTTAGCGTTGCGTTGCACAGTGTGAGATCACAACTCACATGAGTCGGACACTGCGGCATCAGGCCCAAGTAATTTGGGCAGAGAGCCCAAATATCAACCAGAAGGTAATTAAAACACAAGCAATCTGTTAGCAAAAAATTGAATTAGCCAGTTTAAACATATAACTTCAGGAAACTAGCCAAAAATTTTGGCAAAATTGCTATACAAGATGCGCAGAATCACCAAATTGAAAAAAAATGAATAAGATAAAAATATATCATTCAGTAGATAGTGTAAAGACAAACTATGCGTTCGCAAGAAAGTAATCAGACTACTTTGGAGGATCGTCTTGATAAATTTAACGACCTACCAACGAACTCAGGATGAGTGGCGTCTCTTACAATTTATGAAACCTATTCACCCAGAACCAATCCTTCTCTACGTGGATCTGCCCCACCAACCAGTCCACCTGATGAGACAACAATCCCCTGAATTCCGCTCGTGAGTGAACGCACACTAACTTTGTGTCCCCGTTGTTCCAACTCTGCTTTCAGTTGCTCTGCAGGGGTTTCTGCTTCCAAGTCTAGGGTACCAAAATTTTTGGCTAGGTTCGGCAGATTAATCGCGTCCTGTATATCCATGTTCCATTCAAGTACCCCCAACAGAGTTTTTGCAACGTATGGAATGATCCGACTACCGCCAGGTGAGCCAACAGCCATGTGTAACTCACCTTTTGCGTTGAACACAAGTGTAGGAGACATCGAAGAGCGAGGACGCTTCCCGGGTTCAAGTCGATTGGCAATCAAGCGACCATTCTGTTCCGGTCGGAAAGAGAAATCGGTTAATTCGTTGTTGAGCAAAAATCCCCTGGTCATCAGGCGAGAGCCAAAGCCGTTTTCAATAGTGGTCGTCATACTGACAGCGTTGCCTTGAGCATCTACAATTGCAAAGTGACTCGTAGAGGGGAATTCTAGCGACATGTCAGGACTAAGTTGATAACTCAAAGCTTTCGGCGGTGAGCCAGCAGACAGATTACCGGAGGCTTTAC
Organism: Deltaproteobacteria bacterium UBA6967; assembly: GCA_002450295.1. GTDB lineage: Bacteria > SAR324 > SAR324 > SAR324 > NAC60-12 > JCVI-SCAAA005. The sequence goes on from DJYX01000043.1 coordinate 2,676, forward strand.
TCGGATCGATCAACTTGGACCGCATCTCTAAATATTCCGGATCAAGCAAACCTTCAGTTGGCATGTCTACATAGTCACTATCCGCCATGTAAAGACCTCGATCTTTAAATGCCAGTTGGTTGGCCTCTGCAAAAAGATGGGTGAAGTTCAATCCGTTTGGAGACAGGTCTCGCAAATTGAAGTGACTTAGCATCCCCAACATTTGTCCAATGGTAAGTGCTCCTGAAGAGGGTGGTCCCATTCCACAAATTTGATACTGCTTGTAGTCATGGCAAATTGGTTGTCTCTCAATAACCCAATAATTTCTTAAATCAGCGAGTGATAGTTTGCCTGGGTTACCCTTTGCTTCTTGAACAGTACGAACAATGTCCCTCGCAATTTCACCATAGTAAAATGGGTCGCTACCCTCTGCGGCAATCAGGCGCAATGTTTTGGCGAAATCTGGATTACGCAACAAAGTTCCCTCGGGAACTGGCGTATCACTGTCTAGGAAGAAATATGATTTTGTTGCTGGGAAAGTTTTCAAACGTTTTGCATCCCTCTCCACCGATGCCGCTAGCCTTTTGGAAACCCTGAAGCCCTCTTCAGCAAGTTTAATTGTCGGTTGCATCAACTCTCGCCAAGGGAGAGAACCAAAGTTTTTATGGGTGACTTCTAGGAGTTTCAATGTTCCTGGTGTTCCAACAGAGCGACCCCCTACAACACCTTCAAAAAATTTCAGAGGGCCGCCATCCTCTTTGAGAAACAAGTCTCCCTTTGCCTTGAGTGGTGCTGTTTCCCTACCGTCAAAACTGGTAACTTCCTTCCGTTTGGCATCATAAAACAACAAGAAAGCACCACCACCAATCCCAGAACTCTGTGGTTCCACAAGATTCAGCATGAGTTGAACACCAACCATGGCGTCAATCGCATTGCCTCCCCTGCTTAGAATATCGTAGCCAACTTGGGAAGCCACTGGATTTGCAGTAGCTACCATGTACTTGAGCGCTTTCTTGGAGCTTTGGGCAAATGCCGGATTCCACAAGAAAGCAACAAAGACCAAGCTAGAGAACAGTCTATTAAAAATCATAATCCCTTCTTTCTTTACTTGGGTTCATCAAGGATAAATTCATTATTTGAAACAACTTTTGTACTGAGTACTCCGGGTCATTCTTCAATTATAATTTTTCATCTATCTTCCGCAGGTAATGAGAGATTGCTTTCAAGAATGATAGCCAATAATTTTTGTAGCTGAAGTATTCTTCGGCAAATTTGATCCACCAACGAACTGGTATGATAGAACTGATATTTAGCTGACTAGATCCCGAGTGCATTAGCAGTTACTAAGCAAGAGATAGTTGGTAGTTCCATGAGCAATAGGAATTCTTGCATGGGGGTGAGACTCTAGACTTCCATGATTTCTGGGAAAATCTCTCGAGGAACACCATCAATACAATCTGCAAAAATTTCCTCAAACTCTGCACCAGGCAAGCGCTCTGGGTCTTGGCCATAATTTTCAAAGTCTTCCAGCTTTTCCCATTTCTCCCACAGGTGGAAAGTGGTTTGACCCACACCATCTTTCGATAGTCCAACTTCTGCCGAAATGAAACCCGGCTTTGATTTGGTGATTGCAAAGCCTTTAGGGCCGTTTACGAATTGAAGAAATCGTTCTTCCTTACCTATTTTCAATTTGGCTTCAAAATAAAACAGTGTTGGCATTACTAACCTTAATCATAGAAATTTTTAAAATTACCGGCCTCAGCAGAATAAAATACCAAGCCCAAAAAATTAGAAAAAGCGTCGAAAGTATCATTCAGTAGATAATGAAGTAGCAAGCAAAGTCTGGAGGCTGGACCAATGGATTCTGTTCCGGTAAGTATTCTCTTCATTAGCTGAACAGACAATATTCCTAAAATTAAACCTAATTGCCTGATTTGAACTAAGCAGATCCAAATCTGTTGACTCAAATCGAAGCATGGCCCAAACAGATTCATAAACTGAGTAGCGCAATGAAGCCAACACACACGTTTTATGGTTGTATTCCTGCCCTAATGACTCCCTGCGACGAATCTGGCATCCCCAATTTTGATGCGCTAGTCCGCAAAGGCCAAGAGCTGATGGAAGAAGGAATGAGTTCAGTAGTGTACTGTGGATCAATGGGCGACTGGCCGTTACTTTCTGAGGAGCATCGTCGCCACGGAGTGAATGCCCTGATCGATGCTGGTCTTCCAGTTATTGTGGGAACCGGTGCTCAAAATACTCAGAACGCAGTTGCTCATGCTGTCCATGCAAAGGCAAGTGGAGCAAGAGGGTTGATGATCATTCCCAGAGTACTCTCCAGGGGCACCTCACCCACAGCGCAAAGAGCACATCTGGCTGCGGTTTTGGAAGCTGGGGTGGACCTTCCCTCTGTGATTTACAACAGCCTATACTATGGATTTGAAACGAAAGCAGAGTTGTTTTTTGATTTACGGAAAGATTACCCGCATCTTGTTGGATTCAAGGAGTTTGGAGGTGCTAAGGCGCTGAGTTACGCTGCAGAACACATCACCAGTGGGGAGGAAGCGTTAGAGCTACTGGTTGGGGTCGATACCCAAGTTTGCCACGGAGTACTTCGATGTGGTGCCATTGGGTTGATTACTGGGGTTGGCAACGTTCTGCCACAACCTGTGCTGAAGTTGTTTGCACTCTGCCAAATGGCTCTCAGCGGAGATTGCCAAGCAAAAAACTATGCGTATGAGCTCGAAGACGCCCTAAAAACGCTATCCACCTTTGATGAAGGCCCGGACCTTGTGCTCTATTACAAATACCTGTTGTTTCTCAAGGGCGATGCTGACTATCAACACCATCTCAATGCCTTTGATGAACTGAGCCCAAGCCAGAAAGATTTTGCAGCAAGCCAGCTGGCTTTGTTTGAACGATGGTGGGATAGATGGCCAGGAAAACAACATCCTGTGGGATAGTTTCCAAATTCTGACCGATGTTCTCAACCAACGAGTTGAGCTCGTTCATTCCTCCAGGTTGTCAATCACAATCGGGTCAATCGGATCTGCCGGGTGGAAGCCAAAAATACGGGAATAGAAATACAACTCAAGCTCCAGGCAGCGCTTGATGTTCTCTGCGATGCGGAAGCCATGCTGCTCTTTTTCAAAGGGCACATACGCCACGGGAACCCCTTTCGTCCGCAGTGCTTCGACCATCATCTCTGCCTGGTTGGGGGGCACCACTTGATCCTCCAACCCATGAAAGAAGATGCAGGGGCTTGAAAGTTGATCTAGATGATTGATCGGTGAACGAGCCTGGTAGACCTCTTTCTCTTCGGGGTAGTCGCCGATTAGCCGGTCCAGGTAGCGCGATTCGAATTTGTGAGTTTCCTGGGCTAGAATTTCCAAGTCACTAATGCCATAGAGGCTCGCTCCTGCTTTGAAAGTATCCGCGAAGGTCAAGGCGGCCAGCGTGGTGTAACCTCCGGCACTACCTCCCCGGATGGCCAAGCGCAGTGGATCTGCTTTTTGCTGACGCACCAAGTACTCCGCCCCAGCGACAGCGTCCTCTACGTCGATGATTCCCCACTGACGGATCAACTCATCCTGGTAGGCTCTTCCGTATCCTGTAGATCCCCGATAATTCAGATCGAGCACTCCAAATCCACGTGTTGTCCAGTACTGCGTCTTGAAGCTCAGCACCGCGTGGGTAGCGCTGGTGGGACCACCATGCAGCGTCACGATCAGCGGAGGAGTTTCTCCATCCAGACCCTGAAAATCTTGGTTTGTCGGAGGGTAGTAAAACCCGTGGGCAACTGCATTTCCCGCAGTGGGGAACTCAATCGTTTCTGGGACAGAGAGGTAAGCCTGATCCAGCTCCAAATCCGTCGAGGTTTTGATGGTTTGTATCGTTTTCGTGGAGAGATCGATTTCGATGATTTCTTGAAAAAGCGTTGGTGAAGATGCCACTGTCAGGAGTCTGTTGCCCGAAAGAGAAAGATTCCCGATGGAGGTATACAGAAGATCTAGGTCTTCCAACTCGCCTGTCTCTGGATTCAGCAAGGCCAGTTGATCAAGGTTCTTCTCACTGTAGCAACAAATGATTTTGCCTGAATCGAGAAACTCGTAATGGTGCATTCCAAACACCCAGTGAGGACCACCAAATTCAGCTTCTCTTGGACATACGCTCTGTCCGGACTGCTCCCGATACAGGTTCCAGTAACCACTCTCATCAGAGATGTAAAAGAGCTCTCCAGTTGCTGAAAACTGCAGTTGCTGGACAGAGATTTTCTGCTCTCCTTGCTTTCCACCCGCTACCGGAATCATTTCTCTGGGCATGCCTGCTTCGTCTAGTTCAGTAACCCAGATTGTCGATTCGTCCCAGGGCATGTTGGGATGATCCCAAGTCATGAACGCCATCCTTGATCCATCTGGACTGATCACTGGGGAGCTATAAAAATCGTGACCCTTGGCAAGAATCGTCAGCTCGCCTGTTTCTAGATCAACTGCGCCAATCAGGTTTTTGGGTTCCCCAGAGACGTTGTGGCCTTCAACCACATAGATCATGCGGTTCCGTAGGGTATCGACAGAGCCATTCGCAAAACGATAGCCCTCAGAATGTGTGAGTTGAGTCGGAACCGGATCTTCCCATCCCTGGCGATACAGTTGCTGATCTGAAAAATTGGAGAAATAGATGCTATCTCCATGAATCAGCGAGGCTCCCCCTCCATACTCATGCACTCGGGTTCTGATGTTGAAAGGAGCTGGTGTTACGTCATGGACCTTGCCGTCTGGATCCTGTTTGACTAGTACCGACCGACCTCCTTCCTGGGGCCGAGACTCAATCCAGCAGCGACCATTTTGCAATGCTTGAGGGGAGGACAAGCCAATGGAACCAGCAACGATCAGATCCGTGCTGATTGGTGACTTCCAGGAACCGTAAGGAGCTTTAGCCATATTTCGTAATCGATGAGGAAAATAAAAGGAATGTGGGTTTGTTTTCAAGCGTTTCGGTCAGCAAAGAATGATTAACCGATTTGTTGAAAAGGTTTGGGTATAGCACAAGAATTTTGAAAAGACCTTGGTGTTGCCAAATGAAAGGTGGTTGCTTGAAGCCTCTCAGTGACCAAAATTTTCGTCGATATGCGCTAACAAGGGCTCTTCAAAAACTCCAGAATGGCCCTGTCATTCCTAATTCAGCAAACATTGCCTGTGTTGAGTCACCCGAGCGTCTTTCCCAATGTTTTTCTGCTCGCCCAGAGTACCACTGAATCGCCAATTGATGGCAGGTTTGAAGAGAAATCATTGCTCCATGATTCTGATCTGTTCTCTTCAACCAATTCTGCAAATGTGCTTTCGAACTGAAAGCGAGGATGGTAGCTCAGGTGAAACCAATTTTTTCCCAGAACTGTCTTGCAGGAACAACAAAATGCACAACCCATTCGGAGGTAATTGGCTGGTTTTTACCAATCAAAAAATCCAAATGATCATTACACTCTCCACACCCGCACGGAGTGTGACCTTCGGTATTTTTGCCCAGGATGGCAGCAATACCGAAGACATCCCAAATTCAATTGCCGTAATATTTTTTCCCGTCTATTTTGGCCGTGTAGTTGGTAGGCAAAGCAGAAAATGGATGAGCCATCCAGATCGAGTGGCTACCAGGAGCCAGTGCAATATCATGTGTAGCCGCAAGCCGCTCGAAAGCGCTTTCTATTTTATTAATCGGCAGTTGAAATCGTTTTGCAGTTTCTTCTGTCGTCGGTGGTCTCAATGCACTTATGAAGGTTTGATATATGAAGTGCCTCACCTCAGTATCAAGCGTAGATTCTTCAGCCATGGTTCTACTCCAAAATTCTCAGGTTACATGTTTCCTGATTTGAAAAGGACATTCTAACGTGAATTCTCAGTATAGAGACGCGATGAAGGTGGTTTTTATTTGGTGAATGCATGAACTTGACTGAGCACACATATTTTCCATGAAATCTTGTGATCAGTGTCTCAAAGAAATGAACACCCTGTTTCGAGTGCGTGTTTCCACAAGCAAGGAGTGGGTCTTTGTCTGTAGAGGATGCCTGGAAGTTGTACGGCCAAATAATCCAAACTATCAATATGGAGGAACGTGGAAGAACCGAAAAAATAAAAAATGAAGACTCACTGAACCCAAGATTACTGAATGTAGGGCTGCTTCAACACTGATCATCTCTCATTTCGCTTCTTCTCATTGGCATCGTATCGATCAGGGAGAAAATATCTTCTAAAGAGGCAGTACTCGATCTTAACTTTACCCCACCATCTTTGCCCAATAGCAGTAACTGAAATCCTGAGCTTGATACCGCAAATTGTTGGCTCATCTCGTCAAAGTCCTCTGACCCTTGAAGCAGATCTATGTGCACAAGATTTCTGTCTATAAATGCACAGGCTTTCTCTTCCATTTGCTTTTGAAGTGCAAGACGCTCCGGTTCCTTCACCGATGCAGAGAATGTAATGATCACACGGTTTTTCCAAAGATGGTCTTTCAGTGGAGTGGCTTGAAGCGACATGGTAATCACAAGATTGGTGAGCGTGAGGAGCAAAGCAATCGCTAGACGATGAGACATCACCAGTCCAATCTCAATCAGGCATCATCTGTAGAAATCTTGTTCTCAACACAGAATCTCCGAGCCAGAGCCGTTGAGAATTTCATCAGCCTGCAAATCCCACAGTTCGTACTCGTCCAACTCCTCCAGTTCATCTAGTTCCAACGCTTTCTGACGCTGCTGATCTTTCTCAAGAATCTCATCAATGCAGATCACACTCATATTTCCTCACTGTAAATGACTTCCACCCAAGTAATCACTTAAGAATCTTTCCGGATCAATTACCGGCGATGCTGCTCTCGGTCAAGTAGAAGCATCTGTCTCTCTGATATTCTAACAAGATCACTCTGGCAAGCTGGAATCTATCTCACTGTGGATTTTCGAAAAAGATCAACAGAAACCCAAGGAACGCAATTGCTGCGGCCAGAGAACTATAAACAACGATTGCACTGACTATTTTGCGAATTTTCGGATTGATAAAGACTGTCTCAGAAAACATGAATTTTCCTTGGATATAGAATTGGTCAATTAATGGGTAAAAACTTGATTTACAATTATGAGTGACAGCTGAGCTGAAAAACAAACAATTCTTTTCCAAATATTTTCTTCCGTTCGTCCACAAGCTCGATAACATTCGACCAAGGAAATCATTTCTCCAGGTTCGCAAAGCCAAATTATTCACTATCTGCAAAGCAACAGAAGGCAAAAACAACTGCTGTAGCCACACATCGAAAGAGCTACCGATGGAATGCTAGCTGGTTGGCAAACCTACTGATCCATCGTTTCCTGAGAAAATCATTATCAACGCCTGCATTTCTCACTAATTTTCTCACACAATCTCTTTTCTTTTGTTCTTAAAATTAAATAATAAATAATTTCAGTATTTTAATTTTATATACTACGTGGCAAAGAGCTTGAAAAAGGTTGTTCCTGCCAACTATTGTCCTCAATCAGCAGATTATCAATACAGCAATCAACTGGAGAATTTCATGAAAAATCCCCACAAGGGTGTGCACAAATCATATGGCGTTCATTGGACAGACATTTTGGAATTGAATGACGCTGAGGAAATGGCAAAACGATCTGCCATCTTGGTCGGCTTGATCTGTTTTGGATTCATGGGCGCTGCTAGCTGGATGTTATTCTAACTCGAAATGTCCTAGTTGCTGAGCAAGTTGTGGGCTGTGAGAGCGAACTTCTAGTTGCTTTTACTCCACAACAAAAAATGCACTAAGATTATAACTGGCTTTCATTTAACCCCTATGAAAATTTTTCAACAATAATTGCCACTTCAAATTCAATAGTAAAAAAGAAAGAAAATGTCATATTTTAACGGAAATAATAAAACTCTATTTCATTCAACTTTAGTCTTCGTCATTCTACTGATGACATGTGCCTCACCGCTGATGCTACAAGCTGCGGGTGGTTCAGATGATGACTTTACATCACAAAAATCAAGAGATTATCAGCGAGCTGTCAGCTATATAAAGAAATTTGACTACAGTGCAGCTATTCCACTATTGAGGAAAGAATTAGAAAAAAATCCAGGAAACGCGAATGCTCATAATTATATGGGTTACGTGTTGCGCAAAATGAATGACCTGAAAAATTCTGCAATTCACTATGAAAAAGCACTTGATATCAATCCCAAACACTTGGAGGCTCTGGAATATCAAGGAGAACTCTTCCTGACAGTAGGCAATCTAGACCTCGCGAAGGCTAATTTAGAGAAATTAGATAAATTATGTTGGCTGGGCTGTGATGAATATGACGATCTAAAAGCCTCTATTGAGGCTTATCAGCAAGGAAGAAAAGTCAGTAGATATTGATGGAAGGATAGATTTACATCGAACATTTTTACTAAAATTTTTAGATCATAAATATAAACCTGAAATGAAGATCAAAACATTCATAGTATTCACAATATTCTCATTTTTACTAGTTGGATGTCCTGGTAAAAATGTTCCACCAAAAAATAATCAATCTGAGTACTCTAAAAAATCTATGTACTGAAATTTCTTTACAGTTGAGCTATGAACTGCATTACTGGTGAGGTTACGATTGTAACCAATCCACACTCAATCATCTATGGAGTAGATTATGTCATCAAACACCCCCGATAACTCTCGAAGACGCTTGCTAAAAATGGCAGCCACAGGAGCTCTGCTAGCACCCTTCGCAAAATTTACCAGCCAGGCAGCATACGCCGGTGGTCACGAGAAGAAGTTGGAGTTAGACAATCCACAAGCCAAGGCCCTTCAATACGTTCACGTTGCCACTGAATCAACAAGTCCTCTCTACAAGGATGGATCCATCTGCGGCAATTGTATTCAGTGGAAGGGAGGAGATGCTGAGTGGGGCCAATGCGTTCTTTTCGCTGGCGTTGTTGTAGCGAATGCCGGGTGGTGCTCAGCATGGGCAAAAGGATGATCTCATTCGGCTAGTGCTGCTTCGTCGAAAGATTCCTAAAATTTTTCAAATCGCAGGGCAGACAACCATGCCCTGCAGCCTCGCTGGGACAACCGCCTCACAAGCTTCCAAATTCCCACCAATTATTCCCAGATAGCCCAGAACCAGTAACAAATTCCAGATCACTAACAGTAGCAAGACTCGGCGGAGACGTCCACCAATCGACAAGGCTTTCCGCTGCCGATTGAAGAGCAGTCGCCCACTGAGCAGAATCGGAAAGAGCTGCGCAGCAGCCCACGCAAGCCAAGGATTCCAGACCAGCACAGGTTCCTCAGTTCCCAGAACACACCAGTCCTTGGACTTGGTTCCGCCAGCATAAGCCACGGCATGCCCCTCTTCCAGCAGCAGCTGTGAAAGATCACGACCATCAACCTTGACCTTGGCAACTACCCGAAAATACTTGTCTCGTTTCACATCCACGAGATCAATCTGTTGGGCCTGTTCGAGCAGTTCCCGTACACGATCCCGGGCTTGCAACGCCATTCGCTCTTCCTGAGCGCACTTGCCCCGAATCTCCGGAGCATCAATGCCTGCCACCCGAATGCCAAGCTCCTCACCAAAAACAGATGGTAGGTTCTTCAAATTCACGGTGAGTGTATCGGCATCGTAGGCACGGACATACTGCACACCTACAAAGTCCTCCGCCTGTACTTGAATGGTTAATAGTAACAGGCAGAGTGACAGCAGCTGGAAATGATGGGAGAAGGGGGGCTAGCGTAACGAGCGGAGTGGATCAACCGAAAGCCTTGGAAACTCTGTGCGCTCAAACTCACGGCGGTCGGCTTTTCGACGATCATTGGCTACAGGAATGCTTTGAACCCGGCGATCCGTAGGCTGGCGGCGGTCGGCAATCGTTCCACGTCGATCACCCCTACGGCGATCCTCCTTGATGCCTACCTCAGAGAGGTCCACATGAATCTTGCGACGCTCCACACGGGTTCGACGTTCCGGTAAATCAGCTTCAATGATTCCACCAAGGGTTAGATGAATCGAATCACCTGTCTTTGTCTTTTTCATAGATTTCTCGGCTCGCTCATCGACTCTGAAAGGACTGTTTTCGTGAAACCGTTGGTCACATCAGGGAGGCCCATCAATGATCCTCAGTCTTTCAAGTCGGTATGTTGATTCTGCTCTCAAGGTTTAGGATCAACTCCTAAGATCAGAAGTTTTCCACTTTAATAGCGAGATATACTCCAAAGGAAATCCATTGCCAATTCTTTCTTACCAAAGCAACTTTTTTGTAATAGTTCTAAACTAACAAATATAGAACAAGACAAGCCCAGCAGCAGAATGTTCAATCCTGAACAAAGGCAGTACGAAGACAAGTCATCCACCCCTCGAAAACTCGTATTCTTTATCTAAGCAGCACTCCATCTTCTTACCCTCTCAATGATTGCGTGACGAGTCTTCAGAAAACCGATAATCTTGGCACAGTTCAATCAGATAATTTGCTGATCTCAGGCAACACCCACCACTAGTTTCCTGCCAATTATCCTGATCTCAGAGTTGGAACCCTGTTCCGTTATTTTCCATTCACTCCAAGCTCCTTTTCTTCAGAAGGAGTCGACTCACGCAGGCCCCTATGAACACCGTTGCTATTCCTTCACAAACGTATCGCTGGGTCATGCTCTTTGGAGTTTGGTTGATTTATTTCTGTTTTGGGCTGACGGTTTCGGCGCTTGCTCCATTGGTGCGCCCTATCACAGAAGACCTCTCGATGAGTTATGCGGCAATGGGGAGTGTACTCGGAGCTTGGCAACTCATTTACATTGGCACTGCTCTACCGTGTGGTGCGCTGATTGATCGCTTTGGTCTGCGGCGCTCACTACTGATGGCTTCACTACTAATGGGGGCCTCTGCGCTGTTACGTTCACAGGCTGAAGACTATACGATGCTGCTGGTCGCAGTAGCCCTGTTTGGCTTAGGGGGTCCACTGATCTCAATTGGTGCTCCAAAGCTGATCAGCCTCTGGTTTGAGGGCCCACAAAAAGGACTGGCGATGGGTCTGTATGTAACAGGACCGGCATTGGGTTCCATTGCTGCCCTCTCGCTAACGAACTCCGTTGCCATGCCCTTCTTCGAGAACCAATGGCGCAGCGTACTTTTCAGTTACGGAGTGCTCGTGCTGCTGTCTGGAGTTGTCTGGTGGGTGATTAATCTGGAACCGGGAAGTCGGCAACTGGAGCAGGACAGTCTAAGAGAAGCTCGACCAGCCCAGTGGGGTCTATTTCTGCAGTTAAGTCAAATTCGTGCTGTGCAGTATGTTTTACTGATCAGCATCGGCATTTTTCTTTATAACCACGGTCTGAGTAACTGGTTGCATGAGATCCTGATGACCCACGGTCTGAGTTCAGAGAAAGCCGGAATCTGGGCTTCCCTGCCCACAATGATTGGTGTACTGGGGGCGCTGCTGATTCCTCGCAAGGCAACACCGCCCTATCGGGTTCGCATTCTGGCCACTTTGTTTCTAATGGCGGGTTCCGCCTCGCTTTGCCTTCAGTCTTCGACAGAGTGGATCCTGCTGCTGGGGCTTATCCTCAAGGGCATCACACAGGGATCAATGATGACGATCCTGTTGCTGGTACTGATGGAAATCCCAGAGGTGGGTGCGAAGAACTCTGGCTCAGCAGGAGGGATGTTCTTTGCCGCAGCAGAAATCGGTGGGGTCCTCGGTCCACTAGGGCTCGGAGTCTTGTCGGAGTGGACCGGGAACTTTCAGGGAGCGCTTGGAGGATTGACCTTCGTCTGTCTCGTAATGATTCTCCTGCTTAACCTGCTTCGGCGTTCCGATGAACGCGCTACTTGACTCTATGAGGAATCAACGCATCTCCACGATTTTCAGTCCAATCTCTGCCAGTTGCTGAATGGGATCGTCGCTATAGGTCATTGCTTGTTCGAGAGCAAATACGGCAATATAAGCATCATCTTTCTCAGGCACATCCAGCAGGGGTGAAGCACGACCTGAATTGATCTGTTCTCGTAGTTGATAAAGCGTCCGGAAGTAATTCAACTGTAGAAACTCTTCGATGAAACGCCGAGTGACTTCCTGATTCTCTAGGTACACCACGAGGGTTGCTGTACCACTGTCAAAACTTTGCCGAGTCCGTCCCTCTATCAGGGCAACGAGCTCCTGGCGTGAAAAATTTGGAACCGAGTTGGAAGCCATCCAGACTTCTTGTGCCTCTACCGAACCCAGCAAGAGAAGCCAGGCTCCCAGCAGGGCCATCAGCTTTTGCATAGATTCTCAGAATTCATAGGTCACCGAAATTGCCTGGGCTTGCCAGTTCTCCCCCATCTCTTTACGCCACTCTGAGGATTCGGAAGTTTTTTTGTTTTGTGAGTAGCGCAGGCCGAAGTAGCCAGTCTTGTCATGGAATTCATACTTCAGGGTCCAATCGTGGTGGGGCTTGTATTTCAGACCAGCGAAGCGATGAGTACCCCCAAATCTTTGCTCATTGTTTTCCTCAACAGACCAATCCCCGTAGCCAACATGACTAGTGAGTTGCTCCATGTGCAGTGTCAACACAGCAGAACGGTGAGTGTCCAGCCGCTTGCGAAGACGTGAATCAGCTGCAGCAGTGACACACTGCATGAAGGAATAGTAGTCTTGCTGTGTACCCTCTGTCTTGTAGTACAACCGTGACTGCTCCAAGGTCAGCTGCCATCCTTCCAACCACAACTCCAAGCCATCGTAGTCAATCACATAGGGCCGAGTGAATTCCCCAGTTGGTAAAGTTCCACAAGCAATTTCTGCTGCCTCAATCTCTGAATTTATGAACGCTAGCTCTCCAACACCTAGAGCATCCAAAGTTGTACCAGTTGGTAAGAGTCCCCTACCAACCGCATCCTGAACCGTAAGCTTTTGGTAATAAGAGTAGGGAATCTGAATGAAATGAGTGGGTTCGTGGTGATCCTTGCGAATCCGGAGCATCTCCCAGAGTTCCAACTCCACCGAGGCGAATTGGTTTTCCTGGCGATCCAGTCTCATATCCAATTCGGTCAGGGTGGTCAGATAATCTTCCTGAGGCTCTGGGTCATGGCGAACAATACGACCTAGTTCAAATTGGGCCTGAAAGCTTGAACTTCTGGGTGTGTAAAAGTAGGTCATCCAGCCATCACCTCGATCGAAGATGGCTGCATTCTGTCCCCAATAGATTTGCATCGGCTGGGCGTGATGAATACCAAGCCGATCCGCAGGATTCAGGCGCTGCATGTTGTAAAAACCATAGGGCAGCTGTAGCCGCCCAAAGCGAGTACCGACGATGCTTTCACCAAGGTAAGTGTTTGCATCCAGCAGCAAGAACTCAAATTCGCTGTCCGGGCCGTCATTGAGGTAAGGCTGGTAGGCATAAAGGGCTCGGAAGGCAAGCCACGGCTGTATGACCCAATCCAGGCGCAGCGCAGCTTCCCAGCCGTTATCCTCCTGCTGTGGGAGACGCAAGGGCTCAGGATCCGTCTGCATCCAAGCCTTGGAGATCCAGCCACTCCATTGTAGTTTGGCGAATGGTGATGCCGCTTCATCAGCCCAGAGCACACAAGGCCAAAGCAGCAAACACCAAAAGATTTTTCTCATGATTTTCTCAGGATTGTTGTCGAACACCGCAAACTATACTAAAGTATTTAAGTGTCAATTTATTGTAATTATTCTGAGTTCCTAATTCTGACTGACGAATTCAATGTCCAGGTTTCTTGAACAACTCCGACGCCAACCGCTGAATCGACAGCTCAGCTTGTCGATCTGGATACTCTTCATTGGCACTGGATTGTTGTTTGGATTCGGCCTCTACCACTACATGGAGGACATCACTGAGAAGAATTTTCAGCAGAACCTTCAGCAGGATCAACTACTTGCCCAGATTTTCCTACAGAACCAACTCAACGAATTTACTGATGAAACACAGGGCATCGTCAACACCTACAATTTCCTGCTGGAAGTCACAGCCGAAGATCCAGACCGTAACCGCTCTGTCTTGAAGGCGATGTTTGCAAAGCTGAAGGAATCTCCTGGATTTCTCTGGTTCTTCGATAATACTTGTCAGCTCCGGACTTCCTACAGCAGTATCGGAGAGTTCCCAGCACTACCCAATCTTTGTGAAGAAGCTGGAACACTGCTAAAGTCCAGCGAAGATTCTCAGCAAGCTTTCCTGCTTGCCCACCACATCCTGCAGGACCGAAAGGGCCTGCCTTATGGCCAATTACTGATCGCCAAAAAGCTCGATCTGCAGGAGTGGGAGCAGCCATCACAGGTGCTTCATATCTCTGCTGATCTCGTACGCCTCACCATGGAGCCGTTGACAGCAAATGCTTTGGGCGGTTTCCGAGTTCACAGCCTACCTGTACCCACCACCCGCGATTTCTATCTGAACCTCTTTTATGACAACAAGCGACTTGAAGCAACCGCCATCAACACCACTGCAGTTGCCATGCTTGTCTTTCTGATGATGGGGCTGATTCTTTATCTTGGCGTGCGGCTGGTTCTTGAGAAGACCATCACGGGGCCAACCAGCCAATTATTGGGAGATGTGTGGGCATTTGTGGAAAACGATCATCAGGTTCCTCTTCGTAAGCAACAATCCCAGGAATTGGATCAACTCTACCAGGCGATTCATGAGATGACAGTAGCCATCCAGGAATCTCGTAAGCGGCAACTTGATCAGTTGGAGGAACGCCTGCAAATGCGTTCTAAGCTGGAGATTGCGGACGCATTGGGTCATATCAGCCATGAAATCAATCGCTACCTTGGTGCGATCCGCATCTCTGCAGAGTTTTTGCGGCTCCTTCCTGACCAGGACCCTAAACCTCAACTA
>DJYX01000152.1 GCA_002450295.1 Deltaproteobacteria bacterium UBA6967
TTGAAAAAGTAATTGAGATATTTGCCAAAGAAATTTCAATCACAATGAAGTTGATGGGTGTGCCTAGTGTTGATGAGCTAAAGCAGTTTGGGGATCGCTACGTTCGTCAAAAATAAAAAGGCATAACTGAAAAAGTATGGTTAAGCTGGAAGTTTTTGCAAATATCTTGAAAAAAATGGATTCACAAAGTTTCTGAGCCAATCTCTTTATCGAAAAGCCTCTATCTGATCCAGATCCACCAGAAATTTTTCATTTTCTACTGGTGTGCCAATCGACACACGAAGGAAAGTGTCATAACCCGGCTGAAGCCAGGGCTTAACAATTGTACCTAGTTTAAGGAGTTCTTCTGCAAATTTTATTGAAGAGTGATTGATATTGATGAATAGGAAATTCCCGAGAGATTCTCCGACTTGGTAACCACGAGATCGGAGTTCTTTAGCAAGACGCTCGCGTTGTAGGATTGTTTGTTGAACACTGTGGAGCATGTAATCCTCGTGATCCAAGGCGGCTTTCGCAGCTATCTGGGCCAATTGATTGGTATTGAAGGGAGTACGCGTTCGGTCCAGTGCTTGGCAAAGTTCTGTTGAACTACATATGCCAAAGCCGATTCGGAGCCCCGCAAGCCCCCAACTCTTAGAAAATGTTCTAAGTACTACCCAATGTCCTGGCATCAGTTCCGTGAGGTCGAGACCACTGGTGTAGTTTCCATGAACTGCGTATTCGTGATAAGCTTCGTCAAGCACGAGCATAGTCTCTGGATGCTTGGCTGCAAACAATTGTCTCAGTTGTTCAGGGTTTAGCCAACTTCCACTAGGGTTCATCGGATTGGCAAAAATGAGTAATTTGGCTGGTTGTGCAGCCCTCTCGATAAGTTTGGTTAGATCAATCCGGAGTTTGTCATTTATCGCCAGTCTTTCGACAGAACCTCCCATCAACTTGGTATAATCTTCATGCAGTGGGAAGGAAGGATAGAGAGTAACAACTCGATCGCCTGGATTGACAACACTTCGACAGATAATCGAAATTAATTCTTCTGAACCGTTGCCAAAAATTATTCGCTTTTCAGAGACATTTAAGCGTCGAGCAATTGCCTTGCGCAGCAAAAGAGCCTCACTGTCGGGATAAAGATACAGTTCCGAACTAGTTTGGGAGAGACACTCTAAAACCTGTGGTGCTGGGCCAGTTGGATTCTCATTTGAGGACAGTTTTGCAACTGCAGTTACTCCATAACGTGATTTTACCTCGTTCAGCCCAAGCCCCACGTTGTATGGGGGTATTTCCATGAGTTCGGGGCGCAAAATCTTTTCAAGTGGTTTCATTGGAATCTATTTTGTTCAGAGATTTTTATTGTTAAAGACATGCTTATCTATTTGATTGTTTTTCTGTAAGGAGACTTTCAAGTGAAAGGTTTCACCATTGACCTATCAGGAAAAAATGCAATTGTTACGGGAGCTAGTCGAGGACTTGGCCAGGCAATCGCAATTGGCTTAGCGGAGGCGGGTGCAACAGTAGTAATCACCTCCCGTTCTTTGAAAGCACTTGAGGAAACACAATCTCGGATCTCCGATTTCGGAGGCGAGTCCCGACAAATAGAGTTAGATGTTCGTGACGTACCCGCAATGAGGAATAGACTTCAGACAGTTGCTCAGCAGGCTGGAGAAATAGACATCCTCGTCAATAATGCAGGCTACGAACAAGTGTGTCCCTCCTATGAACTGACTGAGGAAACCTGGGACACTATCATGGAAACTAATCTCAAGGGAGCCTTTTTTGCTGCCCAAGTTGCTGCTCACAGTATGGTACGTTCCAGCAGAGGTGGTGCCATTGTTAATGTATGTTCCCTGACATCATATGTTGGTGTGCCAACGGCAGTGCCTTACGGTTCCTCCAAGTCGGGACTATTGGGCATGACACGTGCGCTCTCAACAGAATGGGCAAGTGAGCAAATTCGAGTCAATGCGATTGCGCCAGGTTACTTCAGGACGGAGTTGACGGAGGCCTTTTATCGTGAACAGGCTTGGCAAGAAGCTATGCTGCAGAAAATCCCGCTGAATAGCTTTGGCAATGCAAACGACCTTAAAGGTGCGGTTGTCTTCCTTGTTAGTGATGCCGCAAAGTATATCACCGGCCAATGTTTGGCAATCGATGGAGGCTATCTCGCGTCCATTTGAAGGCTGTCTCCATTGTCCTACAACAACATCTTGGATTGAACTGCCAGTGAATGACTCTAGCCCAAATTTCTTACTTTGAATAAAGTTTCTGCAGTTTCTGCTTCAAACGTCTGTTTACAGTTTGGTGATGTACATGCCGTTAAGAACGTCTGTTTTGAACTGGAGGAGGGCCGTTTTCTCACAGTTTTGGGCCCCTCGGGCTCTGGAAAAACAACTTTACTCAGGCTGATCGCCGGTTTTCAGCAACCAGATCAGGGCGAAATTTTTATCAAGGGACAAACTGTTAGAGAATTAGCTCCCAACAAACGCTCGATTGGGATGGTATTCCAACGCCTTGCTTTATTCCCACACATGACCGCAGCGGAAAATGTAGCGTTTCCGTTGAAAATGCGCAGGTTTAACGCCCGTACGATCTCTGACCGGGTGAAAGAATACTTGCACCTTGTGCGTTTGGAGGGGCTTGGTAGTCGTAAGATCAATGAACTTTCAGGAGGGCAGCAGCAGCGTGTGGCGATTGCTCGAGCCTTGGTTTTTGAACCAGACTTACTCCTTTTGGACGAACCACTAGCGGCCTTGGATCGCAAGTTACGTGAAGAAATGCAATTAGAGTTTCGGAGAATTCAGAAGGAACTCGGTGTCACCACGATAAATGTTACCCATGATCAGCGAGAAGCACTGGTGGTTTCTGATCAGATCATTGTGATGAATTATGGAGAAATCCAGCAGAATGCTACCCCCTTGGAAGTTTACCGTTCTCCATCAAATCCTTTTGTAGCTAATTTTGTAGGGGTAACTAACCTATTCCATGGGATGCTGGAGTCTCTAAAGGGACAGCAGGTAGCAATCAGAATCAGTCAGCAGACACTGCTTGGTACTTCAAAGAGTGAGAACTCTGCGCTGACCCAGGGAGTTTCAGTGCAGGCTGCTATCCGTGCAGAACAGATTCGACTGTTTCGTGGAAAATCAGAAAACAGAGAATGTGAGGCTTATTTTGAGGGTCGAGTAACGGATGTTATTTTTGAGGGAGAACGGATTCTCTATGAACTTTCGGTGGCAGCGTTATCTGATGCGCCCATCAGGATCATTCACCATGACCAGCAAGACTTCTCAACATTCGAAGTAGGAGAGATGGTCTTTGTTGGATGGCAGAGCCGCGACATGCATGTCTTTGTCGTGGATTGATTAACTTGGCAACAGCCGAGTCTTAACCAGAATCAGGAGTTGAGTATGACTTTCGACAAGCAGATCAAACGGAGAGATTTACTGAAGACCTCAGCCATGCTGGGAATTGCTGGTGCAGCTGGGTCTGTAGCACCATCTTTACTGAAAGCGGAACCTGCCAAGCCAACAGAGATTATTGTCCGAGCTTGGGGTGGTCCTTGGGTCGAAGCACTGAAGGCTGGAGTTTCAGATCCATTTACGACCAAGACAGGTATTAAAGTACGACATGATTTGACTGAGGATAATGAAATACAACCAAAGGTTTGGGCTGCTGTTGCTCAAAAGCGAACTCCCCCAATCCATATCAATTGGGACACAACGACCAATGCTACTAAGTCGGCACTTCGTGGAGTGTGTGAGGATCTTTCCGACCTACCCAATCTGAAAGGAACCACTGACTTGGCAAAGCCTGTGGGCGTAGATGGCTATCCGATCGTCAATACTTACGGGTATGTGTATGTGTTAGCATACCGGCCGAGTGCCTTTCCAAGTGGACCACCAGCATCCTATCACGATCTGCTTGACCCTAAATTTAAGGGACGACTAGCGTTTTACAACGATGGGATTGGATTCCACTTTCCAGCACAGGTCGCTGGCGGTGGTAAATTAGATGGTATCCCAAATAATATGCAACCCTGCTGGGATTTTGTGTCTAAAATCAAAACTCAAGAACCATTACTTGGAGAAGATCCTGATTTTGTGACGTGGTTCCAGAATGGAGAAATTGACGCAGCATGTACGATTTCAACAAACGCACTAGGAGCCAAAAGAAATGGAGTAGATATCGCTTGGACGATTCCAAAGGAGGGCGCCAAGTTTGATACAGATGGGCTGTGGATTCCTAAAGGGCACTCTGAAGGAGATTTGTACTGGTCCAGAGAATACATCAACCACGCTCTAAGTAAGGAATCTCAGCAGATTTGGCTGGATGGTTTAGGATTGCCCGGAGTCATCCCTGGATTGCGACCGCCACCAGGATTAGCTGGAGATCCTTCCTATCCAACTAAACCGGCTGACTTTGATCGGCTGATCCGTATCTCAGGCAAGATCCAGGTAGAAAACGAGAGCGAGTGGTTCTCGAAGTTCAAGGCGATTATGCAGGGGTGATTCTGAAAAGTTTAGCCACTGGGCTTTAGGTTTGAAGTTCCAGTGGTCTCATAGATCGATCGAAAACTAATGAGACGTAATCTATCTTGCTATCCGTTGACTTGGCACTTGATGGATATCCTAGAAGCTGCTTTCAGTAAAATTTGGCCCAAAAAAGGAGGCTTCTGGGGGCCTTATCTAATGTTGAGTCCTGCAATTTTGTTAGTTGGTCTGCTTGTTCTAGGACTTGCTTATATTGGTGACACTTCTTTAAGAACTCTTGACACGAGCACCTTCCTTTTCTCGGAGGAGTGGTCACTGGCAAACTACGAGCGCGCACTGACAGAGCCATTCATTCGATCTGTCATTTGGCGAAGTATTCTTGGTGCAACTATCGTTACCATGACTACATTGCTACTGGCCTTCCCCTATACCTACATTATGGTAAGAACGCGTAGTGCATTTCTACGAAAATTCTTGCTAATTGCTCTATTTTTGCCTTTTTTCATTGGACAAGTAGTACGCGCTTATGGATGGCTTATTATTCTGGGCAAACAAGGGATAGTGAACGATATACTGGGGTTGATTGGTATTGAACCACTACGCATGCTTTTCAACTATCCTTCGGTTCTGTTTGGGCTTGTACAGTACATGTTTCCATTTGCCGTATTGATGTTGGCTCCAGCACTAACCGCAATTCCTGAAGAAATTGAAGCTGCTGCTGAATCTCTTGGGGCTTCCTGGCAGGAAACAATGCTTTATGTGATACTTCCCATGGCTAAGTCCGGTCTAATCGGTGCGGGTTTGGTGGTCTTGACTCTCTCTCTGACAGATTTTGCGATGCCAGCTATTCTTGGTGGTGGAACTCAGGATTTTGTGGCGAACGCAATCTATGACCAGTTTTTCCGGACGTCCGATCAGGGATTTGGTTCCAGTCTGGCCGTGTTATTGATTGCAATTGGTTCACTCTTAGTTTGGATTATTTTTATGTTGGTTGGTGCAGGGACACTAGCCTTGGGCGCAAAAGATAAATGAACCAGCCAGTTGCCCAGAAACTATTTTTCTGGATACTAATCGTTATCTCGATCATTACTCTCTCTGCACCAACACTTGTTGTGCTTGGAGCTTCCCTGACTTCTGGAAATATTATTGTTTTCCCTCCGGATGGGTTGTCCTTGAAGTGGTACAAAGCTCTCGTGGAAAAGCAGGAATTGCAGGATGCATTTATACGTTCAATCTGGGTGGCCATAATTTGTGTGCTTATCTCTTTGCCTGCGGGGACCTTGGCGGGGATTGCCCTAGTAAAGTATCGATTACGCAAGGGTGCTTTGATTCAGACCTATCTCCTGTTACCTTTCACAATCCCACTGATTGGATCGGGAATCGGATTGATGTTGGTCTTTGGTGAAGTCGGTATTCTTGGGAGCCTTTGGCCGGTTGGCGTAGCTACCGCTGTGATCAATCTCCCTTTCATGATTTGGGCAGTTTCCTCAAGTGCTACAGGCCTAGATCCTGATCTGGAACTTGCTGCCCAAAGTTGCGGTGCTGGTCCGGTTCAAACTTTTTTCTATGTGACCTTGCCGTCAGTAATGCCGGGAATCATCACAGGCTCTCTGCTGATGTTCATTCTATCCCTGAACGAATTTCTCGTTAGCCTATTGCTTGTAGATGCTCGAATTGTCACGCTCCCCGTACAAGTCTACAATTCTATCCGTTCGATTATTACACCAGACCTAGCGGCTGTCTCGGTTGTTTTTATTGCAGTAGCGATGTTGGCTATTGCCATACTGGACAAAATAGTTGGTTTAGAAATCTTTCTTAAATCGAAGTGACTGTCACCAAAACTTACTCAAAAAGGCACTGCATCATGTCAACGGTATCCTTTCACGAAACTAGTAAGCTGACAGCCGCAGATTATAAAGCTTTGCTAAAGCGTTCAGAGGCTGATCTCTCAAGCTTTGTGGAGAAGGTGAAGCCTATCATCGAGGCGGTGCGTTTAGAAGGAGATGAAGCGCTAGTTCGTTTTGGCCAGCAATTAGATGGCTCTACGCTGCTGAGTAAGGAAGCTCTGAAGGTAAGTGAAGCGGAGTTCGCTGCTGCGTTTGAAGAAGTCGAAGAGGTAGTCATTGAGGCGATTCGCTATGGTATCACCAATATCAGAACCTTCCATGAGGAGCAGAAGCCAGAAACTATGTGGATGAAGGAGATTCGACCGGGCGCTTATGCTGGAGATCGACTAACTCCAATTCGCTCTGTCGCGATCTATGTGCCGCGTGGGAAGGGTGCTTTTCCATCAGTGACGATGATGACTGCAATACCGGGCGTAGTAGCTCAGGTTCCAAAGTTGGCGATTTTCACCCCTCCATTACCGAATGGATCTGTGGATTCAGCAACTCTTGTAGCAGCAAGTATTGCGGGTGTCGATACTGTCTACAAGTGTGGAGGTGCGCAAGCTGTAGCTGCTGCTACATTTGGTACTGAGACTATTGAACGAGCACTTAAGATTGTTGGTCCAGGTAGTCCTTGGGTCGTGGCAGCTAAACGATTGCTATCTGATATTATTGATCCTGGCTTGCCGGCTGGGCCGTCCGAAGCAATTATATTTGCTGACGATAGTGTTCATGGTGGACTCGCTGCGCTAGATCTGCTGATTGAAGCAGAACATGGACCAGATAGCTCAGCTTACTTAGTCACACACTCTCGCCGTGTGGTGGAAGAGGCTCTGGCTGCTTTGCCTGATCACTGGGCGAAGATGACTGCACAGCGGGTAGAGTTTTCTAAAACTGTGCTGACAGGTCCCTATGGTGGAATTTTGCTGACATCATCGGTCGAGGAAAGCTACCGATTCATAAATGACTATGCTCCAGAACACTTGGAACTGCTTTCCACAGAGCCATTCACACACTTGGGCCACATTACAGAGGCAGCAGAAATTTTAATGGGGCCTCATACTCCAGTCTGCATTGGTAATTTCTCACTCGGCCCCAACGCTGTGTTGCCAACAAGTCAGGGTGCCAAAACCTTTGGACCGCTTTCTGTTCACGACTTTATGAAGCGAAGTTCGATAGGATATGTTACTCCTCCAGCTTATCCAGAACTTGCCAAAAGAGCTAAGGTTCTGGCCCACTATGAGGGGTTTTCCTCCCACGAGAACGCAGTTTCTCCGATACGTGAAAAGTACCTCTGAGAGGAGAGGTGCTTCTTGGTGATTAGGACACTTGGGTGGGCTGATTTTGATCTTAGGTAGAACTTTTTTGATCCTCGGCAATCTTCACAAGAAGTTCTTCCATCCAGGGTGTCTTTGCCAAGAGTTGTTGTGCTTCCGTGTTCAGCAACAAATTGATTTTTCTTCGATCGTGTTCCCGCCGATCCTGATTACGCCGGTCTGTTAGGCGCCGGTCTGTCAACTCCACCAGTTCCTCTCTTTGACGGCGTTCTCGGGGTACCTCTCCTGAGCCAGATCTTCGGTCATGGTGCCTTCTTTCATCGGACCGACGTTCATTCGCCCTGCGATCACTCTTTCTGCGGTCCATAACTTTTGGGGGGAATAGCTGATTCATCGTCCACCTTTTCGGAATAAAGAGAGATTCTTCTGCTTGAAGGATCAGAGTTTTATTAACTCACAAATTCAGTGAGTCGAATCTGTTGTGAAACAATGCCCTTCAATGACTCAGTTTAAGAAAATTTAGTTCTAAAAATTAATGTGACAGATTTTCTACTAGTAACTGAAACAAGAATCCAGCCATCTCCCACTTTCGTGATGATATTGGTTCAATCAGAAAAGACGAGAAACGGAGCCGAGTAGAGGAAAACCTCAGAAAATAGATGAATTCGTCCAGAAGGAAGAAAACCTGCAGTTGTGTTGAAGATAAATCAAATCAACCCTCTTCAGAACAACGATTTTGGAGAAGAAAATTTTTGGAACCCATTGCCAGAGTCGACCCATGATTTTTGGATTGTTGGCCCTACTCATCATCCTCTTCACCAGTCCACTACATGCCGCAGAAGAGGCTTTGTTTGTTCGTGATGCAAATCTTTTGAAGGCCAAAAGTCTACGTTGTTTGTTCACTCGACAGGTGACTACCAACTGGACTTCCTGGGAAACAACTTGGTCGAAAGAAGCCACCATCGAAAACATGGAGTATATCTTTGCAGCCATTCCGCAAAAAGGAAGCAAGGCTCGGCTGATCAAGAGAGTTCCAGGCGAACCAAGTGGAATCCAGGAAGTCTTTATTATCCGTACCTTGGAAGCGCTAAATTTTCTGGAAGTCAATCCAGAGCGACCTATCCATACGACTGCGGTGATGGTGATGCGAGAAAA
>DJYX01000253.1 GCA_002450295.1 Deltaproteobacteria bacterium UBA6967
TCAATTTCGTGCTTTCGCGACATCTTCACCCAATCAGTTATAGTTTTGTCTTGTTGACGCTCGACCACGAGAGGTCGAACACCACAGCGTTCTGCAATGATATCAGACTCACTCAAAGGTTTGTCCAATTCAACACGCTTATTGATGTTGTTTATAACAAACGAGCGGTCCTCAGGAGTGACGTGTGTCTCAGGGTGGGGAACTTGAGTGTCTGTTGTTCCGATAACAGTTCTTTTTCCCATCGGGATAGCAAAGAAGAGTCTTCCATCGTCAGCAAAGAACGTCAGCACACGCTCATGGGGAGTCAATCTCTTAACAATTAGGTGGATCCCCTTTGAAAAGACATGCTGATGCTTGGTGTTTTGGGCCAGAGTTCTATTCTGAAAGTCGACAAAAGGACCACAAGCATTTATCAATACTTTGGCTTTGATCTCATGGTGATCACCGCTGATTTGATCACGAACTTTGACTCCCCAAAACCCTGAGTCTGCGTCCCGTTCACCTCCTAAAGATTCGACATAATTTAGGGCAAGGCCTCCTCTGTCCATGGCACCACGGATAAATTGGAATACGAAGCGAGCGTCATTTTCAGGCAAGTAGGCATCAGAGTACTCAATGCCACCAATGCTTTTATCCGTATTCACAACAGGTTCTTCATCACGGATCTTACCAGTGGTCAAGAGTCGAGGTGGACGTGTGAAGCAATTCCCGATGAGCCAGTAAAGAAAGGCGCCCATATAAAGCATAATTGCTGGAAATCGGAACCCTCTGTCTAGGTTAGTAAAAAAACGGAGCTCTCGAATATTATTGGGGTAGGCCCTCATCAACTGGTTACGCGACATACAAAGCTTTCGAACGAGACCAAACTCGTAGCTCTCCATATATTTGATGCCACCCCACACCAGGTTAGAGGAGTGCATACTTGTCTCGCTGGCAAAGTCTTTTCGGTCAATCAGGCCGACCTTGAGGCCCTGTCCTGCAAGTGCTCCGAAGGAGACGGCCCCGTTGATCCCTCCCCCTATCACAAGCACATCAAGTGGTTTTTCTGTAATCTTCTTTAATTGTTCATCGCGCTGCATATCACGTCCTCAAAAATTGGCCTCTTTAATAGAAAATTAGATCTACGATGCAATTAACGATTACTTTTGTCAAATAATTTTTCTATTGATGAAAAACTGACAACTGCAATTTAAGAAACTGTTTTGATAACTAACTTGGTTACCAGCGATTTTTCAAAATGGGTTTTCAGACTATGCAGAAGTTGGAAGAGGAAAATTAGGTAAGCAATCCTTGATTCGATGTAGATTTTGATTGAGTGGAGCCTCGAGAGACACTTTTCAGGAAGTGTAATGCATAAATCACAAGAGGGGAGAAGACCTGTAAACTAGCCTGCTATGTATGCGAAGTGGGATGAGTTTGATTACACTAGGATAGTCCCATTTGCAGGCGACCGAGATCAGTTAAATTACTCAATTGAGCTCTTCCGGCAAAATCGACTTCATAGTCTTCTGGAGCAAAGTCAGGACAGGATCGTCCTTGTAGAAAGGCGTCGGCTTGCTTGGGGAGGAAAATCTGATTCTTTTCGCAATCAGGAGCAGCACCAATGTACATGACATTGCTGTAGTCATTTCCTTGATGATGATCTTCTACGGCATGAATGACGTCTGGGTGCCACCACACAGTATCACCAGGTTGAACCTTTGGAATGGGAACCAAAGCTTTTATTAGCAGTTGGTGGTAGTCAGTCAGAATGGAGAGGGCTCTTCCAGCTTTTGCTCCACAAAGATCGTCTGCGGCTACATCCTTCTGCAATGCCCTGAGAAGAATCCAGGCCATTCCTCTGGCGATTGGAATGAGTTGAAGCGTACCTTCACCAGGTCCTTGTGATGTCAAGGCAGTCCATCCTTGAAAAGTTCGGAACATCTGGCAGACAGCAGGAGAAGGGATCTCTTTTGTCTCGGTACGATGAGCCGCCGCAAAGGGATCGTACTTTTGCCATTCCCCAGAGTAGACATGTCGATAAACATTGTGGAAGCCCTCATCCAACCAGCGCTCAACTGAGCCGCCGTCAACATGTGGCGAAAGGCCAAGGGTACTATTACCAGGCTGGCGCCGCCGCAATCGGTCCGCATAGGAGCATTCTTGATCTGGATTGAAGACTGGTTTTCCAGACTGATTATGATCCCAGAGCCGATTCAACCATCTTCTTGTGGTTGCTAGTTCTTCAGACTGGCGTGCTTCGATCTGAGGTTTGGACCAATACAAACCGAAAATTTGTGGTCGACCGGAAGCTAGTTGACTGAAGTATTGATCCAGACCACGTTTTTTAATTTCCTTGTTATAGTACTGATTGGATTCGATGTACTCGACGATCTGTTCATTCCAATCGTTGACTCGTTCTGACGAAAAAACTTGTCGGATGACTGCACAGCCTCTCTTCTTAACGAGTTGCGTCAAATTCGAACTTACTGCTCCTTTATGGATATCAGTGAAACTTACTTCTGGAATAACCTCAGATCCATTGGCTGCCAAAGCAATAATCTCCTCAACTTCCTCTTTAAGAGATATGCTTAATTTAATGAAAGAACTATCCAAGTCAGCAGCTTTTCGTAATTTTTGTTTTTGTTGCTGAATTTGCTGACTCAGAATTTTCGGATCAGGGGACATTGACTTCTTCCTCGATAAATTGCAGTAAGCCTTGGTCACCAATCTTCTCTGCAAGTTCGCGTATGCAGGTTGAAGGGTCAGTAAAATGAACAGTCTCGAAACCCATTGAGTAGGCGGATTCGATATTTCTGGAGGCATCATCAATGAAAATGCAATCGCTAGCTTTAAGTTGGTTTCGTTCCAGAAATATTTCAAAAATTACAGGGTTAGGTTTGGCTACCTTCTCTCGTCCAGAAACAGTGATCGTCCTGAAGAGCTGCAGGAAATCGTATTTCTTCTCGGCAAAGTGAAAAGTTTCTGCGGACCAATTAGTGATTGCGTGGAGTTCGTAACCTGTTCTGGAAAAATACTGTAAAACTTCTGGCATTGTCTCAATCGAATCACCAAGCATCTCATCCCAACGTGTCATCCAGGCAATAATCGCATCACGATATTGAGGGCATGCTCTTGATAGTTCTTCAACGGACTCCTGTTGGGATTTCCCTGCATCCATCTGGAGATTCCACCTGTTGGAAACTACCTCACGCAGAAAGAACTCCATGTGGGGTTCGTCAGTGAAAAACTTCCTGTAAAGATAGCGCGGGTTCCAGTCAATCAAAACTCCACCAAGATCAAAGACAATGATTGGTTTCATGAGAATTCAGCACACTCTAAGTTGATTTAGAAATTTACTTTAGTGAATTAGCAGGCTGGATACTAAACAAATTGATCAATAAATGAAAGAATAGATCTTCTCTTGTTCAAAAAATTTGCTTTCATGAACAACAGATGCAAAAAATTCAATAACTTAAAAAATAAAATAACAAATGAATGTTAGCCTAGAGAAGCGAACTCAAAAATCAACTATGGAGACATTATTAAACATTTCCGTGGGTATTTCTCTGAAATTGAAAAAACGGGAAAGCGATTTGGGAATCGCAAGTAAGCCAGCAAATGGAGAAATAGTTTACAGCGTGTGGTGAGAGGCGTAGGATATCGGCAGTTGAAAAGATTTCTTTTCTGAAAACAGATGGAGAATGATGGCTGATCAAACAACTGCCAAACCGAAAACTCAGACAAAAACTCAACTAAAGCATCCAAAGCAGTATCAGGTCTTACTGCACAATGATGATTTTACTCCACGCGAGTTTGTCGTGCATGTGCTGGAAGTCGTGTTTCACAAGGGTCAGGAGATGGCAGTTCAAATCATGTGGCAGGCACATCAACACGGAGTTGCTGTTGTTGGAAGTTATAGTCTGCAAGAAGCTGAGACCAAGGTAGATAAGGTTCATGAAATGGCACAGCAGGAGGGCTATCCGTTGATGTTTAGCCTTCGCGAGTTATAAGCCCCACAAATTTAGGATTACGCTCCCCTCTCACTGCCTTTCGGGAATTCGACACCAAGGATTCGGGTCAATTCCTACCAACTTCTTAGGAAAATAAAAATCACATCCTACGCGATTTTCATCAGGCCAATCTAATGGCGTCTTTTTTTCAGGCGCATCAGGATCTGTATCAACACCAGTTCTCAAAAATATCTCTGAAATGCGCGATTGGAGTGCGGGTGTCAGAGAATTGTAATTGGGATGAAACCAGAGAGTAATGAGTGTCCTATCCTCTGATTGCTCGTTTGGAAATGCGCCATGAATCAGCCGTGCATCCCCAACGATCACATCCCCAGAATTTATCGGGACTGCAACTTGGTCAGGAAGTGATTCGAACAACCGATCATTGGGATTCTCTACACGAGACAGAGATTCTGTATGTGCATTGACATAATGCAACTCGTGCAATTTTCTGTGAGAACCTGGAATCACACGTAGGCAGCCATTCTGTGGTTGGGTGTCCTGAAGATAAATCATCACAAAAACCTGAGCCATTTGATCTGTGAAGGATGATGGTTCGTTCCAACCCCACCAATCTTGGTGCCAGAATAAGGCTGGGCTCTGTGGAGGCTTGCTGATGATGTAACCTGAACTGAATTTCGGATCGCGGAATTCCAACTCATCAAAGATTTTAGAAAGTTCTGGGTGACCAAGTAATCTGCCGAACTCAGGGTAGTCGGCAATCAAAACCAAACTGCCTTGGGAACGATTTCTTTCTCGATGTTCAGCAGAAACATTGCACAAAGCTTGTCCACATAGACTTCGAAGCCAATCCATGTCAGTTTGATCCAGAACTTGCTCAATGACGCAATATCCATCCGCTTGTAGTTGAGGCAAGGCAGTCATCTCAGGGTCCAGTAATCAGGTTGGAGCACCGAAGCGAGTATTTCATTTGTTCTTTTCCTTCTGGTAGTCAGCGTCTGGAATTTTGACATCGGGTTGATTGCGAGCGAATACGGCCTGCCGGATACCAAATTTTTCCTGAAGTTGAATTGAGAGCCCACCGTCAATCACCAGTGTATGTGCAGTGATGAAGGAAGCCTGTTCAGAGCAGAGAAAAGTGATTCCGTCTGCTATGTCATCAGGTACCCCTGTCTTGCGCAAGGGGTACTGATTTTCAAGAAACTGCAGACCCGTGGGGTTTTGCTCCCAGACCTTCTGTATACCTTCGGTGACGATGTGTCCCGGCGCAATCGCGTTTACACGAATATTGTCAGGACCAAAGTCAACAGCCATTTGCCGGGTCAAGCCAACTACTGCAGCTTTTGCGGTTTCATAAACGAGCATTTTGGGTTCTTGAAGAAAGCTGTGGACAGAGGCGATATTGACGATGTTCCCAAACTGCTTGCGTTGCATGTGTGGGACGCAGTGCTTGGCGCCAAGATATAGAGCCTTGAGCATAACATCCATCCCATAGTCCCAACTTTCCTCTTTGACGGTGACAGCACTTCCATGAATGTGATTTTCACTGGCTAAGACACTGAAAGCGTTTTGTACAAGGACATCCACACAACCAAATTGTCGAATGGCTTCCTGAACCATTCTCT
>DJYX01000128.1 GCA_002450295.1 Deltaproteobacteria bacterium UBA6967
AAAGACTTGGTGGGAACGGAGCCTTCAACAAAAGAATTACGTCAGGCGGTTCTGCAACTCAACACAGAATACGAACTTACAGGGCGAGTGTTTAGAATTGAGGATGTTGCGGGGGGGTTCCAAATGAGGACGGTGCCAAAGGTCCGAGAGTGGATTCGAAAGGTAGATTCTATAAAACCATTTCGGCTGACCCCTGCGAATCTGGAAACTCTCTCAATTGTTGCCTACAAGCAGCCCGTCACTCGCGCACAAATTGAATTTCTGAGAGGTGTCGATTCTTCCAGTACCCTGAGAACATTGCTCCAGCGAAGATTGGTCCGAATTAGTGGTCGAGCTGAACTACCTGGAAGACCCACACTTTATTCAACCACTAAGACCTTTTTGGAAGTTTTCAGTCTACAGTCTTTGAAAGATTTGCCCACTCTGGCTGAGTTGGACATGGAAGATGAATCTCAGGATCAACTCGCTTTACCTCTTATGGAAACTGAGTTGTAAATTCAAAGAACAAAGGTTTGGGGGATTTGATACCGCAAATCATTATGAATTCATCGAGAAAATTTAGAAGTTTTTGAACGCGCTTTTGCCCGAGGATATGATGGAACCAATCAATGCCGAACATTGATTGCCTGAATTCTTAACCTGGTAATCAATAAAAAAACTGATCAGTCTAATTAAGGAGAAAATCGATGACACTTATTATGGCTTTGGACCAGGGCACAACCAGTTCTCGAACTGTACTCGTCAATGCTATGGGAGAAATTATTGGTCAATCCAGTGCCCCGCTAGATTGCCATTATCCACAAACTGGGTGGGTAGAGCAGGATCCGTTTCAGATTTGGGAAACCAATCAAAAGACCATGCTCGATGTGATGCAAAAGACTAATGTAAATATTGAAGAGATTGCCGGGTTGGGGATCACAAATCAGCGTGAAACGACGGTTGTTTGGGAAAAAGTCACTGGAAAACCACTTGCTCCAGCAATTGTTTGGCAATGTAGACGTTCCACGGCAATCTGTGAGCACCTGAAAGCGCAGGGCAAGGAATCATTGATTCGTAAAAAAACCGGATTGGTTTTGGATCCATATTTCTCAGCTAGCAAGATGCGTTGGTTACTCAATGAGATACCTGGACTATCTGAAAGAATGAAAGCTGGTGAAATTTGTTTTGGAACAGTTGATTCTTGGTTGGTCTGGAATCTGACCGCAGGGAAAGCTTTCAAAACAGATGTGACCAATGCTTCTAGAACCATGCTTTGTAATCTTGAAACGGCATCCTGGGATGAGGAGTTGTTGGCAATATTTGGGATTGAGCTGTCAGCACTTCCTGAAATTGTGCCCTCAAGTGGAAAACTCGCTGAAATTGACAATTCGATTCTTGGTAAATCTATACCCATTGCTGGAATTGCAGGCGACCAGCAATCAGCATTATTTGGCCAAGCCTGTTTTGAGGTGGGGCAGGCAAAAAATACTTATGGTACAGGCTGTTTTTTGATGCTTAATGCTGGTTCAAAGCCTGTTGAATCAAAACATCAACTACTCTCAACGATCGCTTGGCAGATTGGTGAGGAACGTACCTATGCTCTTGAGGGGGCTGTTTTCGTAGCTGGATCACTGATTCAGTGGCTTAGGGACAAAATGGAATTCTTTCAGAATGCCTCTGAAACAGAGAAGATGGCCTTGAGCGTTGAGGATTCAGATGGTTGTTACGTGGTGCCCGCATTTGTAGGCTTGGGAGCACCTCATTGGGATGCTTATGCCCGAGGACTAATCATTGGGCTCACTCGTAACACCAGCAAAGCTCATATCGTGAGAGCAGCACTGGAAGCGATCGCTTATCAGTCAGCTGAAGTTCTCAAATGCATGGAGGCTGACCTTGGGTACCCCCTCCAAGAACTAAAGATTGATGGGGGAGCCTCAGCAAATAATTTCCTTGCTCAAGATCAAGCTGATATCCTGGGTAGGACCGTCAGACGTCCCAAAAATGCAGAGAGTACCGCTCTTGGGGCCGCTTTCCTGGCTGGATTGGCAGTTGGAGTATGGCCAAGCATTGAGTCTCTAAAAAGTTGCTGGCAGGAAGATCGAAAATTTGAAGGCACTATTTCAGAAGACGAAAGAAATGTTCGTATAACAGGTTGGTTACGTGCTGAAGAGCGTTCTAAAAAATGGATGCAGTAAAATTGATCTAAGCTTCAATTGTTTACTGCAAAAGTGTCAAAAAAGTCAGTGTAAGAGCTTTTAAATTACATCTTTTGAGAAAATTGCTTGTTGCCCCTAACTCTAACTGCTGATATATTTCCGCTCGTTTTCAGATGGACCCTCTAAATTTTAGAAGGCTATGAAAAAATTATTGTTGGGATTACACCTGTTCTTTCCAAGTTCCATTCTTGCTCATGAGGGTCTGCATTCGCATCAAAATGAACTCATGCACCCATTTCAGTCTCAATTTACATCCGCTGTTCTTGTTCTCGCAGTAATCATGATTTTAAGGGTCGTTTATCTTTCAAGAAAAAATAAGTGACCCAGTAGAGATTTTATCAAGTAAGATTCAATTCTCGTAAACCCCACCCCACTGTCAAAGTCTTGGGCAACTGATTATATTCTCATCACTGTCTATTCGGCCCTAAGGGTTCGAATAACCACCCCACCCCTTGGATCATTGACGATCTGAGCTGTTTCTCAAGATGGTCTGGAATTTGTTGATGGGACCAAATTCTTTCAACTCAAACTCTGAGTGAAGGCTATTTAATTCCATAATTAAGGAGTACACCATGCGATTTCTAACAATCCTCTTATCAACGATCCTCTATGTGACATCCGCCTTTGCGTTGACTCCTATCAAATTTTCTTTGGATTGGAAATTTGAAGGTCCTGCAGCGCCGTACTTTGTTGCCCTGGATAAGGGATATTTTGAAGCAGAGGGAATGGATGTGACCATTGACACTGGCCAGGGTTCTCTAGAGGCCATTCCTAGAGTCACTGGGGGGGCGTACGAATTTGGTTTTGCTGACATAAATTCACTCATCAAATTCCGAGACAAGAATCCGAACATTGATCTCAAAGGAATTTTGATGGTCTACAACAACCCACCATTTGCAATTATTTCACTCAAGAAAAGCGGAGTGATGAAGCCCAAAGACCTGGAAGGAAGAATCCTCGGTGCTCCCGCTCCTGACGGTGCTTATGCCCAATGGAAAGCCTTTGTTGCGGCAAACAACATAAAGGCGAAACAGGTGACCATTGAGAACGTTGGATTTCCCGTTCGAGAGCCGATGCTTGCAGCTGGCGAGGTGGATGCGATCACAGGTTTTTCATTCTCATCCTTTTTGAATCTGAAATCTAAAGGAGTAAAGGAAGAAGATATCAATGTGATGTTGATGTCGGATTATGGTCTTAAGCTTTATGGAAATACGGTGATTGTGAATCCAGATTTTGCTGATGAAAACCCACAACTCGTAAAAGGATTTGTCAGAGCAATTATTCGTGGCTGGATGGATACGATTGCAGATCCCAATTCAGCTATAGATCACTTGATGGAACGGAACAAAATTGCTCGTCGTAATGTTGAATTGGAGCGCTTGGAGATGGCTATTCGTGACAACGTGATAACGGCTGAAGTTAAAGAACGAGGATTTGGGGATGTGGAAGGTCAGCGACTATCTGAATCAATTAACCAAGTTGGTCTAACCTATGACTTTTCAAATAAACCAACTGCGGCTTCGGTCTTTACAAGTGAGTATCTGCCTGCAATGAGTCAAAGGAAGGTCAACTGAAGTGACCCATTTCGTCGATATTGACGAGGTTTCAGTATCGTACAACTTGGGCGAACCACCTGTGTTGGAGGGGGCTTCGCTCCAGATGTCCAAAGGTGAATTCGTCGCCCTTGTAGGACCTAGCGGCTGTGGCAAGTCAACATTTATGAAGCTGATGTCTGGCTTGCTCAAGGCAGATCAGGGTTCTGTCGTGGTTGCGAATCAAGAAGTCACGCGCCCCTTGGGTAATGTTGGGATGGCATTTCAGAACTCTGTGATGCTTCCCTGGCGAACTACCCTCAACAACCTGTTATTACCCTTGGAGATTGCAAGACCCCATCGAGAAACTTTTCGTCAAAACCGGGAAGCTCACGCCAATAAAGCGATAGAGTTACTGAGTTCCGTTGGGTTGGAAAATGTTGCTGAAAAGTTCCCCTGGGAGCTTTCAGGGGGTATGCGCCAAAGAGCTTCACTTTGTCGAGCTCTGATCCACGAACCTGAAGTATTGATGCTTGATGAGCCTTTTGGGGCTCTGGATGCCTTTACCCGTGAGGAGCTCTGGTGTGTGCTACGTGACCTCTGGCAAGAGAGAAAATTTACAGTCTTATTGGTTACTCATGACTTGATCGAATCGGCTTTTTTGGCGGATAGAGTCTTGGTGATGAGTAATCGACCTAGTCGGGTGATCATGGAACTTGAGATACCTTTTAAGAGGCCCCGAGATCTGGACATTCGTTTTGAGAAGGAATTTGTTGACATCGTTCACCAGCTGCGCGACCAAATTCGGACCGCAAGAGCAGCCTAATCGATGGAGTTGATGCAAAAGCAGACCTTAGAAAGATTGGCACCATGGTTCGTCACAATCTCCATGTTTCTTCTTTGGGAAATTATCTGTCGATTGGGGGGGATTCCTGAATATTTCCTGCCAGCTCCAACTGTTATCTTTGATGCAATGCTTACATTTCATGAGGCACTCATTGAAGACTCTCTCTACACTTTGCTTTCTACTTCTCTGGGGTTTGGAATTGCTGTTGTTTTTGGGTTATTGCTCGGATTGTTGATTGGTTGGTCTAAAACGATCTACCGAGGGCTTTATCCAGTGATGGTTGGTTTCAACAGCGTTCCAAAAGTGGCTGTTGTCCCAATCCTGGTATTGTGGTTCGGTATAGGCATAGTGCCCGCCGTACTTACGGCTTTCTTGATTTCTTTTTTCCCAATCGTAGTGAATGTAGCCACCGGTCTTGCTACGACTGAACCGGAGTTGGAAGACGTCTTGCGGTCATTGGGGGCCAGCAAGCTGGATATTATGTTGAAAGTAGGAATTCCCGGGGCGATGCCCTTTTTTTTTGGATCTCTTAAGGTTGCCATCACTCTCGCGTTTGTAGGGGCAGTTGTTTCTGAAACCGTTGCCTCGAATCATGGGGTGGGGCATCTGATGCTCTCAGCTCAGGCAAATTTTGAAGTTCCCCTTGTCTTCGCTGGTTTACTGGTACTGGCTTTCGAAGGAATCGTCATGTATGCCATTTTCGCTGCAATTGAGCAGCGTACCGCAAAATGGGCCTACCGGAGCCATCAGTGATTGAAGCACATCTTCACGAATGGTTGAATCTGGTGGTTCGCTGGATCCACATGATCACTGGGGTTGCTTGGATAGGGGCTTCATTCTACTTCAATTGGGTTGAGGGGCAGCTGAATCGAAAAGGTCTGAATCCACCCGGTATTGCTGGGGATTTGTGGGCGGTTCATGGAGGGGGATTCTACCATTCACAGAAATATCAGGTAGCTCCAGAAAAGCTTCCAGAGAAGCTTCATTGGTTCAAGTGGGAAGCTTACATGACTTGGGTCAGTGGGATGGCACTGCTGATCATCGTTTATTTCTGGCAGGCCGAAACTTATATGGTAGATCCTTCGGTCGCTGATTTGTCAGGCTGGCAAGCGATCGCGATTAATCTGAGTGCGATGCTCTTAGGCTGGCTGATTTATGATCAGCTATGTCGGTCTCCTTTTGGCCAGCACAACGATTGGATGCTTTATTTGTTCATCATTGCATTACCAATTGTTGCCTGGGGGTTGGGTCAATTTTTGAGTGGCCGGGCCACCTACATCACCGTGGGAGGAATGATTGGTTCGATGATGGTCGGGAATGTCTTCTTTGTGATCATCCCGGTACAAAAGAAGATGGTCGGGGCAATGCTAGCTGGTGAGACTCCTGATGGTAAAATGGGAAAGCAGGGTCTTCAACGCTCCAGACACAATAACTACCTTACACTCCCTGTTTTGCTGATCATGATCAGTAATCATTTCCCAACGACCTTTGGCCATTCCTACCACTGGTTGATTTTGGGCGTGCTTTCAGTGATTGGAATTGTCGTCAAGCACTATTTCAATTTACGCCA
>DJYX01000175.1:0-15789 GCA_002450295.1 Deltaproteobacteria bacterium UBA6967
GCAAAACTCGGAGCAATAATGCTGCGGAAACCATAATCGAGAAGAGCCCAAGGAGCATGCTCTCGACTGGAGCCACAGCCAAAGTTGTCCCCCGCAACTAAGATTTGAGCTCCCTGATAACGGGACTGATTTAAAATGAAGTCTGGATTTAGCTTTTGCCCAGCATCGTCAATAAAACGCCAGTCATGAAAAAGATGAATCCCAAAGCCAGTCCGTTCAATTTTCTTCAAAAATTGCTTCGGGATGATTTGATCAGTATCAACATTGACCTGATCCAACTTAGCTGCTGTCGCAGTGAGCGTTTGAAATGGTTGCATTCTTATTCCAGTGGGATCAGTTAAAGAGTTCGTGGATCTGTAAAGTGTCCTGTGATTGCGGCAGCAGCAGCCATGACGGGACTTACCAAATGTGTGCGGCCGCCTTTCCCTTGTCTGCCTTCAAAATTTCGATTACTGGTCGACGCACATCGCTCACCGGGTTGTAGGATGTCGTCATTCATTGCGAGACACATTGAGCAGCCGGGTTCTCTCCATTCAAAACCTGCTTCGACAAAAACATGATGAAGCCCTTCCTCTTCAGCCTGATTCTTCACAAGTCCACTCCCCGGAACAATCATCGCGTGAACCTTGGAACTGACTTTGCGCCCCTTCACAAAGTCTGCGACACTGCGGAGGTCCTCAATTCGAGAATTCGTGCATGAACCAATGAAAACTCGATCGATATTGATATCAACAATTGGGGTATTTGGTTTGAGATCCATATAAGCCAAGGCACGTTCGATGGCTCTTCTTTCGTTGGTATCTTCAATCTTTTGAGGATCTGGAACTTGACCATGAATGTCTGTGACCATGCCAGGATTTGTGCCCCAGGTCACTTGTGGAAGGATATCTTCGGCTGTCAGAATCACTACTTTGTCGTATGTAGCTCCATCATCTGAAACCAGCTGTTTCCAGAAACCGACCGCTTGCTCAAATTCATCACCTTTGGGGGCGTAGGGCCGATTTGCCAGGTATTCGAAGGTTTTCTCATCAGGAGCAACCATTCCAGCTCTAGCGCCTGCTTCAATGCTCATATTGCAGAGAGTCATCCTACCTTCCATCGAAAGTGCACGAATCGCCTCACCACAGTATTCAAGTACATAGCCAGTTCCTCCGGCAGTGCCAATTTTCCCGATAATCGCCAGTATGATGTCCTTGGCCCCCACTTTGTTTGGTAGAGATCCATGGACTTCAATTTTCATGGTCTTCGGTTTCTGTTGCTGCAGAGTTTGTGTTGCGAGCACATGCTCTACTTCACTCGTCCCAATCCCGAATGCGAGTGCTCCAAAAGCTCCGTGAGTAGCTGTATGCGAGTCTCCACAGACGATAGTGGAACCAGGTAAGGTCAACCCTTGTTCAGGGCCTACTACATGTACAATTCCTTGTCGTTCATCATCTAGGTCAAAAAGTGTGATGCCAAATTCCTTGCAGTTCTGTCTAAGTGTTTCCACTTGTTTGGCAGAGATCGGGTCGGCAATTGGTTTATCCCTGTCCTTGGTTGGAACATTGTGATCTGGCACGGCGTAGGTCGCTCCAGTACAACGGATGGGGCGTCCCGCCATCCTAAGTCCCTCAAAAGCTTGAGGTGAGGTGACTTCGTGGACCAAATGACGGTCAATATAGAGGATGGTATTGCCATCTTGTTCGGTGATGACATGGGAGTTCCAAATCTTTTCAAACATGGTCTGCGCCATGGTCCCTCTTGCTGGATTGATACGAATGGTTGAGCTCGGCTGAACCAAGGATTCTATCTAAAGAGCCGTTGATTGAGGAAAGTCAAAAAAACCTAATATTATTGGTGAAAATACTGTGAGTCAAGTGATCAGCCGACTGTGTGTTTTATCTCAACGTTATTGAGATGCTGCTGGACTGGTTAGTGGATCAATCTCAGTTGAAACCAGATTTGCTGGTGAGTAGAGTCTCAACGCACGA
The DNA here is from genome assembly GCA_002450295.1 of Deltaproteobacteria bacterium UBA6967. GTDB lineage: Bacteria > SAR324 > SAR324 > SAR324 > NAC60-12 > JCVI-SCAAA005. The sequence goes on from DJYX01000175.1 coordinate 1,971, forward strand.
ATGAGCCTTCCATCCTGCCTCATCAAGACCTCTCCAAGGTCAGCCAGTTGAACGCCCATTGTCCTTTCAAAGACTCGACTGGAGTGATCACAATCATAGAGAGCGCAAACAAAGAGGAAAGATGACTTCTTCACTTCCTCTCTTGGGGACCAGAGATTTCTCTCCGTCTTCTCCAAGCTGTGTGGCCATGGATGGTTTGGGAAATAGAAACTAAGCGCACTGCTCAATTGATATTCTCTGCTGACAATGTATTGAGGATCACCCAATCCCCTCGTCTTTAGTAATTTCCTCATTTCATCAACAGTTTCTGGCCACTGAAGAAACTGATTGAATCGATTGCTGAAAGTGTCATGACTTACTTTTCGAAGTTGGTCACCATAAGCATTAATTTCAGAATCTGTGAGATGTTTGTTAAGAAATTCCTCAAAAGCGTCAAAGCTGTAGAGCCTTTTGTGATGTGCTTCAAGTTTGTTGATTACTTCTGCAGGGACACCATCACTAATCAGAAGTTTTGGACTGTCTAGTTCGTGAGCCTCCCATTCGTAAAGTGGATCATAGGTGTTAACGACTGCTGCGGTGATCAAGCCAGCATTGATAAATAATGCTGCTCCAACCAAGGCCAACCTATATTTTTTCCAATGAATTGAGAGGGCCTGCCCCAGAAGAATAGCTAAGCCAAGGTAAAAGAGGTTTGTCCAGTGCGGGTCTGCGATGGATCCTCTCAAACTCATGATGGTGAAGAAAAAAAGCGGATACAGTGAGAGTACCAAAATGACAGATTCAGGGTGTCGACCTGAACGAAAACGATCTTTCAAACTGGTTAAACCCAACCATCCCACCGTTGCCCAGAGAGGTGAAAATAAAAGTATATGGCCAATCAAAAAATGAAATGTGTTTTCACCAAATTCGTCACCACCCATTCCTCTGCCAAATTGAAAACGGAAAGAGATCCAATCATGAGCGGCATTCCAAAAAATAACCGGCGAGAAGATCGTGAGTGAAATCACTCCAGCCATGTAGAGCCAGGGAGATTTCAAAATGTCTCGGGCGTCTCGGTAAATCAACGCATGAAAGAAAAGCCCAATGTAAAAGAGGAGCATGATGAATTTGGATAAGGCTCCAAGACCACAGACAATTCCTATGAAAATGAGCCACCGAGGATGAGGTTCACGGTGATAGTGGACGAGCAGCATTAGTGCTAGCACCCAACAAAAAACAAAGGGCTGGGTGATGTGAAGAAAGACTGTTCCCAATGTAAAGTAGGGCATTGAACTCAACACAAGTATTGTAAAGAGAGCTGCCCTAGTGTGGAAAATGGAGAGTGCTAAACGATAGATCAAATAAAGAATGGATAAATTTACAAGCTGAGCACCGATTTCTAGGGTGGTCTCGTGGTGGCCGCCGATGGTAGTGATGATGCGTATCAAAAAAGCCACCATCGGAGGGTGCTCGTAGTACGAGGCACTCAAAAAACGTGACCACACCCAATGGTCCAGCATATCCGGATGCGGATTCAAAAATTGGTTCAGAACCAGAAAAATCAGAAAATTCAGCGCAAGGATGACGAGTGCGGATAGATGAGTTCGCATACTTCGGGGCTACACCATTAGGTGGTTGTTGTCGGGCGGCGACTGTTAGTCAAAGTCTCCAACCCATTACGAGGCCTTGGTTTTGCGCTTTGGACGAGGAGGTGGGGCTTCTGAGATAATTTGCTCGCAGGTGACTTTGTCTAGTGACTCAGCATCCGTGTTTTTGGGGATTTTGAAGTTCTTCTTGTTGTATTTGATGTAAGGTCCATAAGGGCCCTTCAGCACTTGAATTTCACCAAAATCGTGTAAGACCTGCTTGGCTTTGCTTTCTTTGCCTTGACGGATTAACTCGATTGCTTCTTCACGATCGATCTGCAGAGGGTCAATTTCCTTGGGGATGGAGAAGAATTGATTACCAAGTTTGACATAAGGGCCAAAACGGCCTCGATTAACAATTATTTCCTCATCAGAGGAATCAAAGTTGCCCAAATGTCGAGGAAGACTGAAGAGCTTTAGTGCTTCTTCCAGTTGAATCTCATGCATGCTTCGATCTTTGGGAAGGGAGGCAAACTTGGGTTTGTCTTCATCATCCTTAGTTCCAATTTGAACCATTGGACCGTAACGACCAACCCTAACACTGACCTGACGGCCTGTTTGTGGGTCAGTTCCCAAAACCTTTTCCCCTTTGTCAGGAGGTAACTCCTGTTTTACAGCAATGTTCTCGTGAAAGGGTTGATAGAATTCAGTCATCATGGAAACCCAATCTCGTTTTCCATTGGCGATTTCGTCTAGGTCCTCCTCAATTCTTGCGGTGAAATTCAAATTCACGATGTCAGTGAAGTGATTCACTAAGTAATCTGTAACGACCTCACCCAGATCTGTTGGCCTGAGCCGTTTATCTTCTCCTCTTTCGGCATATTGCCGATCTTGAATGGTGGAAATAGTCGGAGCATATGTGGAAGGCCTGCCAACTCCCTCTGCTTCCAGTTTTTTGATTAGACCTGCTTCCGTGTAGCGCGGTGGGGGCTTGGTAAAGTGCTGCTCTGGAATCACCTTATTGATCCCCAATTCCTCTCCTTTCTCGACTTTCGGTAGGATCACATCCTTTTTTTCAAGATCTGCATCAGGATTTTCAGAGCCTTCTGTGTAGGCTTTTAAGAATCCTGGAAACACAAGCCGCTGGCCCTTGACCTCAAGGAGGCACTCTTTCTGATTCCCTCCCTCCAACTTCAGAGTTGTCCGTGCTATAATTGCATCCGTCATCTGACAGGCGATCATCCTCTTCCAAACCAGATCATAAAGCTTTGCCATCTCCGGGCTCAAATGGGCCCGAACATCTTGAGGCTTCATGCTCAAATCGACGGGTCGAATCGCTTCGTGAGCTTCCTGTGCACCCTTGGCTGTGGTAGCAAATCGACGGGGCTTCTTAAGAGCGTACTCAATCCCATATTCTGAAAGAATGACTTGTCGAGCTTGTTGCAAACTTTCTTCAGAAAGCGTTGTCGAGTCTGTTCGCATGTAGGTTATTAAGCCGCCACTATAATCAGGGATTTCAAAATTTCCCTCGTACAATTGCTGAGCGACAGACATTGTTCTCCGAGGTGAGAATCCTAGTTTTAATGATGCTTCCTGCTGTATAGTAGAGGTGGTGAAGGGGGCTACGGGTTTTCTGGCGGTCTCTCTTTCTTCGATATCAGCAATTTTACAGATTCCACCTTTTTCCAACGATGAGACTATTTCCTGAGCTGTGGCTTCATTTGGGATAGATTTTTCAGTTTTTTTAGATTTGTAGGAAAACACCTCTGCTTGGAAATCGTACTTTTGAAAAGCGGTTCGAATTCTCCAAAATTCAAGTGGCTTGAATTCCCGGATTTCTCTCTCTCGATCAACAAGTATTCTGACTGCTACACTTTGAACTCTACCCGCAGAGAGTCCGGGTTTCACTTTTTTCCATAAAAGCGGTGAGAGTTCGTAGCCTACAGCTCTATCTAAAATTCTCCGTGCTTGTTGGGCATCCACGAGGCTGGTGTCAACATCCCTTGGATTCTGCAAGGCTTTTAAAATGGCAGGCTTGGTGATCTCATGAAAAACGATCCGCTTGATGTCAGGATGTTTTTGAAGTTTAAGTGCCTCGATTAGATGCCAAGATATAGATTCACCCTCACGGTCCTCGTCAGTTGCTAGATAAACCACAGTTTCTTTGGAGATTCGTTTCTTGATATCTGCGATTGTTTTCTTCTTATCCTTGGTGATCTCATAACGCGGTTCAAAATGATTCGAGGGATCAAAACCAAGCTCTTTCTCTGGAAGATCACGGACGTGGCCCATGGAGGCGACAACAATATAATCATTGCCAAGAAACTTGTTGATAGTCCTAGCCTTGGCCGGTGATTCTACGATGATCAGGTTATTTGGCATGAAAAGAAATCTGCTTTAGTAATCGGGGATTTGAAATGACTAATTTTAGTAGCACCTTAAGGAGCAAGATGGCAAGCGGCATCTGGCTGGAAAAAACTTTTGCTTTTGACCATGCCGTAAAGATTGCAAAAATACAAGCAGGCTACTTCTATCCAAATTTTCACCAAGAACACCAATAATACTTAGATGCCACCTATTCTTTATCAATCAAGTTTTCGATATCTAAAGCGTCATCCCTGGCAATTTGGATTGGCTGTGATTGGAGTTGCCTTGGGGGTCACCATTGTTCTCTCAATCGATTTGACAAATGCCAGTGCACAAAGATCGATGGAATTGGCAGTTCAATCGGTGAGTGGTCGTTCGACTCATCAAATCATCTCTGACCGAGAATATCTCACTGAAGAGACTTATCGAGAGTTGAAACAAAAAATTGGTTTCAGGCAAGCAGCCCCTGTTTTAGAAGGTTTTGCAGTTTTGAAAGAAAAACCGGATCAGGTGTTCCAGTTATTGGGAATTGATCCTTTTGCAGAAGCCCCTTTTCGACCATATCTGCAGGATTTAGGTGGTGGAAACAGCAAAAATCTGACGGCATTTTTAACAGAACGGAATACTGTTGTCGTTTCAATCGATCTAGCTAAACAGTTAGGTATTCAAATTGGAGATTTTTTCGAAGTTGAAGTCGGGGGCTTGCCTCAAAAACTTAGGCTGGTTGCCTTTCTGAAAATTGACGATAGCTTCGCGCGTCAAGCCCTTTCAAAACTGTTGATTGTAGATATCAGCACAGCTCAGGAGTTACTCCAGCAAAAAGGGGATTTATCGAGGATAGATCTGATTTTGGACGGTGATGAAGAAGAAAAAAATAAACAAATTGAGAGGCTCAATGAAACTCTTCCCATTGGTGCTCGCGTCGAATCATCACAAACAAGACTTGAATCTGCTGACAAAATGACTCGTGCCTTCCACTTGAATCTTTCCGCTCTGAGCTTGCTTTCGCTCATTGTAGGAATGTTCTTGATCTACAACACGATGACTTTCTCTGTGGTCCAACGCTACAGCCTGTTGGGCCAACTTCGAGCCGTGGGAGTCACGCGAGGTGAGATATTTCGCATTATTCTCATGGAAGCAATTGTGATTGGGATTGTAGGGACTTCTATAGGTTTGGTCGGTGGGAGTCAGTTGGCAAATCTGCTTGTCATCTATGTAACTCAAACCATCAACGATTTGTACTATGTTCTCTCCGTTCGGGAGCTTCAGTGGTCTAATTTATCTCTTCTTAAAGGTATTGGTCTTGGATTGGGAGCAACTCTTCTTGCTGTGATCCCGCCTGCCAAAGAGGCTTCAAATATTCCACCGAGAATGGTTTTGAATCGATCGTCGCGTGAAGAATCGTTTCGCAGGACGTTACGTTGGAGCTTATACGGGGGCTTAGGCCTTTGCTTCGCAGGAGTCTTTTTATTGTGGCTTCCCTCCAAAGATTTAATCCTGAGTTACGCAGGTCTGTTTTCTTTAATTGTAGGCTTGGCATTTCTCACTCCTCATCTGACAAACCTCGCTATGACACTGATAAGGCCCATCATGACCAAGCTCTTTGGAGTCCTGGGAAGTATGGCCACTCGAGGGGTTCAAGCTGAACTCAGTAGAACCAGTGTTGCGATTGCAGCCCTGATGGTAGCTATTTCAGCAGCAATTGGTCTCGGAATCATGGTGGGTAGTTTTCGACACACAGTCTTTTACTGGCTGGAACAACAGCTTTGGGCCGATATTTACGTTGTTCCACCTGGAAATTCACGGCACCTCGACAAGATTTTGTTACCGGAGAGCATTGAAATCCTTGAAAATGCTGAGGGGGTTGCTCATCTCACAAGAAATAGAAGAATTCAGGTAAACACTGCTTTTGGTGAGGTTGATCTATTGACTCTGGACTTACCCGATGAGGGGTATGCTTCTTACAGTTTCAAAGAGGCTGGCAAGGATCCATGGAATAGCTTTGATACACAACAATCAATTGTAGTTTCTGAACCTCTTTCAAACAGATTAGCTCTGTCGATTGGGGACAAGCTTGTGTTGCCCTCTCCGAAAGGTGATAAAATTTTTGAAATCAAAGGGGTCTTCTACGATTACAGTTCTGAAAGAGGCCACGCCATAATTCATCGCAACCACCTGGAGAAATTTTGGAAGGATCCCAGAGTTAATTCAGTTGCACTTTATCTTGAAGATGAATGGACTCCCAAACGCTTTCAGGATGTTTTTGACCGACTAAGCCTTCCACAGCCTTTGATCATCCGTTCAAATGTCTCCCTGAGAGAAGTGAGCTTAGAAATTTTTGATCGAACTTTTGCAATTACTGGTGTCCTTCAACTACTGGTAACGGGGGTTGCCTTCGTAGGTGTACTCAGTTCTTTGATGGCACTGCAGCTAGAACGTCAGAGAGAGTTAGGGATATTGCGTGCCACAGGAATGACCCCTGGGCAAATCTGGAGATTATTGACAAGCCAGTGTGGTTTGATGGGGATAGTTGCGGGAGTCCTTGCAATTCCAGTTGGGATAATGATGGCCATGGTTTTGATTTTTGTAATAAATCAGCGTTCATTCGGTTGGACCTTTCCTACTCTGGTAGAACCAAGTGTTTTATTTTACAACATGCTGTTGGCTGTCTTCGCCGCTCTGCTTGCAGGCCTCTACCCTGCACTGAAGATGTCCAAAGTTCCACCCGCTGTTGTTCTACGTGAAGAATAAGCTTTGTGATTTTGAAAAATGGGCATTCCAAAATTTATAAAACTAATCGAACAGATTGAGCGTAAATGAAAGTGGAAAGTATCCAAAAAAAAATACTCTGGGTTCTCCTCAGCACAATCACCTCAATTCTTTTATCTGGTTGCCTGCCCGGACTTTCTGGACCCGAATTGCCAGAGGAACCAGAGCCATCTCCAACGCCATTGTTTGCAGAAGTTTTGATGAGAATTCAACTGGATTACCTGGAGTTGGGGCGATTAGATTTTTCAGAACTTCAAGAGGCTGCACTGTTGGCATTAGAAAAAGAAATTGCAGAAGTACGATTTGTTACTCCCCAAAGCAAATCTGAGAGCCAGAGTATTCTGTTTCGTGAAAGCACCTTGGTTAGGCTGGATCCCCCTTTGTCTCTCAGAGAAATGTATGAGGGGCTCCAATCCTTCATTCTGAAACTTCACGAAAAGCTGCCTGAATACCAGTCAACAGAGCTGGAGCTAATCGTTCTTGGCGCCATCATGTCTGGCTTAGACCCTCATTCAGTTGTGCTTCCACCATCAAGCTATGCTGAGTTTAACGAGAATACCCGAGGCCGATTTGCTGGTGTCGGAATCGTCATTGGAAGTCGTGATAAGCAGTTGACTATTATTTCTCTGATGGAAGGTGGGCCTGCTGAACGTGCAGGACTGCGGATTGGAGATCAGGTCAAGGAAATTGATGGGGAATCAACTAAAAAAATGAGCTTGAGCGCAATCATGCAGGGCTTGCGTGGGGAGATAGGCTCTAGAATGGATTTGACAGTTGAGCGATCAGGGAAAGAGATCACTTATGAGCTTCTAAGAGAGGATATTCAAATCACTAGTAGTGATTCTGTAGATCTGCGATTCGATGATGGAATTCCGGTTCGTTATATTCGGCTGAAACTTTTTCAGGAAGACACATCTACTGATCTTGAAAAGCAATTGGACAATCTCGACTCAGTTGCAGGTTTGATCTTAGATTTACGCGGAAATCCAGGAGGATTACTTCAGGAAGCTGTGAGGGTAAGTGACTTGTTTCTGCCCTCGGAGAAAAGAATTGTTTCGACACAAACCAACACCGACCTAACAAGCTACGACTCTCATCAACTTTTGAGCTCCCCTAAAATTCAGAACATTCCCATCGTGGTTTTGGTGAATGGCCAAAGTGCCTCAGCTTCAGAGATAGTCAGTGCAGCCCTTAAGGTAAATAATCGTGCGATCATTGTTGGTGAGCAGACCTTTGGTAAGGGTTCGGTTCAGTCCATCTGGGGTATGCCTGGTAATTTTGGTCTCAAAATGACCATTGCCCGTTACTTGACCCCAGATAATCTCTCAATTCAGGATGTTGGTGTGCAACCAGATTTGCAACTGAATCCACTTTACTTATCGGAAAACAACATCCATCTACGTTCGCTTCAACAGGAGAGTAAGGCTGAAAATTATATCCTGCACTACATGCGAGATTCAGAAGATGAAGAAACTGATATGGATAAGCCACTCAGTGCAGCAGAGATTGAAAATGATGATTATGTTCGGATTGCAGTTAGATTATTGCGAGAGCATCTACCGTATCAGGAAACGATGAAAGCAACTCTTGCCAGGTCTCATGCTATGTTGCAGGCTCAGGCTGAGAAAGAAGTTGTCAGTGAAATCTCAAAGCAAGCGGAATTAGATTGGACACTTTCCTCCCCGAGTCCAACGGAATTGCCAGATCTACAAATCTCTTTTGAGCAAGAGATTGACTTGGGTGTCTGGCAAGGAATCACTCCTCCATTTGCCTCTGACCGCAAGTTACGAATTAAGGTTCAGCTTGAAAATAAGGGCAGTATGCCCATGGAGAGGGTGTTGGTAGTATCTGAAAGCTCTATAGATTGGCTAGATGACATTGAGTTCCCCTTTGGAAAACTCGAAGGGGGTGAAAAAGGCCTTTGGGTTCGTGAAATAGATGTTGATCAACAAGAAAGTCCAAGTTGGCTTCCTCTGGATTTTCTTGTTCTTCAACATGAAGACCAAGAACTTTTGCGTAGAGAGTTTCTATGGTCAGTAGTCCCAGATGTATTACCAACCTTCAGCATGGGATTTCAGATCATTGATAATGGGACTGCCGGAAGTGTTGGTAATGGGGACGGAATCCCTCAATCCGGAGAAACACTTGCTCTAAAGGTGAATCTTGAAATGCAGGACCCTCAAGAACTTGAAGAAGTAGTTTTGAGAATCGGAAGTTCTGAGGATGGTTTGATCTGGTTACAAGACCGGGTGGAATGGAAAAGTCTGAAAGATGGTCAATTCTATGAAGAAAACTTACTGGTACGAATTCCTCAAGGAATAGAGGAACTTGGCCGTTGGCAAGTTGCGCTCTTTGTACCCAGAGTAGACCATGCTCTGTGGAATTATCATTGGATGGGTAAAATTGGTCCTGAGGCCATAGTTGAACCTCCAGTTTTTCAAACTAATTTCATCAGGGATGATCTACCCATCTTGACCAGAGATGACGAGCTAATTTGGAATATTGATCTTAGCGACGATGATGGACTGGAGGACCTACAGTGCTTTGTCAATGGAAAAAAGTTGAATTACTTCAGCTTGAACAATAAGCGTTCAGAAGCCATTGTATGGAATTCGCCACTACTTGAAGGAAAAAATCTTATTGAGTTGGTAGCAAGAGATTCGCTAGGAGCTTCAATTCGTCATCAGTGGCATGTTTGGCGGGAGGACAGAGAGCAGAGTTCCACTGGAACTATTTCACAAAACTAGGATCTTGCCCTACAAAAGCAGTCAGCAGTTCTTCTTGAGAAAAATCTTCGGGACAACTATTCAAATTTGGCAAGTTAGGTCTCTGGGTTTACAGAGTGGTTTGGTCGCCATCAAATGAACCGTAGCAATCGCACGCTCTTTAAAGCCTCCTTCACAATAGCACAGGTAGTATTCCCACATCCTCACAAACTCGTCAGAAAATCCTTGTGCATGGACTTGGTCTAAGTTTGCAAAGAAACCTTCTCTCCATCTTTTTAGGGTTGTCACATAGTGCTGTGTGATGTCTTCCAGGTGATAAATGCAAAGGTCTGTGCTTTCGCGGAGATGTTCAGCCATCACGCTGATAGAAGGTAAGCACCCACCTGGGAAAATATATCGCTGAATGAAATCGACTGTTTTACTAGCTTGTTGGTACCTCCGGTCATCAATCGTGATAGCCTGAAGCAGCAACATCCCGTCCTTTTTGAGCAGGGAACTGCATTTTTGAAAGTAACCCTGAAGGAATTGATGTCCTACCGCCTCGATCATCTCAATTGATACAAGCTTGTCGTACTGACCATTCAAGTTGCGATAATCTTCCTTCAAAACCTCGACTCTGTCTTGTAAACCAGACTCCTTCACTCTCTCTTTCGCTAGTTGAAATTGTTCTTGTGAGATAGTGGTGGTTGTCACTTGACAGCCATAATTTTGAGCAGCATGGATGGCAAATCCTCCCCATCCAGTACCAATTTCAAGAAGGTGATCCTGAGGTTTAAGCTCTAATTTTTTGCAGATCCGATCCATCTTGTTTTTGGATGCTTTTTCTAATGACTCTTCAGTATCTTCAAAAATAGCTGATGAATACATGAGGGTTTGGTCTAAAAAGAGTCTAAAGAACTCATTTCCCAAATCATAATGTGCTGAGATGTTTTTCTTGCTGCCCTGTTTTGTGTTTTTGTTCAGGAATTTATGCAAGATCTCGTGAATTGTTACTCCAAAACGTGCAAATCCTTGCTCCATTTTGTCTAAAACTTCACGATTCACCACAAAAATTCTTACAAGGTAAGTCAAGTTGGAGCAGGTCCACTCTCCCCGCATGTAAGCTTCTGCAACGCCAATGCTTCCGCTATTAATAATGCTGGCGTAGGTCTGCAAATCATGAATATGGACCGTGACCTCAAGTGGACAAAGATCCGTCTTTTGACCAAGGATGTGCGTGCCCATTTCATCGTGAACTGTGATCTTTCCGTGAGTTAAACTATCAGTTCGCCGGATGAACAGATTACGATTCCATCTGTTCCAACGTTTCAGAAGATCACTTTCTGGCTGCTTCTCAGAGAGAAGAGTTTCTGATCTTGGAAAAGACAGTTCTTGGTTGGAGCGCATTAGAAACCTAGATTGTGCCTGAATTAATCAGACGGTGGTGGAGTTGTCATCTCAACTGTGCTTGGTGGTGGCTGATAAGGTATTCTCTTAAGCCACAGCCTAAAAGCTTGCCAGTAAATTCCTCCAAGGACTTGGGCAGTCATGAAAGGGTGACGCCAAACCATTTCTCTCATTGTTGCGGGACTAAATTCCTGACGCTTGAGAATTAGCGTGGCATCAAAGTGTTTTTCCCCTTTTCGATGATTTTCCATATGAACAATCAAACTCTTTGTGGGTCGGGTAAATCGGCAGTCATACTTGTAGTCCATCTTCAGAAATGGGGATACATGGAATTTTTTTTGGAATTGAAAGGCCTGAGCGTGTTTAGGCTGATCTCTTCCATCTAAAAAATAACTATGCCTTTGATTCCAAGGGGTATTAGTCACCTCAGCTAAAATTGCTGCAGGATGCTGTTGGTTTTCATCAAAACAATAATAGAAACTAACGGGGTTAAAACCTAATCCCCATGAACGCATGTGGGTCAGGATTCTGACAGATCCATTGGGTCGAAAGCCTAGTTCTAACTCTACAGCATCCTTGACACTTTCAGACAAGGGTTGGGTTGGATCACCAAAGTAATCTTCACGTTTGAACCAAACTGGCCTCCATTTTTCTTTGGACCATATTTTCGAGAGGGAAAATACCTGATCTAGTTCCCCAAGATCAAGGTAGCTAAGATAAATTGGATAGCTAAAGCTGTGTAAAGTAGGGCTGAAACGCCTGTGGCGTAGGCGTCCAGTATAGAGACAACTTTCCATTTCAGGCAGCTTTGGGGATCTCAAGAAGTTGAAGCATGTTCATCGCACTCACGACTCCATCTTCATGAAAACCATTTCTCCAGTAGGCCCCGCAAAAATGTGTTCTGTTTAGACCACTGATTTCGCTATGACGCTGCTGGGCTTTTACGCTAGCTTCATTGTAGACAGGGTGTTCATAATCAATTTTGCTAAGAATCTTTTCCGGTTTAATCCGTTCTGTCCTGTTTAGGGTAACCAACAGGTGGGTAGGTGTCGGAATGTGTTGGAGGATATTCATGTTGTATGTCACCGCTACCGTATCCTGCTGGGTATGATCTAGATGATAGTTCCAACTAGCCCAAGCTCTTTTGCGATTGGGTAAAAGCGAAATATCCTGATGCAACACAGCTTCATTTCTTTGATATGGAATTGATCCAAGAATTTCTGTTTCCTCTTTGGTGGCGTCCTTAAGCAGACTAAGAGCCTGATCAGAATGACAGGCAAGGACTACTTCATCAAAGCGCTCTTTGCCAACTGCAGAAAAAATCTCAACAAAATTTGGTTTTCTACGAATCTCCATCACTGGGGAGTTGAACCGAACGTTGTCAATAAATGAAGAACTCAACTTCTTGACATATTCCTGAGAACCCCCTGGTATCGTATACCATTGAGGTCGATTTACTACGTTTAGAAGCCCATGATTTTCAAAAAATCTTGCAAAGTATTTGATGGGAAAATCCAACATTTGTTCGGTACTCGACGACCAAATCGCTGCACCCATTGGGATGATGTAATGATCACAGAATAAATCGCCATATCTCCTCTCCTTGAGAAAGTCTCCGAGGGTAAGATCATCTTGATCGCTCTCCAACAGTTCCTTTGCCTCTTTGTTGAAGCGGATAATATCCCTGAGCATCACCCAAAACGCAGGCCTCACAAGATTTCTCCTCTGTGCAAAAAGAGTATTTAGTGTGTGCCCGTTATACTCCAAATCCCTCTGCTCGTCTTTGACACTGAAACTCATTTCAGTAGCTTTACCCTCTATTCCAATCTCTTTCATCAATGAAATAAAATTGGGGTAAGTCCAGTCATTAAATACAATGAATCCCGTATCAACAGGAATTTTGCCTTCAGGTAGATCTACTGTAACAGTATTGGAATGTCCACCTAGTCTGGGAGAAGCTTCAAAAAGAGTGATTTGATGATGAGGATGCAGACGGTAGGCAGCTGTTAGTCCGGCTATTCCCGAACCAATGATAGCAATTTTCATGGCTTCCTTTGATGCTATACGGCAAAGATGAGACGATGCTGACCGTAAATTTTTCGAACTGACAGTCCAGACTACAGCAATACCCAAAACATCCAGCCCCAAGGGTCAAAAAGCCTACTCGGGCAGGTGACTTTCTTATTTTTATACCTTTCAATTTTAGAAATGTGAGAAAAGTACAACTTAATTGGGAATCAAGGCAAAATTTGTGATAATACTTTTATAAAAGAATCAAGAAAATGATGATGCCAAGGGTATTCGGGCTGTAGCAACCAACTGTTTCAGCATTTGTTCCACACTTCGCTTTCCGACAAACCCATCAGCACCCAATTCCCTGACAGCTTTCCGACTTTGGTCATTCGTCATAGAACTGAAGACTAAAATCGGAATGTGCTTGGTTCTAGAATCAGACTTCAATTGTCTGATGACCTCATGTCCAGAGATGATGGGCATCTCAATGTCCGTAATTATCAATGGTATCAGTGAGAGGTCTGAAATTCCTTGGACATACTCCAGGAGAGGACCCCCATGCTCAAAAAACTTGAAAGAGAGATTCAACTTCTCGAAGAAATTTTTGAGATACAACTGGGCGGAGCTACTGTCCTCAGCAACAAGAATTGTCCCGTTTTTTAGAGATTCTGGAATTTCGACATTTTTGAAAGGTAAATTTTGAACATCTTCTTGGATCTCTGAAAATTCATGAGGCAAAACTTCTGTGAGTAAATATTCCACATCCAGAATGAGACAGACTGAAGACCCATCATCAAGGAGGGTGTAATTAAGATTTCGGTCAACAGGCATGTACTCATGAAATGTTAAAGGAAGGACATCCTGCCAATCTCTCGTGATAATTTGGTGGATACCTCCAACTCTTAACGCAATTTGAATGTTATTGAAATTGCAGAAGATGATCGAAGAATTCCTCTCCTCTTGCTCACTCAAATCAGTTCTAAGCCAACGTGG
>DJYX01000175.1:16185-25423 GCA_002450295.1 Deltaproteobacteria bacterium UBA6967
CCTTGGAACCTCACTAATTGTGAAATGCTTTGCTCGCTGAATTTCAAAAGTCTTAAAAACATTAATCCCATAAAAAGGCTGCTCTTCGTTAATTCGGAAGACGATCAGCTTTAAAGCGTTTGCTGCGGGAGAATGGTCATTCATTAGATTGTATAACGTGGATCTTTCGAAGGCATTAAGACCAAAGTCGCCAAAGAGTTCGCATCGCAACGACCAACAGAAATATCCCGAAGACCTGTTTCAACTTCTTGGTATTTAACCGATGGGAAATTGCTGCACCGAGTGGAGCTAAGATTACCGTCATCAAACATATGCAAAGGGCAGCGAGCCAGTGAATGAAGCCGAAAGAGAATTCAGGCAAGTCCGGATTTTCCCAACCTGAGACAATGAATCCAATGGTTCCGGGAAGGGCAATCACAAAACCCATACTAGCTGAAGTTCCAACCGCTTGATGCATCTTGATGCCCATCATGTTCATCAGTGGAACGTTCATGGCTCCTCCTCCAATCCCAACCATTGCCGAGATAATCCCTGTAAGTCCTGTAAGATTTCCAATCAAAAATCTATTCGGTTCGTGGTCAATCTCATTGGATTTGCTGGGAATCATCATCCTGACGGAAACAACGATGGCCATAAATCCAAAGATCATCACTAGCACCCCTGCGCTGAGACTACCTGCTACTAACCCTCCAAATCCAGCTCCCAGAGACGTTGGGATGATCGAATACTTGAGGAGTTGATGATCAACAGAACCCCTTTTAAAATGGGCTTTTGCTGAGGAAAGCGAGGTGGCAATGATTGTTGCGAGCGAGGTTCCAATAGCTAGATGGGGAATAACGACCTCAGATACTTGCATCAGGTCGAATACAAAGACCAGGGGAGGCACCAGAATGATTCCCCCTCCAATCCCCAACATGCCAGCCATGATCCCAGCCAACGAGCCTGCCAGCAGCAGAATCAGGATTGATTCTGCTAATTCCCAAGACAATTCCATTTGTTCTCAAAAACGATAGGTAAATCCAAACAAAGGCTGGTAGTTATTAACCCGAAGTGTTTTTGCAGTTTCCCCATCGGCTCGTTCAACAAAGGTGGCATCTCGATAATTTTTATAACTGATCAGAGAATTCCACCACGAGTGAATGGCTATAGCCTCTGTCAAATTAAAATCCCCCTGAGCAGGATGATATACCGTACCTAGGTAAAGTCCGGCCAAGAAAGCTGCTCCGGGATTGGCACTGAATCCTGACCCATCGTGGGCAACAGCGAATAGACTGCTAGCCACAAAGATACTTGTCCATCGTGCGGCACCTTTACTAAAACTACGATTTAGACCTCTGTAGATTGATCGCTGGATGAATCCCCGAAAAAACATTTCCTCCCCAGCCCCTGTCAATTGACTATTGATGAAGTCAATCCTTTGCATCTGTTCTCGTGTCAGTTCTGCATCAACATGATAGGTCAGATTAGATGCGCCAGGGGTCGCTAATTGGATTCCAGTTGGAATCCAGAAGGTATATGAATCTCCAAATTTCCAGAACTGAAATGGTGAGAAAATTTCCCAGTAGGTGTCTGTGTTGTCTTTACATCCGCCATCGTAGAAATCATAGAAAGTGATCAGGCTAATGTTGGTGTACAGTCTCAAATAGGCCATTGTGTAATAGGTTTCTTTACTCAAATAAATGTCAGTGACATCCTCTCCGTCCTCATTCTTTGTCTCTTTGTAAACTTCATCAGGATATGCTTGGAGATTTTCACTATCTGAATATTGCATGTAGCCATTGATGGCCCACCACCGTAATCCACCAAAAATAAGCGCTTTGTCGTAGTCATCATTTATTGCGTAACCTAATCCGGGGACCAGCCATTCAGCCAGAGCAGTCCCTGCGCATTTCAGATCAGCACGGGCTTGAAAGGGAACCATCATCAAGGCAAGCCCAAGAAAACAGATCACAACTGCTGAATTTAGCTTGATGCGAAGAACTTGACCCATTCAACTTACTCACTATCGTAATTCAAATTTTTCTTTCCAATCTTGGAGAACAAGCATGTCAGAACAAATGTACCCTGTAACGAAGCAGGGACATGAACAACTCAAAACGGAGTTGAAGCATCTGATGTCTGTTGTACGACCTGAAGTCGTTCAGGCAATCGCAGACGCCAGAGAGCACGGGGACTTAAAAGAAAACGCGGAATATCATGCGGCCAAGGAGCGCCAGGGATTCGTGGAGGGTCGTATTCAGGAACTCAATGGCAAGCTAGCCCAATGCAATGTCATTGACATAAGTCGTCTCAGCGGAGAAAAAGTCATCTTCGGTGCTACAGTCACTTATGTCGATATTGAAACAGACGAGGAAAAAACTTACCAGATTGTCGGTGAAGATGAGGCCGATCTCGAGAAAGGTAAAATTTCTTACAACTCCCCAATTGCGCGAGCCTTGATTGGGAAGACGGTCGGGGATTCTCTGATCATTCCGATTCCAAAAGGCAAAGTTGAAGTGGAGATTACAGATTTAGAATTCGTGGTCAAATAACTTCCATATGGCAGTTCGGCAAAGGCTGGATTTGTTGCTTGTTGAACGTCAACTGGCTCCAAGCCGTGAGCGAGCTCAGTCTTTGATTCTGGCAGGCAAGGTTCTGGTCAATACAGAACGAGTGGATAAACCCGGCAAGAGCGTTAACCAGGACTCAGAATTGGTGGTTCAAGCTAAGGATCATCCATATGTTAGTCGAGGTGGCGTCAAGCTCGCTGGGGCGATTCGGGAGTTCCAAATTGAAGTCCTTGATCGGATAGCTTTGGATGTGGGGGCATCGACAGGAGGATTCACAGATTGCTTACTGCAGTTCGGAGCTCAGAAAGTCTACGCGGTGGACGTCGGATATGGCCAACTAGCTTGGAAACTTCGACAGGATCCTAGAGTAATTAACTTGGAACGTACAAATATCCGATATCTGGAACCAGTTAACTTAGCAGATCCAATTCAATTAGTTGTGGTAGATGCCTCCTTCATTTCTCTCCGATTGATACTGCCAAAACTTTATGAACTGATGACTGCAGGCTCACAGCTTTTAGCTCTTGTCAAACCTCAGTTTGAAGCAGGTAGAAAAGAGGTTGGCAAGGGGGGGAGAGTCAAAGAAGAAGCCGTTCATGCCAGAGTGCTTCATGAAATCATTGAGGCTGCAACTTCGCTGGGTTTCAAAATGCTTGGCAGTTGTGAGTCCAGTATTCAGGGAAAGAAGAGTCAAAATACTGAATATTTTGTTCATGTTGAGAAATCTTCAAAATGAGTGAGCAAAAATCTCAGCGTTTTCTTCCGATTGATCGCATCAAGCCGAATCCTCACCAACCTCGCCAATACTTCGACCCCAAAGCTCTGCAAGAACTCAGTCAGTCCATAAAACAACAGGGAGTCCTACAACCCCTGATCGTAAGAAATCATCCAATCTTAGAAGGCTACTTTGAACTGGTAGCTGGTGAAAGACGCTGGAGAGCGCTGCAACTGGCAGGAGAGACTCAAGCACCGGTCATTATCAAAAAGTTAGGTGATACCGAAGCCCTAGAGGTTGCTCTCCTTGAAAATATCCAGAGAGAAGACCTAACCCCCATTGAAGAAGGTCAATGTTACCATGAATTGATGCAGCTTCATGGATTAACTCAGGAGGAATTGGCTACGAAGCTTGGCAAAGACAGGTCTACTATCGCGAATATGGTTCGCTTGCTGGCCTTGCCGAAAGCAATTCAACAAGATTTGGAAATGGGTCGCTTGAGTGCAGGACACGCTCGAGCACTTCTAAGCCTTTCAGAGCATTCAGAGCAACTGAAGTTACGGGAAAGAATACTCCTTAATAACTGGTCTGTTCGTGAAACGGAGAAACAGGTTAAGCTTATTTTGGGGGTGCGAGAGAGCAGAGCTAGCCCGACCTCAGCGA
Organism: Deltaproteobacteria bacterium UBA6967; assembly: GCA_002450295.1. Lineage (GTDB taxonomy): Bacteria > SAR324 > SAR324 > SAR324 > NAC60-12 > JCVI-SCAAA005. Next base: position 20,113 of record DJYX01000175.1, read on the forward strand.
AAATTGGAATCGATGATGATTTGAATACAGAATTGCGTTCGATTGAAGCCGAATTGCAGCGTTACCTCGGTACTAAAATGCGGATAGAACTCAAGCCCCCCTTTCAAGGAGAAATTAGGCTGAGCTATTTCTCTGCGGAAGAACTGGATCGCCTTCTGGCTTTATTAAGAAGTGCCCGCTGAATCATGAAAATGTTTCTGACTCTTTTCGTTCCTCGTGGAGTTCGGTTTTATTAGGAATAGTAGTCGGAAGTCTTAGTACGAATCTACTGCCCATATTCAGATTGCTTTCGACGCTTACCGTCCCTCCATGGGACTGAACAATGTGTTTGACGATTGCCAATCCCAGCCCAGTGCCTCCTAATTTTCTGCTTCGAGCTGCATCTATTCGATAGAATCTTTCAAAAATTCGATCCAAATGCCGGGCATCAATGCCAGAGCCCTGATCCTTGATTTCAATGATCACCTCGCTTTTCTCAAGTGTTGCTAGGATTTCGACGTGTCGCTTTTCAGGGCTGTACTTGATTGCGTTATCAATCAAGTTAACAAGCGCCTGTTCTAAAAGTGGGGCATTCATCCTCATCTGGATGCTTTCTGAACATTGCCACACCAAGCTGATTTCCTTTTCTTGCGCTTTCAATTCGCAGATCCCTACTGCATGACGAATCACAAGCTGTAGAGTTCCCTCTTCAGCTTGTATTCCTCCTTCGTCACGGTACTCCAGTTGGGAAAGAAGCAGGAGATCGCTGATTAGACTGTCAAGCCGATCTGAATGGCGAGAAATAATCCCCAGGAAGCGATCAGCCACCTCTCTTTGTTCGATAGCACCATCAATCAGGGTTTCAACAGCACCTTTGATGGATGTGATTGGTGTCTTCAACTCATGAGACACGTTGGCTACAAAGTCCCTGCGGATGGTTTCAACCAACTTTATGCGGGTGATGTCATGCAGCACAATCAAGGCGCCAATTTGATCCCCACTCGATTTCCGAAGAGGCGTGATTCTAACCTGAAAGTGTTTAATGTTTTCTTCGCTATCATTTAATTGAAAATCTTTTTCAAGAGGTTGTTGAGTTGTCAGCGCCTCATGTACGGAGTGGCTGAGTTGAAAGTTTCTGATCAGAAGCTGCAGATCTTGGCCAATGACTTTTTCTGGATTCAACCGAAATAATTGCGCTGCAGCTCTGTTGATGCTTAAAACCTGGTGATACTTATCAACGGCCAGAAAGCCTTCTTCCATGCTCGAAAGAATGGTCTCCCGTTCAGATCGCTGATTTTCCAAGTTTTCAAAACGTTGGTTAAGCACTGCTGCCATCTCATTGAGTTGCTGGATTAGCTCTCCAATTTCTGAATCATCAGGAACATTCAGTTTTTTTCTGAGTTCTCCTCTAGCAAAGCGTGCTGCGCCCCTTCTCAATTCATTTAAAGATTTTCGGTAACCGTCAGCGATCAATAAACTGATAGTCATCGTTGCAGCGACCAGCAGCAACATTGCCAGCAACATCTTGAAGAAAAGTCCTTCAGCTTGAGGCGTTTTGGTCGGAATTTCCAAAGACACCCTCAGAATCAAATCATTCCCAAATTTGTTTGGTACTCTGCGCGCAAACCACAAAGCCGTCGTATTGAAAGCCGGATTAAACCTCTTTGTTACTTTGGGTTGATTATTTATGGCTGCCTCGATTTCTGGGAGGCTGGACCGGTTTCCTTTCGGAGGGTTGAGGCTGGAGGAGTCGCTCAGTAACAAGCCAGTTTTGGGATCTATAATAGAAATATGAATCCGAGTTTTTTTAGCAAACACCTGAAAAACCTCAGAGGAAGATCCACTTTCAACTAATTCTACAAGCAGTTGAGGTTGAATGGCCAATAGTTCAAATCGGCCAATTAAATCTTCTTCAACAGTCTGTTCTACATATTTTTCTAGTGAATATTCAATCCACCAACTGAAGGCCAGAAGACCCCCAGAAAGAACAATGACAAAGGGGGCAAGAAATTTTTGCAGAAGCGAATTAGCAGGCATCTCAATCTTGGCCTTGGAAGCGATAACCAATCCCGCGGACAGTCTCGATCAGGTTTCCAGATTCATTTAACTTTTTACGTAGCCCTACAATCTGCACATCGATTGCTCGATCGGTGACGATATAATTCTCACCATGCGTTGCATCGATGATCTGGTCACGAGTGTAAACCCAGCCAGGATGACGGGCGAGGAAATGAAGGATTCTGAACTCAGTTGGGGTCAGCGAGACAGGTTGGCCCTCAACCAAAGCCAGATGTCTTCCCGGATGAATTTCAAGGGAACCACATTTCAAGGATGAACCCTCCTCTGGAATAGACTTTTTATTCCTGCGAAGGACATTTTGGATTCGTGCCAGCAGAACACGTGGACTGAATGGCTTCACCACATAGTCTTCAGCACCCATCTCCAAGCCTGCAACAATATCTGCTTCACTACTCTTAGCGGTGAGCATCACAATTGGAATACTTTTGGTGGCCTCATCCTTTTTGAGTATCTTGCAAAGGTCCAAGCCATTAATTCCAGGTAGCATCAGATCCAAAAGGATCAAATCGGGCGTTTCCTCCCGAATTAGGTTACGCGCAGTCTCACCATTAGGAGCCTCCAACGTCTGAAAGCCTGCCTTATGGAGATTATATTTTAGAACATCAAGAATATCTTCCTCATCTTCAACAATTAGAATTTGTGTATCTTCCATTGATTACTCGGTAATAATGATGACTCAGAAATGTGCAGTTTGAATTGGTTGCCGTTCACTCTACCGGACAAGCACGCTGCTTCTTCCAAAAGCAGACAAATTAAGGACTGAGTTTCGAAAAATTCCCGGCAACTGTCTTTTGGCTTAGTTTGTTGGCCAATAAGACTAACTAAACTCAACAATCGAAAAAAATTCTCAGAAAAAAAACATAGTAAATGTGATTTATTGGGTTTTGATTAAGAAATTACTAATTTTCTTTTTGGAATTTTCATTTTGGAGAATTAAATTTTTTCTCAAAGTTGAATTTTTTTACGAAATAGAAATACTAGAATATCCTTGTCAGACAAATTTGTGAGAAAGGATGATTTAGTGTTCTCATTTTTTCGAATATTTGAATAGTCTGAATCTTTAAATACCCTGGCAAGTCCATGGAAAAATGGAGATTTTCAGGAACAATATGTCAGGAACTGGTCTTCACGGACCGTATTTATCACCTCGTTAAGAAGTCATGATTCTCAGTAATCGTCAATAGAACTATGGAGACAGATATGTCCAAGAACAAATCATTGCTGACCCAAAACCTTTCACGTCGATCCGTTATCAAGGGTGGGACAGTTGCGGCTCTTGCTGCCAGTTTCCCACAAATCTGGATTAAAGAAGGCTGGGCACAAGGAAATTTCAGGAATAACCCGGGTAGCAGCGGTGAAATCAAATTGGGTTTCAATTACCCTCAAACTGGTCCCTACGCAGATGAGGGCGCCGATGAGTTTCGCGCTTACCAACTCGCAGTAAAGCATCTGAACGGTGAGGGTGATGGTGGGATGCTGAACACAATGAAGCCTTCAATGCTGAAGGGGAATGGGATATTGGGGAAGAAAGTTGTCTATGCAACTGGAGATACCCAAACGAATACGGATAAAGCTCGTTCGTCAGCAAAAAGATTGATTGAAAAAGACAATGTCATCATGGTGACGGGTGGATCATCGTCAGGTCCAGCCGTCGCTGTTCAAGCCCTCTGCCAAGAAATGGGCATTATCTTCATGGCTGGTTTGACCCACTCAAACGACACTACAGGCAAAGACAAGAAAAGATATGGATTCCGTCATTTCTTTAATGCTTACATGTCAGGGCAAGCGATCGCTCCACCTTTGAAAGCTGAGATGGGAACTGAAAGGAGAGCTTATCATTTGACAGCTGATTATACTTGGGGTTGGACTCAGGAGGAATCAATTAAGAACGCTACCGAAGCTTTGGGATGGCAAACTGTCCAGACAGTCAAAACTCCAGTGGGTGCTGGGGACTTCTCTCAGTACATCACTCCGGTGCTGAATTCTGGAGCGGACGTGTTGATTCTGAATCACTATGGAAAGGATATGGTGAATTCCTTGACGCAAGCAGTTCAATTTGGGCTGAGAGATCGTCAAGCGAATGGTAAGAATTTTGAGATTGTCGTGCCACTGTTCAGTCGTTTGATGGCCCAGGGTGCCGGTGCAAACATGAAAGGCATTCTTGGAACTACTAACTGGCATTGGTCTCTTAAAAATCCGGGTAGTCAGGCATTTCTGAAATCATTTGGTCAAGAATATGGTTTCCCCCCCTCGCAGGCTGCCCACACTTGCTACGTACAGACCCTGCTTTACGCTAATGCTTGTGAGATGGCGGGAACTTTCTATCCACCTGCAGTGATCAAGCAACTGGAAGGCTTCAAATTTGACGGAATGGGCAATGGGCCAACTGAATATCGTGCCGAAGACCATCAGTGCTTCAAAGATGTTCTTGTAGTACGAGGTAATATGAACCCACAGAGCCAATTTGACTTACTTGAAGTGGTTGAGGTTGTTCCTCGTTCACAAGTTGAGTACGATGCCAGTATTTTTGGTGGGGAATTAGGACCATACGAAGTCTGATTCTCACATTGAATGGAAGTCGCATGAATTTTTTGCGACTTCCAGACACTCATTGCAACCTCCATCTACATATATTCTTCATCGATTAGGCATCAATGGATGTTATCTTTCTGCAAATCCTAAATGGATTAGACAAGGGTGGTGCGTATGCTTTAATCGCACTGGGTTTGACACTTACGTTTGGAACACTTGGAGTTGTGAATTTTGCTCATGGAGCACTATTCATGATGGGTGCTTTCTGTGCAGTAACAATTCAAAAAATCCTCACTCTTTCAAAAAAAATAAAAGATGAAAGTGTAACTTTCTTTGAGGCATTTAAAGAGGAACCCTATTTGACGATATGGTTTGGTGATACAGGTCAGGTCATTATTGATTATGTTGTTCCCATTTCTTTGCTAATAGCTATACCAATAATGTTACTAGTTGGCATTTTGATGGAGCGAGGACTCATAAGATTTTTTTACAAAAGACCGCATGCTGAGCAAATTTTAGTAACTTTTGGATTAGCGATCGTTTTACAGGAAATTATCAAAGCATTTTATGGTGCAAATCCAATCCCCATAAGTGCACCAGAGATTGTTTCTGGATCGGCTTCAGTTGGTTCCTGGTTAGGATTTGGGGATAATATAATTTACCCTTGGTGGCGTCTAATTTATTTGGTGTTCACAGGAGTCACCGTAATCGGCGTCTTTTC
>DJYX01000179.1 GCA_002450295.1 Deltaproteobacteria bacterium UBA6967
AACGTGGTTAAGCACGGGTGGTAAAACCCTCGAAGATTCCGAAAGGAAGTGCCGAACATAGCATCCACGTTAGAAGGTCTATGAACGCATCAAGGTAGTTCAGGTGTAGGTGCGGATCAGGGCTAGACAGATATGGTTAAAGTTATACTACTTGAACCCAAAGACCTAGATGGAACTCCAGTCCTTTCAACCAAAAAGAGCTTAACGCTAGTGCGAAGATAGCGCCCTACGGTTGAAACTCTGCTGCAGGAGGAAGGAAATACGCCTTCCGACGGGACAGATCCACTTGAGACTGATCGACCAGCAGAGACACACTTCCATATCAAGTAGAACAGGTCTGAGTTGGGAACCTAAGTCTGTCGTATCTGAATTCAACTGGAAACACGGGATGGCCTGTAGCTGGTGAGAAGCGATTAAGTTCGTCTAACACCAGTATGGTCACGGAGTCTCAATAGTGCCCAACGTAGTCTTTGTAATGAGGGCTGCAGTCAGTACCCAATCTGACCTACCCACGACGTATAAGTCTAGTAGGTAACAAAAGACGAAAACGGTCAACCGTAAGGAAGACAAGTGGGAGAAGGGGGAAGTGAGACAGCGTTTTAACATTACCAACCAATCAACATAAGGAGGACGGATGTCCACCCAAAACCTTAGAAAGAGATTGGATGGTATAAGTAAGTGTTCGATCAATGGGGAAAGAGCCAGAGACTTATACAAGCTTCTGACAAATAAACCAAAGATCTGGGAACTGGCTTATGCCAACATCTCTTCTAATGATGGTGCAACCACCAAAGGAGTAGATGGGGTAACTGCTGATGGACACAGTGTGGAACGTAGTCAAGAGATTATGAACCAACTGCGAAATGGCACGTACCGTCCCAAGCCAACATGCAGGGTATACATTCCTAAGAGTAATGGTAAGCAAAGACCGCTTGGTATACCTACATTCACAGATAAACTGGTTCAAGAAGCCTGCAGAATTATTCTGGATGCCATCTACGAACCAGTATTTTCTAAGTTCTCATTTGGATTCCGCAAAGGAATCGGTACTCATGATGCCTTAATAAGCACACAGAAACGATTCCAAGGAACTAAATGGTTCATTGAGTTTGATATCAAAGGTTACTTCGACAACATCGATCACCATATACTGGTAAAGCTGTTGAAGAAGAAAAACGACGATGAGCGCTTCATTGCACTCATTGGGTGGATGCTCAAGGCAGGATATACAGAGGATTGGAAATTTAACAGAACCCATAGTGGTACGCCACAAGGAGGAGTTATCAGTCCTGTTCTCGCAAATATATACCTACATGAACTGGATGTATTCATAACAGACCTTTGTCAACAGACCCACAAGGGAAAAGAGAGAAAAGTCTATAAAGAGTACAAAGAACTAGATAAATCTAAACAACGGTTGCGCAGACATCTGAATCGAATGAGAGATGAAAATCTTGAAATCTATCCAGATAGCGAAAAGGGCCCACAGTCCTTTGATGCAGGCAAGACCAGGAAAGAACTAGTCAAAGAACTGGAAAAATTAACTGATGAAACACTGAGGACAAGGAGATCTGACCCACTCGATCAGAACTTCCGAAGACTTCAGTACACACGGTATGCTGACGACTTCTTGCTAGGCTTCATTGGAAGTAAAGCAGAAGCCGAAGTCATCATGAAAGGGATTAAAGAATTTCTCCAAAGAACACTTTCGTTAGAATGTTCAGAAGAGAAAACTAAAATTTCCCATCATAGCAAAGGAGCATTATTCCTTGGATACCATCTAGTGAGTCAAACTCTGAAAGCAAATGCCACCAGAGTTAAACGCCAGATGAAAGAAGGAACAATGATTAGGAGAAGAAGATGGGGTATTGGTAAGATTGAATTACTAATACCGCCATCAAAAGTTAAGGAATACATGGAGCGCAAGCGATATGGAAAACTTAACAATGGTAGCAACTGGGAAGCATTGCACCGTGCAGAGCTTCTGAATAACAGTGACTACGAAATCCTTGCCCAATATAATGGGGAAATGAGGAATTTTGCGGAATTCTGCAAAATTGGCATCAACTTCCACCAAGGATTAGGATTTCTACACTACATTGTTCAAACAAGTCTTGTGAAGACACTTGCTGCCAAGCACAAGATTAGTCTAGCCCAAGTCTACAAACGTTATACAGACGGAAATGACAAACGTATAACGATAAAAGATGGCAAGTATCAGATACATTGGTTTAAGCTAAAAGATATTAATCGAATAGCAAAAGCCAAAACAGATGTAGACAAAGAGTACAACTCCTCAATACATTCTGGACGATCTAAAATTGTCGAAAGACTTAACGCTGAAGAATGTGAATACTGCGGGAAAACTGGAGGTTACTTTGAGGTTCGCCATGTCCGGAAAATGGCAGACATCAAAGAAGGTAAAGAGAAATGGGAGAAAGTAATGATTGCGAGAAATCGCAAGAAGATCGTTCTCTGCATCGAATGCCACGACCTGCTTCATGTAGGTAAACTTCCAGACTTTCGATGTAAAGCTAGCGCTTAATAAAACGTGGAGAGCCGTGTGCAGTGAAAGTTGCAAGCACGGTTCGGAGGGGGACTCACGGTACCCTCTTGACTATGTCAGGAGAATCACGGGGTCTACCCTACTTCCAAAGAGCGGTTTGCCAGCACCCAAGATGATTGGAATACTTGTTAGAGTAAGTTGTTTCACCAAACCGTACTCTAGAAACGATCTTGCTGCTTCTCCTCCATCCAAGTAGATACGCTGCCATCCTAATCTCTTTCAATAATCCAAAAGCTCGTGCGGAGTCAGTTTTGGTGCGAGCTCCGCCAAACCAGATACGGTAACTGGAAGAGATGTCAAAGTCCGACTCAATACCTGAACAGGTTTCCCTGAATAAGACCATTTCTGAAAGCTGAGAACTTTCTCAAAGCTTTTTCGGCCCATGACCAAATCCATACGCTTGAAAAATTCTCCAAAGCCATAATCCTCATGAGGGTCATCTGAATTAAATTTCTCCAGCCAATCGATCTCTCCATTATTGCGAGCAATGAAACCATCTAGGCTGATTGCCAAGAAGATGTAGGTCTCCACTTCTGATCTTTTTTGTGTGTCTATTGAGGCAGCCATGTTGTCGGAACTAGAAACCCAGTTACAAGATGTGATGTTGCGAGATCAGTTTCGATTTCGGCGACAGTTTGAACAATTGAAGAGAGCAGAACGTCAGCAAAGACTCAATGAAGATGCGCTTCTGAAACTTGCGATCCGGATTGAACGATCAAGTGCACTCCGTGGTAAACGAGCGAGTCTTCATAGAATTCCTGAATATAACACAAGTCTCCCCATTCTTGATAACCGAGAGGAGATCATTAGTGCAATTCAAAAGTATCCTGTTTTAATTGTAGCTGGTGAGACAGGATCAGGTAAAACCACCCAATTGCCTAAGATGTGCCTGGAAGCAGGCTATGGCATAGCTGGCAAGATTGGCTGTACTCAACCTCGTAGAGTTGCTGCAATCTCCATTGCCCAGCAAATTGCTCGAGAGCTGCAATGTAACCTTGGTGAAGAAGTTGGTTACAAAATCCGCTTCTCTGATAAAACTAGCCCAAACACGCTTATTCAGCTTTTAACAGATGGGACATTATTAGCCGAAACACAGTCTGATCGGTTTTTGGAAAACTATGAGGTATTGATCATCGACGAAGCGCACGAGCGCTCTCTCAATATTGATTTCCTACTTGGTTACATTCGGAGGTTACAGCCGAAACGCAGCAATCTAAAGCTCATTATAACATCAGCTAGTATTGATACTGGCAGATTCGCAGAGGCGTTCTCAGGCGCGCCAATTATCGAAGTTTCAGGCAGAAGTTATCCCGTTGAAATAGATTATCGCCCGATTGATCCCGAAGTTGAGAATCAAGGAGATTACACAGTTGAAGATGCCATGGTGGATACGATCAGGGAATTGTTAGAAACAACATATGATGGGGATATTTTAGCTTTTCTCGCAGGAGAAGGGGAGATTCGTGAGGTGTGTCAAAGAGTTGGACAGGATAATTCCACAGTTCTGATTCTTCCACTTTATGGTCGCTTGACCCAAGCAGAACAACATCGGATTTTTCAGAACACCAGCCAACGCAAGGTGATTGTCTCAACAAATCTTGCTGAAACATCCCTGACGATTCCTGGAATTCGGTATGTGATTGATTCTGGGTTGGCACGTATTAGCCGATACAGTCCGAAAAATCGGGTTCAGCGACTTCCAGTAGAGCCAATTGCACAGAGTTCTGCGCTTCAGCGAGCCGGTCGAGCCGGTCGAGTTGCACCAGGTGTATGTATTCGGCTCTATTCAGAAGAGTCTTTGCAGAACCGTCGAGAATACGTAGAGCCAGAAATTTTACGTTCCAATCTTGCTGGTGTGATTTTGCAAATGCTCTATTTGCGACTAGGGAATATCCGGGAATTCCCTTTCATTGATCCACCGGGCAGTCACGCAATTCGGGAGGGTGAAAAACTACTTCGTGAATTAGGTGCCGTCACTGATAACATGCAGCTTACACCACTGGGTAGAGAAATGGCTACTCTTCCTATTGAACCTCAAACAGCCCGAATGTTACTTCAGGCCCATCAAGAGTCCGTCCTTAGTGAAATGCTTGTAATTGCAGCTGGTTTGTCAATTCAGGATCCAAGAGAGTTTCCAACTGAAGAAAAAGAGAAAGCTCGCCAGATGCACAGTAGTTTTGTTAGCAGAGAGTCAGACTACATTACTCTGTTAAGCATCTGGCGGGCTTATCAGGCGCAGTGGAATGAACTGAAGACCGAAAACAAGATGCGGAAGTTTTGCCGACAGAACTTTCTCTCATTTGTGCGAATGCGAGAGTGGAGAGACATCCATCACCAACTCAGTTCTATTTTGAAGGATTCTGGAAAGTATCCTCTAAAGTCTTTGCAAGCCTTGCCAGTTGTCGAAGCACAACTCGAAGAGTCGGACGATAGGGAAGTTCCGAAGTTTAGATTAAATCGTCCTACCAAAGAGGAAACGAAGCCCAAGTCAATTTTTGAGGTCGGAATCGACTATGATGCCATCCATCGAGCACTTCTCTCCGGTTATCTCAATTGCATAGCTAGGCAGAAAGACAAACAGCAATATTCTTCTATTGGAGGCAAGGAACTCTGGGTTTTTCCAGGTTCTGGGGTCTATAAACGCTCTGGAAAGTGGATATTAGCTGGAGAGCAAGTTGAGACTTCACGTCTATACTCAAGAAAGATCGCCAATATCAAGGTTGATTGGTTAGAGCAAATTGGCGGTAAGCTTTGTAAGCGGCATTACTCAGAAGCACATTTTGATCCTGAAACAGGGATTGTTCAGGCCTGGGAAAGAGTAACTTTGTATGGCCTGACAATCGTTGAAAAACGTAGAGTAAGTTACGGTCGAGTCAATCCAGCCGAAGCTACTGCAATCTTCGTAAGGGAAGCATTAATTGATGGCGGGTTGCGTCAATACTATCCTTTTTTCAAGCACAACAATGAACTGCGTGAACTAGTTTTGAGTAAAGGGGCAAAGCTTCGTCGAGATTTTCGAGAAGAGGTAGATGCCATGCTAGAAGCTTTCTACCAGGAGCAAATCCATAATGTTGCGTCCTTCCATGATTTGAATCGCCTTCTGAAAACAAAAAGAAAATCAGGTCAGGGAGATTTTCTCTTTCTTGAGGAGAGTGAAATTACACCTTCAACACTGAAACCTCCTTCTAGTGAGCTATATCCAGACTTTTGGGAAGTCGGTGATCTCAAGATGCCCTTGCGATATGTTTTTGCACCGACAAAGGAACCTGATGGTGTAACTTTGCAGTTACAAGATGCTTCTATTCCGCACCTACATGAATACGCCCTAGAGTGGTTGATTCCCGGAATTTGGGCTGAGAAAATCCAATTTTACTTAAGGGCTTTGCCCAAGTCTATCAGGAAAAGCTTTGTGCCACTTCCTGAAACCTCAGCAAAGTTAGCGTCCGAACTGAAACCATGTGATGAAAGTTTTTTGGTAAGTTTATGTCGACTGATTGAAAGGCGTTATCAGATTAAATTGAAACCTTCTCAATGGGCGGATATTGAGTTGCCTTTCCATCTCCAAATGAGAGTGGAAGTCAGAAATACTAATCAGAAGATCGTCACAGCTGGTCGGAATCTCGAAGAGCTAATTTCAAAGCGCAAAAATGAGCTCCGCGAACGAGGGAATAACAAAGAATTCAGGGAAGATTTAAGAGCTTGGAAGGACGCATTGAAATTCTGGGAACAGGATAATCTTCAGAATTGGACGTTTGAGCGTTTACCTCAACGTATCGAACTTGAGGTGAATCACGGTATTCCACTATACGCATATCCGGGTCTGCTGATTCAAGAAGATGGTAGTATTTTAAGAACCTTATTTCACACTAGAGATGAAGCTCAGCGTAAAACACATCCTGCGATGAAAAAGTTGATGGCCTTGGCTGTAGGACCAGAGTTAGTCTGGCTGGAGCAGGAGCTTTGGAAATTGGAAGAACTAAGAGATGAATACAGGCGTTTTGGAACCTTAGGACAACTAAAGCAGGGATCCAAAAAAGCTCTGCTGGATTACTTGTTTGAGTTTGAGTGGTTAGAATCTGAAGAAGAATTTCTGGCGAAGCTCAAATTAGCGAAGCATCGGCTGCCAAAATTATTGTCACGTTACATTGAACAGTTGCGACTGCTTTTGCAGGCAGAACAGAAGACTCGTGCCACTATTCGTCAGTACAGTAAAAATATGAATGACCTTAATTGTTTGCAGGAGCATTTACAAAATCTAGTACCCACCAATTTTGTTGCAAAATTACCTTACTTGCGTTGGGCTCATGTTCAAAGATACCTGAAAGGAATCAGAGTTCGCGCAGAACGTCTTGATCACAATCCTGTTAAAGATGAAGAGAAAAGCCTGCAGTTACAGCCTTGGCTTGAGGTCTATCAAGAGTTGAAGTTGGTGGATTTGAATTGGAATCAACGCAAGAATCTAGATGAGTTCTTCTGGCTACTAGAGGAGTATCGAGTCTCTCTATTCGCACCAGAGCTAAAGACCTCAATGCCTATTTCAGTCAAGAGACTGACACGCTTCCTTGAAGAACATTTCCCCGAAGCCTCACTTGTTGTTGCCTGATCCGACAACAATGTTCACCAACTTGCGGTTGGGTTGCATGACAACCACCACCCGCTTCGGTGAATTGCCATTGAGATGAGATAATACCTTTTCGTTGCTCATCGCCATCTCTTTAAGAGTCTCCTCACTAATATCTACTGCTACTACCATAGCGTCCCTCTTTTTTCCATTAACCATCAAGGGTACTTCAATCGAGTCTTCTAAGCACTTTTCGGGTTCGAAATCGGGCCAATTGTATCGGAGAACCGACTTTTGGGCTGAATGCTCTTCTGGTTCGAGAATAGACATCATTTCTTCCCCAAGATGGGGAGCGAACGGTGATGTCAACAGGACCAGATTTCTCAAATAACTTTTGGGTAGTTTTTCTTGGCGGGCAAATTCGTTTTTACATTCAATCAGCGCTGCGATCGCAGTGTTCATTCGTAAACGACCAACATCCTCGGTTACCTTGCGGATAGTCTTGTGCATCATTCGCTCAAGTTTTGTGGATATACTGACTTCTGCATCTGGGAGGGTGATCTCCATCAGATTCCACACTCCAGCCAAGAAACGTTGAATTCCAATAATCGATTCCTGCTTCCAAGGCTTGCCAGCATCAAGGGGCCCTAGGTACATCTCGTAACATCGGAAGGTGTCAGTAGTGTAGAGATCACAAATTTCCTCAGGAGGAATACCGTTTTTATAGCGTTTCCCCATTTTTCCAGGATCAATTTCAAGCTCATTTCCAGTCGGTTTGTGGAATGCCTTCGCCACTCCATTGATGTGTTTTACCTCAACATCATGAATATCAACATAGGCCCCTCTGGAATCCTTGTAAGCATCGGCCGTGATCATTCCCTGATTGAATAATTGTTGGAAGGGTTCTTTAGTTGAAACATGTCCCAGGTCATAAAGTACCTTGTGCCAGAAACGTGAGTATAGAAGATGAAGTACAGCGTGTTCGGTTCCTCCCACATACAGATCAATTGCGCCGGCTGGTTTATGTTCTGGAGAACTTCCATCCAATGTCCAATAGCGTTCGATATCTGAGTTTACCATCGCATGATCGTTTCGAGCGTCCATGTAACGTAAGTAATACCAACAGGATCCAGCCCAGTTGGGCATAGAATTCATGTCTCGCTGAAAAACCTGAACGGGTAGACGTTGACCTTCAACTTCAAGAAAACCTTGTGATGCCTGTTCTTTACAGACCAAACGGACACATTGATTCGGTAGGATTACACCATGTACGTTTACCCAATCTTTCACGCGACCCAAGGGTGGCTCAGGTAGCGAATCAGGATCTTCACTGCCCTTAGGTTCAAAATTATCTAGTTCAGGTAGTTGAACGGGTAATTCACTATCATCAAGCGGATATGGCAGATCATTTTCGATATCAAAAACGACTGGGAAGGGCTCTCCCCAGTACCGTTGTCGACTGAAGAGCCAGTCGCGTAGTTTATACTGCACTTGTGGTCGTCCTAATCCTTTCTCAGCAAGCCACTCACCAACTTTCGACTTCCCAGTTTCATTGTCCAGTCCATCAATACTCAAATTCTTATGAGCTGATTGGAAACAGGTTCCGGGCCCAGTATAGGAAGTTTGAAATTCTGTTGGGGAGCGATGGTACAGATCTAGTAGTTGTTCTTCAGTCCAATCGCTTGCTTCTTCCTGAAGAGTCTCTGATTTGAGCCAGCTTAATGGAGGCTGAATTACAGGTACGATGGGTAACTGATATTTTTTAGCGAACAAGAAATCTCGTTCGTCGTGTCCAGGAACTCCCATCACAGCACCAGTACCATATTCCATCAAAACGTAATCACCGATCCAGATTGGAATCTGGTCCCCACTGACTGGATGAATTGCAAATCCGCCTGTGGGAGCCCCGTTCTTTTCCAGATCTTCGCCAGCAGACATGGATGTAATTCTTGCGGATTTCTTTTGAAACGCGAGTACGCTCGACTCTTGATCCGTAGCAGTTACTTGCTGAACCAGCGGATGTTCTGGTGCCAGCACTAGATATGTCACTCCAAAAAGTGTGTCTGGTCTAGTTGTGAATACGGGGATACGCGCCTGCTTTCCGTTGTTTAGTTGAACTGGAAATTCAATGCGGGCTCCTTGACTTCTGCCGATCCAAGCCTTCTGCATCTCCGTTACGCCATTGGGCCAGTTCACATCTTCCAGATCTTGAATTAATCGATCCGCATAGCAGGTGATTCGAAGGTTCCATTGGCGAAGTGGTCTCCGATAAACAGGGTAATCTCCTCGTTCACTGCGTCCCTCGTTCGTTACTTCCTCGTTGGAGAGTACGGTACCTAATTGAGGGCACCAATTGACGGGTGACTCCTC
>DJYX01000008.1 GCA_002450295.1 Deltaproteobacteria bacterium UBA6967
TATTGACTGCGCTTTCAATCAAAAACAACATCACCCTGCCGATATTGAAAAAGATTTCAAGTTGGTTTTTATTGGATCGCAGAATGGAGAGCAAATTAGTTGAATATTCAAGGAAGCAACTGTCAATTTCAATGGCTTCAGAGCATCTAGATGTTCAGTTCTTGAGTGGCGGAAACCAACAAAAAGTTGTATTGGCAAAATGGCTACATACAATGCCTGAAGTAATCATTATGGATGAACCAACTAGGGGAGTTGATGTTGGAGCCAAGTTTGAGATCTATCAGTTGATGCGCCGGCTTGCTGAGGAAGGTATCTCAATTTTAATGATTTCCTCTGAACTTCCTGAAATTCTTGGATTGAGTGACAGAATTCTTGTTATGTCTGAAGGGAGAATTGTTGCCGAATTGGACCATGCTGAAGCTTCTGAGGAGAAAATTATTAACTACGCTACGATGGGCAAATCTAAGGCAGCCTGAAAGATGATAATGAAATGATGCCTAAAAGTAATTTCCTTCAGAAATACTCTCTGATTTTAGTAGTTTACAGCCTTGTTTTTGTACTGATCACTGTGGGGTCAATTTATTCTGAGCGTTTTTTGACCCTTCGTAATCTAACAAATGTGCTTCGCCAAGCAGCTTACTTGGGAACGGCTGCTCTCGGAGAGATGCTGGTAATCTTGACAGCGGGTATTGATCTGTCAATTGGTTCACTTGTCAAATTAAGTGTTTTAGTTTCTGCAATTTTGATGGATGGGAATCCAGATAATGTAATAATGGCAGTAGGCTTGACGCTTGCCCTAGGGCTGGGAGTTGGGCTCCTACATGCTTTTTTTATCAATGAACTGAATCTCTCGCCGTTTGTTGTAACTTTTGCCTCTCTATTCATTCTTCAGGGAATATCTCTTACAATCACAACCAAGCCAATAGGACGTTCAAGTAAAGATTTTTTACTGTTATACAGTCAAAAATTTTTTGAGGTTCCCATAATTGTCTATTTCTTTGGCTTGGTTACATTACTGATCGCGTTTCTGCTCAATATGACCGTGTTTGGAAAGCATATCTACGCCGTTGGGGGAAACCCTACTGTTGCTGAGCTCTCTGGAATTCCAGTAAAAAAGATTCGTTATGGAGTTTATGGGATTTGCAGTTTGCTTGCTGCAGTTACGGGGTTGCTTTGGTTGATGAGAATGGGGGTAGGGGACCCTGTGATTGGGAAAGAACTTGAACTTAATGCGATTATCGCCGTTGTGATTGGAGGAACTAGTCTTTTTGGGGGCAGGGGAACCGTTACTGGAGTGATTGGTGGTGTGCTTCTTCTTACCTTTACAGATAATTTGCTAGTTGTGCTTGGAGTCAATCAATTTGTTAGCGGTTTAGTCAAGGGGCTAATCTTTGTTGGCGCCGTAGCACTCTACAAGCCAAACAAAGGTTTTTATGGATCATCAATTCAATAGTTACTTTCTTAGATGATGAGGTCAGTTTCACGTTACCTGTGAGCCAGACCTCATCCAAATAAAAATAAATGTCTATTTACTCATGTAGCCTAACTTCGACAACCTTTCAGCAGGAAAAAGTACTGGTCCGAACACATCGTCGCTCCAGTCCTCATTGTAGTATTTTCGACCTTCAACATCTGAAAAAGGTCCGGTACCCGGAATGTGATCGACGAAATCTATGAACCGAGGGACGAGACGTCCGCGTAGGGTGTTTATAGCTGCATCCATACAAAGTACTATCATCGCATTAGGATACTGCCATGCACCGTATTCTAAGTTGTTCTCAACAGCTTGCCTTAAAAATCCATTTGCAAATTCGCCACCACCCATCGGAGGAACTTTCATCCCTTTGTCAAGATAGGCGCTAACAATTCCTTGTGACATTTGAGCACCTCCTGACCAAATTCCGTCCACCTCGCTTCCGTGTTTTACAAGCCAAGTCTCCATCACTCGTTTGGCTTCTGCTGTGGACCAGTTGCCGGGTTGAACACCAATCAGTTCGATTCCTGAATATTTTTTGAAGGTGGCCTTTCCCCCGGCTTCCATAATATCAGATGTGCTGACGCCAGGAATACCAGTCATCATAAGGACCTTACCTTTGCCGTTCAAACGTTTGGCTAGGTACTCTGCTAGTCCAGCACCACTGGCATAAAGATTGGTTCCCACCTCTGTCACAAAATTATCTGTTTCAACAGCGCTTGCACACAAAATTACAGGGACCCCCTGAGCCATTGCTCGTTCCACTGGGGCAGCCAAAGCTGCTGCTCCCATTGGCACTAGAATAAGTGCATCTGGTTCTTGAGCAAGAAGGTCCTCCACTTGAGGTACCTGTTTGTCGGCTGATGCCTGTGCATCGGCGTATAGGAGTTCTTCAATTACACCTGAACCCAATTGCTCAGCATACCAATTGGCGTGCTCGTCGAATAAAGCAGACCAAGAATTACTAGTTCCTTGAGCGGCTAGTGCAATACGATAAGGTCCGTCCTTCCGAAATTCGGATGTGTCATAAGTCTCTCCCTTTCGCTTGAGTACGCTTTGTAAGTAAGGGGAGGCCTGAATTTCAGCTTCAGTGAACCTTTCCATAGCAGACACTTGGAAAGCCGTAGAAGCTACTAAAATTGCTAGC
>DJYX01000115.1 GCA_002450295.1 Deltaproteobacteria bacterium UBA6967
GGAGCGGTATCGTAGTAGCGAATACCTGCAGACCATGCACTCTCTAAGGTTTGGCGTGATTGTGTTTCGGAGACACGCTCAAACAATTCACCGAGGGGGGCTCCGCCAAAACCAAGAATCGGTAGTTCCAGTGAAGTCTGACCAACTTTGCGCAGCGGCAACTTGTTCATCTTAAAATATCTCAGAAGTTTGGTACGACGGGGGAAACATCAACTAATTGAATGGTTCGGAAAACTATGGGACTTTACACAAGCAGTGAATTGTCTATGACAGACGAGGAGAGAAAATTCAATAAGGTGAGAGCCAGCTTTCTTGGATACCTAACCCAAATCCAGGTCGATCATCCAATTCCATCCAGCCGTCTTTTGGGATCTTTTGCTCAGGAACTTCGATAGTTTCCTCTAAAGGAATTCCTGGAGCACCTCTCACAAAGTATTCTAACCAAGGAACGCAAGACACTGCGTGGGAGAAGTGCTGACCATAAGGGTTGCGTCCTCCGGCATGAAGCATAACTTTTTTACCAGCAGACTCAGCAATAGCAGCAATCTTTAAACAAGTGGTCAGTCCCCCAACCCAATTAATATCGGGTTGAAGAATATCCACTACATCATTGGAAACCGCCCATTGAAATGGGAAATGAGTGTACCAGTGTTCCCCTGTTGTCAGCGTTTGCCAAGGCAACGCTTTTCGCAGAGAAACATGACCAAGCAAATCTTCCGACAACAAACATTCTTCCATCCATCTTAGCCGGCAATGTCGAAGTTGCTCAGCTAACCGGACGGTGTATTCGACGTCCAACGCCATCCAGCAATCGAGCATCAATTCGGCATCATCCCCGATGATAGATCTGGCTTTTTCCACAAAATCGACATTTTTCTTTAAACCCTCCAACCCATCTGCAGGTCCATAAGGACAAGCCAGCTTGAAGGCCTTGAAGCCCAATTCTTTATACCATTCGACATCATTACCCGTGGCGTAGCAGAAGATTTTCTCTTCTTTGGGTCCACCAATGAGTGAATACACAGGTACTCCCAATGACTTTGCCTTTGCATCCCAAAGCGCCAGATCAATCGCGCTGATTGCGTAGGAAGCCAGGCCGACTGTTCCAAAGGGCTTGGTCAATCGGAACATCATGTCTGAAATCATTTCAATGGCAAAACCATCCTGACCCACTAAATTTGGTGCAAGATGATCCCTTATAATGGTTGCTGCAACAGCACCATGATCCGTCATTCCTAAGCCCCAGACCCCATTTTCTAACGTAACTTTACACCAAACACTATCCCACTTGGGCAACCATAGGCTGCGATGTGCTTTAACAGACGGGAAGCGGGACATTGGGTTGGCGACTTCGTCGGTTTCCGCCCAAGACTGCTTTCTTGGCTTTGAGTTGAAGTTCTTTTTTGGAAATTGAACCCGGACACATTCAATGGATTTAATCTTCATGAGACTCTAAGAGAATAACATTTTGTAGCTAAAGGGAATGTAAGTGAGTCAGAAATCCATCAAAATGTTTTTTGTACAAGCCATCATAGAAGAAATCCTTCATGGCTTTTGCTTTTTGAATTGGGATCAGATCAAAACTATTGTTGCTTCCAAAGACTGACAGATGGAAAGAGCAAGCAATATTAAGCATATAAGTCGACATGAAAGCCTCTTCAATACAATTTCCAGATACAAGTGCGCCATGATTTTTGAGAAATAGAACGTTTTTATTCTCAAAAGCCTCAACAAGTCTTTGTATGTTTAGCTCTTCCGAAATTGAATCATATTCATTGAAATAACCATATGAATCCATGAAGCAGCATGAATGCTGAGTTAATCGTGGTTCAAACAAAAAATCAGTTCTGGTGGCAACTGTAGTAATGGACGGGGTATGAATATGGAAAACACACTTGTGAGTGTCCAAGTGCTTGTGAACTGGAGTATGAAAGTAAGACGCAGCTTTCAATGGCCTGGCTTTGCCAACAAATGATTCGGTTTCTTTATCAAAAACTACGATATTGTTTAAGTTAACAAGATCCCAATGAACGTGGCCAGGTGTCATAAAGACAGTCTTAGGATGAAGTGGATCATCGTAGCTAATGTGATTCCAAACTCCCTCAACAAGTGAATGGAGTGCACCCAAATGATGAGCTGAAACAAATACTTCTTTGGAATTTATAGCTGGCATTTCGATCATGAATCTAACCCGATTTGACTTATATCAAGAGCAGAAACAACATGTACTTAATTTAATCAACGTTCATTACTGATTTTAATTTAATCGATATGGGAGAGCCTAGTATTGAACCCGCTTTAAGTTGAGTTCTTCCCTATTGATACGCAAACCCCATCCAGGCTCATCAGTCAGTCTTATACGCCCATTTTCTGGGAGAATCTCATTTTCAAACATATTCCCAAAAACAGCAGGAAAACTCAGGCAGTCTGGGCTCGTGTTCAAGTATTCGCAGAAAGGACAGTGCGGCTGAGTAATCACAAAGTGATAGCTGTAGGCACCACTGCCATGTGGAACAACTGGGATGTCGTAAGCAGCTGCGAGTGCAGAAATGCGCAATAATTC
>DJYX01000192.1 GCA_002450295.1 Deltaproteobacteria bacterium UBA6967
TGATTCCCATAGAACGTAGAACTCGCGGTTTGATTGGAGGCTTCATACTTGGCATCTCTCTGCTCTTCCACTTGCTCGCTACTGATACCCCATTTCAAAATTCGGAAGCAAATCCGCTGCTGCAAAGTCTGGGAGCTCTGCTGGGATCTTTACTGTTGGTGATGGTGCTGGTCTTCAGTTTTCGTACATTGGGTCCGGGTGTTCTCAATCGACGACGCTGGGAGCTATGCATCCTCTCCAGCCTTCAGGTATTTGGCTTTCTCTTCTTTACAGTGCTTGTAGTGCTGCCATTCTATGTGATGCTGATGACCAGCCTGAAGTCACAGCAAGCGCTCTTGATGAATCCACTGGATTTGATGCCTAACTGGAGACAGGACGGCTGGGCAATCTTCCGTTCCTACGTTGAATTGTTCAGAGATTTCAATTTTGGCCGCTACATTGGGGTTTCTGCGATTGTCTCACTGGCTACGGTTGCACTGACGCTGCTGTTTGCCATACCGGGGGCCTACGCTGTGGCCCGGCTACGCTTCCAAGGGCGCAAGGTGCTCTCTCGCTCCATTCTGCTGATTTATCTGGTCCCAGCCATTGTCTTGGTGATCCCGCTCTACGTGATTTTTTCTCAATTGGGCCTACGAAACAGCTTACTGGGGCTATTGATCGTTTACCCTGCGACCACGCTACCTGTAGCGTTATACATGCTGCAGGGCTACTTTCGTGGCATTCCGCCAGAGTTGGAAGAAGCAGCCTTGATGGACGGTTGTTCGCGCATGGTCGCTATCCGACAGGTAACCATGCCCCTGAGCATACCGGCACTAGCTTCAGTAGGGTTATACGTGTTCATGATTGCCTGGAATGAATTTCTGTTTGCGTTCATGTTTTTAGATGATCCGAGCATCTTCACGCTCCCTCGAGGAGTTGTTTCGTTGAATTCTTCAGAAGTTCCCCGACAGCACCTGATGGCTGGAGCCGTGATCTCCACCGTGCCTATTTTGATTCTTTTCCTCTGGGCCGAACGCTTTCTGGTCAAGGGTTTGACAGCTGGTAGTGTGAAGGGTTGAGGTTAATGAAAAAGTTCCAAATGACTTTCTTGAATCGTTTTTCTTGAGGCTTTATGGCAGGCATTGTGTTGCGTGATGTACACAAAAGTTTTGGGGAAGTTGAGGTCATAAGAGGAGTCGATCTTGAAATCGAAGACCGTGAATTCGTTGTCTTCGTTGGACCTTCTGGATGCGGCAAGTCTACCATGCTCCGCTTGATCGGGGGCCTCGAAGAAGTGACAGAAGGACAGATCATCATTGGAGATCAAGACGTCACCGGATTGCCCCCTGCAGAACGAAGCCTCTCAATGGTTTTTCAATCCTATGCCCTCTACCCTCACAAGACAGTGCGTGACAACATGGGCTTCCCTCTGAAAATGGCTGGGGAGCCAAAGGAACAAGTGGCTGCTGCTGTCAAGGAAGCCGCCAATGTATTGCAGCTGGGACCCCTGCTTGATCGTCTACCCAAGGAGCTCTCGGGTGGTCAACGTCAGCGTGTTGCTATCGGACGGTCGATTGTACGGGCTCCCCTGGCTTTCCTTTTTGATGAACCTCTTTCCAACCTGGACGCGGCTCTGCGGGTACAGATGCGCGTAGAGATTGCTCGTCTACACCGACGTCTACGCAGCACGATGGTCTATGTCACTCATGACCAGGTGGAAGCGATGACCTTGGCCCACCGGATAGTGGTTTTCTCAGAGGGGCAAATCGAACAAATTGGACCCCCATTGGAGCTCTATGAGAACCCTGCAAACCTTTTTGTGGCGACCTTCATTGGTTCTCCAATGATGAACATTCTCAGCGGAAAAGGATTCGGTGAAGGGCAGTTTCGCCTGGAAGACGGCTCTGAGTTGAAGAGCGATCGAACTCTGACAGGAGCAGCAGAAAGTGCTGTCCAAATGGGTATTCGACCAGAACACATCGAACTGGATTCTGAAGGGCCAGTGCACGGAAAAATCGCTGTGGTGGAACGTCTTGGGGCAGACAGTTTTCTGCATGTGGATCTGGAAGCAGGAACCACTGTCCTGGTGCGCCAGAATGGCAACTCTTTCTTAGAAGAAGAAACCAAGGTCCGCATGCGATTTCTTCCTGAATATGTTCATCTCTTCAATCCAGAGGGGAAAGCGCTAACCAAAAACACTTGATCCCTTTGTAAATTCTCCGATTGTTGTCTACTCTTCCAGCAACCATAGTTTGAAAGTTCGCCAGAACTAGTTAGCCCTTCCCCCAGACTAACTTCCCTAAGGTTGTGCGATTGAATCCCATCTTTGACGTCATCTTCCCGGTTTTCGCGATCATTGGTATGGGCTATGGTGCATCCAAGCTCAACTGGGTCAAGGAATCTACCGTGGATGGTCTGAGTGATTTCACCTACCACTTTGCGGTTCCGGTGATGTTGGTGCAGACGATCTCCCGCTCCTCATTGCCTGACCAAGTACCTTGGGCCTTTCTGTTCTCCTACTATGGAGCCTCGTTTAGCGTAATGACACTGGGCTTTCTAAGCTGTCGGACTTTGCTACGACGAGATTTTAGAGACAGCGCAATGCACGGCTTCACAAGCACGTTTCCAAACACAGTTTTGCTCGGCATCCCAGTAGTCTTAATGGCGTTTGGTGAAGAGGCAACCGTGCCCTTGTTCCTGATCATCAGTCTGCATTCGACGTTACTCCTGCCGGTGATCACGACTTTGATGGAAATTGCCAAGGGGCGCAATGCCTCGCTCTCCAAAGTTACCCGAAATGCCCTGCGGGGTATTGCCACCAACCCAATCATCCTGAGCCTGGTCTCCGGAATTCTGATGAATCTGTTCAACCTCCAATTACCGGAGCCACTGGATCCTGTCGCCGAATTAATGGGGGATGCAGTTACTCCATGCTCGCTGTTTGCTTTGGGGGCGACACTGACTCGGTTTCAGATAGCTGGACGCTGGAAGGACATGGGGATGGTGGTGTTGGCAAAACTACTCCTGCAACCAATGATTGTTGCTTTCCTAGCACTAGTAGTTTTTCAGTTGGAGTACGGACTCTGGGTGCATGTGGCGATTCTGATTGCGGCTCAACCCGTTGGGGTGACTCCCTATCTGTTCGCTTCTCGTTATCAGGTCAATGTCGCTCTGGCCAGCAACGCAATGCTCATCACCACTTTACTGGCTCCGATCACCCTGTCGACGCTGTTGTGGCTTTTTCATAGGTAAGATTTTAGGGAAGTAGTAGAGCGAGGCGGTCTGGAGAAGGCTGCCCC
>DJYX01000174.1:0-3536 GCA_002450295.1 Deltaproteobacteria bacterium UBA6967
GCGTGGCGACCACCACCAGCTTCATAGGAAAAGATTTGACGATTTAGCTCCTGAAGTTTTCTGGCGTGCTCATTGATAGTTTCGACGGTGGCCCCAATTCTAGAATTAGTTTCGTTGCGTAGGCTACGAAGTTGAGCGTTGGTGTCTCGAAATCGAGTTGCCAGTCGATCCCCCATGTCTCTCGCTTTCGCCCGAGCTGAATCAGATTCTGGATGATTGGCGAGTTGTGCCCAAGAATCCCAGAAATCGTTCATTGAACGACGAATACCGTTGTTGTTCATTTCGTCAAAGATGACTTCCAACTTCGTTAGAACATTTTCGCGAACGCCATAACGGCCTGACCGCGGTGACTCTTGTAGAATTTTGCGTTGGAGAAACTGATCGTATACACGTTTGGTGGGGAGAGCTTCAGCGCCTGCGCCAAGTCCTGTAGGATCTGCTTGTGCGGCTCGAGTGCTGACTTCCTGACGTGAAAAGCCCTCTGTATTCTGATTGGCAATGTTGTGGCCAGCAGTCGATACACCTCTTTGTTGTGCAGAGAGTGAACGGCTGCCCATATTCAGAGCGTGAGTCAGGGACATAATAGTCTGCTGGGGTCGTTTTTAGACAGAGGTTCGCGAAACTTTGCTACCAGAATGCTGCAATTCTCCAGAACCAGAGTAGGTCGCTTGTTGTCGACCGGAGCCTTCTGTCAAGAATCGCATAGAGGCTTCCACAGATTTTAATCTAGCCGAGGATTCTAAACTGTTGCGTTCAGCTAAGATGCGTATCTCTGATAAGATGTTTTGCAACTCATCAAAGCAATATTGCAAAGCCTTAGCCTGATCAGCGGGTGCCAGTTGAATGATCACACTGAGGGTGAAAGGACTGGGTTGCTGCGGCCAGAGCCGAGGAAATTGGTCAACCAGAGAAATCCGCTTTTCTTCCTGCCGAATCACCTGTTCAACAATCTTGTCCTTCACTCTCTGAATCCTGAGCAACTCATTTCCACTGAGAACGCCAAACCCACTGGCTTCCTCCTGTAGTTGTTCCCAAAGTGTTTGGTGCAACTCAATCTCTGTTTTCAGGATGTCCTGCAGAGAAACTAGCGCATTTTTTTGGGAACTGACATTAGTGGTCAGGAGAGTTCCTCGTTGAGTGCTTCTGTCAACATCTTGTCAGCTAATCGGGCTGTGTCTACTTTATATTCACTGTTGCGCAGTTGATCACGGAGACTAGCAACCTTGTCCATGCGAATCTCGGGCTCAGCAGCAATGCGTTGCTTGAGCTTGTCGATTGTGAAGGATGAGGTTGTAACAAAGTTGTCTTTGCGTAACTGCTGGTCACGCCGAGCAACTTCCTGACCCTCTGTTCGGAGTCCACCGCGTGCATCCTGCAAAAGGGGTTGCGGCTGGTTTGTTACCTTCATGGGCACCTCGTCGGGCTAAGATGATCGTGATCAACTTGAAGAGGTTGTCACGATAGTGTGATTACAAACAAAGAAAAATGGATTTCTCGCTGTGGGAGCAATCCAAAAACTTGCTTACTCACTGTATCGGCAGTTGTGCCAGAAACTTGAGTAAATTTTCAGAATTTTTTTGCTGGAGGTTTTAGTTGGCGCAATAGTGCTTCTGCCAAAGATCCTTCAGACTGAGCCATAGATTGGGCGTACTGTTCATCCAACATGGAGCGGAAGATCTTTTCACCATTGGATTCCGGCAGCAAGTCCGACTTAAATCCAGCTTCTCGCATGGTTTTGAGCATCTGCTGAGTGAGTAGTGCCTCGAAGTCCTCTGCGGCTTTGCGCAGTCGGACATCATCATTGTTTAGTTTGCTCGTCTCTTCTGTTTGCATGGTGCGCTGCATCAAAGGCATCAGCGCAGGATTGAGCTTCATGGTTTCCTTACTGAATGATGAGTTCTGCGTGCAAGGCACCGGCTGCTTTAACAGCCTTGAGCATCTCGATCAGATCTTTACTGGAGGCTCCAATTTTGTTGAAACCATCCACGATTTCTTTCAAGTCTGCTCCCCCCTTGAACATGAAGACTCCCGACTCAATGATATTTCCCTCTGGGTTGGCTTCAGGGTCAGCAGCGGGAGTTTTGACCTGAATGCTTAGGCCACCCTGAGAGATTGCGATTGGGGAAATTCGTACCTGACCACCCATGACCACGGTGCCAGAGCGTTCATCAAGTACTACCTGTGCCACACTGTCTGGGGTAATCTCCATATTTTCTATACGGGAAATTAACTCGACAGTCTGTCCAAGATAACTATCTGGTACAAGAATTTCGACAGTACCCGCGTCTTTTGCTCTTGCAGTGCGATATCCCAAATTCTGGTCAATAAGCTTTGCGAGCCGGAACGCCGTCGTAAAATCTGGAGATTTAAGATTTAGGAATAGCCGAGCACGACTATTTAGATTTAAATTAATCTCTCGTTCTACCAAAGCTCCGCCTGGAACTGCACCAACAGAAGCAACCATGCGGGCTCCCACCGGTAATCCAGCTAGTTCCTCCGGAGGCAAGGCTTCCGCACGACTGACACCTTGTGGGATACCAGAGATCGGGCCTTGAGCTACCGCATAGACCAAGCGATCTGGACCTCTCAGCGGTGCCATCAGCAAGACACCACCACGTAGAGATACTGCATCTCCAATAGTAGCTGCTGTCACATCCAGACGTTGGCCAGATTTGGAGAAAGCAGGCAGCGTGGCTGTCAACCAAACTGCGGCAATGCTCTGACCACTGATGTCTTCGCTAGCTAGACTGATTCCAACTCGCTCCAAGGCGTTAACGATTGGCTTGCGTGAGAGTAAGCTCCCTGGACTGTCTCCAGTGCCATCCAGACCCACAACGAGCCCAAAGCCGATCAGTTGGTTATCACGGGCTCCCCGCAGATTTGCGATGTCTTTGACCCGCACTCCCCAGGCTGGTGAGGCTATGGTTAGGAAAAGCCCCCAGATCAGTAGTAGCCGAAATCCCTTACGAAACATGATTGCCTTTTGCAAGTAAACTCGCTGTGTGCTGCCAGAGTGGGTAGCACCAGATTCAAGTTCGGTGCCAGTCAATTGGCCTGTTTCTGGCCGTCTAGTTCTCTTCGATGGCTTTGTTGCGGTAGAATTGCAGATCCCCTGCTTCAGTGCCCACAATTAAATCCAGATCTCCGTCAGAGTCGTAGTCAACAAAAACTGGTACACCCCCAACAGGCATGCTCAGCTTGGCGAGGGGTCCATCATTCAGTTTCCACCCCCAAGGAGTGTCCTGGGTAGCATCTGCAGGGCGAAATTCGATCAGTCTGCCTCCATCAGAACCGACAACTAACTCATTTTGTTGATCATTGTTAAAGTCAGCAAAGACCGGTACAGCACCCAGCCCAACGTCTAGATCAAGAAATCGTCTATGATAGAGCCGGAATCGAAAACCTGTACCATTGGCTTCTTGAAGATACAGGCGCATATTGCCACCAAAGTTGCCAAGGAGCAAATCAGCCCGGCCGTCTTGATTGACGTCGTAGATGGCAGGGATCGAATTGCGTCCGCTGGTCACACCATTCAT
>DJYX01000174.1:3931-7900 GCA_002450295.1 Deltaproteobacteria bacterium UBA6967
CTTTCATTGCCGACCAAGAGGTCTTTGTCACCGTCACTATCTACGTCAGCAAAGACAGGAGCTGCGTTAGCTCCACCACTATATTCCAGAAAATTCTCATCCATTAAATTCCAGCGATCTGATCCATTTTCTGGGTCATTTTGGAAACTTCTTAATTCTCCTCTACGGTTCCCAACGATCAGATCCAAGTCACCATCTCCATCCAAATCCAATAATGCTGGTACAGCACGATTCCCAAAGTTTTGCCCTGCGAATCGCTGACTCACAAGTTCATAAATTGGCTCACGAGGTAAGATTGGAGTTGGTGGAGGAACTACCTGAATTGTAGGTGCTGGGGGCAGATCAGCGAAATCCTGGCCTTCTACAATTCTTGGTCGCTCCAAGGTGTTTGCCGTCATCACTGGTTCTGGTAGAGCGATGTCTGTAGGTTGCTGCTTACCAATAAACAACCAACTCAGCAGATGTCCATCTTCATCTCCAACTAGTAAATCCTGCTGTTGGTCTCCGTTCAGATCAACCAGGAATGGTGCACTACTGCCAACAGTTTCGAGATCTTGCCAAATCTGGGCTTGTTGCTGCCAACCAAGGCTGACGGGATAGCTGGGTTGTGGTTGGTGAGTCAACAATTGCAGCGTGCCACTGCTTTCACCAATCAGTAAATCCGCGTTCTCATCGTCATCCCACTGAAAAATTGCAGGGACTGCGTTACCGGAGGCTGACTGTGCATTCGCAAACCGAGCACTTTCCAATACAAAATTGGCCTTTTCAGAACTACCCTGATTTTCAAAGTAGATCAGGAAGCCTTGGCTGTTACCCACCAGCAGATCTAAGTCAGAATCCCCATCCAGATCACGAATCAAGGGTGTGCTACGACTGCCAATATCAATTTTTGCAAAGCGGACTTCGGCCATCTGCCAGTCGGGGCTTTCCTTGCTACCTTCGTTGCGTAACAGGTCTAAGGTGCCATCCTCACGGCCCACTAGAATATCAAGGTCTCCATCTCCATCGAGGTCAGCGAGGGAAGGTGCACTGAAACTACGACCATTTGGTGCAAGCGCAGGGAATTCCACTCGAGACCAATCAGGATCCTCAGTTCCTCCTTGATTAATGTAGGCATAGAGTGCGCCAGAGCGGCTGCCCAGGAGTAGATCTGAATCTCCATCTCCATCCCAGTCACCAGCTGTGACCAAGGTGTGTCGATCCTCGGGGAGTAGTTCGCCAATATTGAAGAAATTTTCGGTGACGGGCCAGTAACGATTTCGGCTGCGTGCTTCTCGAGAAACGGGTGGCTCAGTTGTTTCTGTTGTTGTCTCCTCATCATTGACCACAGGTGCGTTGACCTGCATTGTGTACATGTTGCCTGGGGCTGCTGCATTGCTGGATGCCTGAGGATCAGGCACTACATCCGGCCCAATTTCTGTAGACAGAAAGCTTGGACTTGGACGCAGGCTGCGTTCCACAATTTCCTCAAGTGTGGTTACTTCCAAGGGGAGGCCAAATCCTTCTAGCAGGGGCGGGAGGCAGTTTGGAAAGACGTCAATTTGAGCGCAGGCTTCTTCCATCAGGGCCAGCGGTGCTTTCCTTGGATCGAGGTTGACTCTTCGCAAAGCCGCTACTTGCTTAAGTCCATTAGTGATGGGATCCCGATTTTCATAGTAAAGAATTCGAGAAGTGCGGGTGCCAATCAGTAGCTCGGGATAGCCATCTCTATTGACATCGAAGAAGCGAGGAGCAGCGAATCCACCAGTGTTGATGAAGAGGAAGCGACTGGATTCTAATTCCCATTCGGGCTGAAGCTTAGTACCTCGATTTAGGTAGAAATCAATACGTCCTCTGGACTTACCTACCAGAATATCTTGGTCCCCATCACCTTCCCAGTCCACAAAAGTTGGAGTTGCATCCACTTCTGGAGAAATATTACCGATCAGTTGTGTCCTAGCTTTTTCACAGCCCTTGATCCGAGAACGTTGAGAGGGCACATCCGGGCAGAATAGTGCTCGGGTAGCAATTCCTTGATTGTAAAAAAGTTTTGTGTCTCCTTGCTGATTTCCAAGTAGCAGGTCTGCTGCTCGGTCTGCGTTGACATCACTGAAGCTAGGGACACTGTTTCCATTGACCTGAATTTTCATGTAGGCCGGAGTGACCAACTCCAGCACGGGCAGTAAGGCGTTCCCCCGATTTTGGTAGAAGAAGATGGTGCCGTCCCCGGAGCCAACAAACAAATCAAGGTCGCCGTCATCATCAATATCAAACCAGGTAGGCGCTGCATTGGTGCCAACATCAATCACACGCTTAACGCGGACCTTGCGGCTATTTTGAACATCTTCCTGAAATGCGCTGAAATCCTCAGTTTCTAGACGGAATTGGTTGTCACCTGGGTTTCGAAACAGGGCAATTCGGCCATCACTTTTGCCAACAAAAAGGTCTTCGTCTCCATCACCATCAAAATCAGCAAAGCTTAGGATGCTACGTTCAAATCCACGCGTGTAGAGTAATTGCTCTTGTCCATTCAATTTGCCGTAGTATTGACGTTGCCATTGGTAGATAGGAGCGTTGTCTTCTGCAGCAGGAAGAGTGTTCGCCCCGCTTAGGCCCAAAATTCCCAATAGGGCAGTGGTCCAGCATTGGCGGAAAGAAAAGCGACGTCGCATAAGATGAAATGGTGAGTGGGGGTTGTTTGGTGGGAGCAGAGTTGCAAGACCTACGCCCGTTATTAGCGCTTTTTACAGGTCAATTTTTGATATGGATGCAGGTTGTTCGAGCTGTGTTGGCTAAGGGCAAGTCAGGCGGCCACGGAACGCTTTTCCATCGAAGAGAGCAATCTTAGCTTGTTGGGGTAGGGCGACCATCAGGTCCAACCTTCCATTACCATCAACGTCTTCAATGATTACGTCTCCGGGAGTGTCTCCCTGCAGATGGTGGGTTGCGGCAAATAATTCCGGACTTTTGTAGGCCCCAGTCCCACGAGCAGAACTTCCATTGCTGAGGACCAGCGCCATGTCTCCGGTGAGCGTCGTGACTGAAGTGAATGCAACAACAAAGCGGTTGCTGATTACGAAATCAAGAACTCCATCTTCATTGAAATCGGCTACGTCAAAAGATGAGGGACCGCGTCCAGCTGGCAGATCAAACTGGTTTCCAAAATTTCCAGATCCATCACCATACCAAATCCGAAGAACTTCCGCACTACGACTACTAACCGCCAGATCCTGTCTGCCATCACAGTCGAAATCGGTTACCTCCAATTGTTGAGGAGAGCTGGGCGTATCTAACTCTGAAGTTTTTTCGAAGGTTCCATCTCCCTTGCCTTTCCATAGTTGGAGCAGATTTTCGCCGACAGAGATAGATGCCAGATCAGTCACATTATCTCCGTTCCAGTCTCCCTGCATCAATTGCTGAGGATATTCGGCAGTGTCCAAAGTAGCAGCAGTCGTAAAATTGTCATTATCGTTGTTGAGCAGTATCAAGATGGAATCTGTTTCACGATTAGCGACGGCAATATCTGTTAGTCCATCATTATTCCAGTCTCCAGCTTGCAGGGAAATTGGCGTAAGACCAACGATGAGGGTGTTGTTGTCATCCAACCAATTTGGGCCTTTGAGCAGTTGCAGATAGACACTGTCGGATTGGGTCAGCATTAAGTCATTGTGGCCATCGAGGTCAAAATCTTCGATGACGAAAGACTGGTGCCATCGTGGTTCGCTTGGGATCCAAAACGGCAGGTCATCAGCTTGTAGCCATTCACTGGATTGAGGTTGCAGGGTAAAGGCTTGAACCCTCCCATCATCTGTGGTGCCAGACTCCTCGCTGCGTTGTGGGACAGGAACGAGTAGCTCAATATCTCCATCATTGTCCCAATCGCTCCGAATCAGCTGAGCGGAACCAACCGGGAGAGACTGCTCTTTGGGTGCATAAAATTGATCATTCATCACCGTTGAAGGAGGGGCGTCTTCCTCAATAAGTTGATCA
>DJYX01000108.1 GCA_002450295.1 Deltaproteobacteria bacterium UBA6967
AGGCCAACCCTGCTCTTTGCGGTTCCACGTGTTTACAATCGAATTTATGAAAAGCTACACCTACAAATCCACAACAAGTCGCCCAAGCTCTACTCTCTGTTCCAGTATGGGTTGACCTGCTCAGCTAAACGACGACATGGTGAGAAACTCTCCATCAAGGAAGCACTAGCTTTTAAACTGTGTGACAAGCTCTTCTTCTCTAAGGTCCGAGCACGTTTGGGCAACCGCTTGCGGATGGCTTACAGTGGCGGAAGTGCGCTAAACCCAGCGGTTATTGAATTTGTCCAGAATATCGGTGTCACCCTCCTCGAGGCCTACGGACTGACCGAGGCAATTGTCTCCGCAAACTCACCTGACTTTCAGAAGACTGGCGCTGTTGGCAAGCCCTTACCAGGAGTGCGCGTTGAGATTGATCGTTCTGTGACCACGGCCAATAAGCAGGATGGAGAGATCATAATTCACGGTGCGACTATGATGCTCGGCTACTATAATTTGCCAGAGGAAACCGCCAGCGTTTTTACTACTGAGGGTGGCTTCCGAACTGGAGACATCGGACATATTGACGAGGATGGATTCCTTCGGATCACTGGGCGAGTCAAAGAGATCTACAAGCTGGAAAATGGCAAGTACTGTGTCCCAGCTCTAGTGGAGGAAGCACTCAAGCTGAGCCCATTCATTAATCAAGTGATGATCTACGGCTTCCAGAAACTCTACAACGTCGCGCTAATCGTGGTTGAAGTCGACGCCCTGAAAACCTATGCGTCTCGCAACAATATTGCTGGCACGTTGGAAGAATGGCTCGAGGATGAAGAGATTCTCAAGCTCTACAAGCAGGAGCTCCGTAAATATGCAGCAGACTTTCAGGACTATGAGCGGCCCAAGCGCTTCCATCTACTGACCGAAGAGTGGACTGTGGACAACAATCTGATCACCCCAACCCTGAAGTTGAAGCGCAATCGCGTCGAGGAGCGCTTTCAGGAAGAACTGACAGGAATGTACTGATTCAAAGCCATTGGCGGAGCGCAGACCAGATAGGTTCACGCCCAGACTTGTCTAGGGAGGAATGTGGCAGGGGGTCCTGCTCCAGCTGGAGAGTAGTTCGAACTTGCTGAAGATGACTGCGGTACTGGCTCCGCTTGAGCTTATCCATCTTGTTGGCCACAACTAGGACGGGCCGCTGGTAGTGATCCAGCCATGTCTTCATCTGGCGGTCATGCTCTCCTGGTTTGTGGCGGACATCCACGATTAGCACGACACCTCGAAGAGTGGAACGCTCCCCAAGATAGGCTTCAATCGTTGCCTGCCAACCAAGACGCACTGCTTCGGGCACCTTCGCGTAGCCATAGCCAGGCAGATCGACCAGATGAAACAGCTCATTAATACAGAAAAAGTTGATCAGCTGGGTCTTACCTGGCGTAGAACTGGTCTTGACCAGTTGGTTGCGCTGCAGCAATGAATTGATCAACGTGGATTTGCCCACGTTGGATTTTCCAGCAAAGGCAATTTCTGGAAGGCTTGGATGTGGGAATTGCTTGGGTTGTGCTGCACTGGTAAGAAATTCTGCTGAATGAATCTTCACTGTTTGTCTTCCGTTCCGATCTCACGAATCGTCACCTTGTCGGTGGTCTCCTCTGCTTCCTTCTCCGGATCTTCAAAATATTCCGCAGGAATTTCAAAGTGATGGACCGCCAAGGCTTGTAAGCGATCCTGACTACAAACCGCCTCATCTCGGGCCAAATCAAAGTATAGCAGAACGGTCAGGATTGAAGCATAGGGATAGAAAATCAAGGCAGTCAGGTACTGTGTCCAGCGCAAGGCAGCCTGAGTTTCTGCACTTCCCAACAACTTGACGAGGTCTTCTCCGTCCGCTGCCATGGGATCTGTTTGCAACAAGGCACTGAAATTGATTTCCGGCAGGAACAGTTGGAGCAACACGATAAAGAGCAATAACTGCAGGATCATGGCGACAACAACGACACCAAAAGCTCGTTTCAACCGGTTACGAGTCAGTTGAAAGCTACGCACCAAGGCAGGAAGTCCCCGTAGCTCTTCAACTACACAGACTGGTTGGGCAATGGTCAGAAAAACAAAGCTACTCAGCCAGAGCGTCACCAATACAACGTTCAACGGTGTCGGTGCCATCAATCCATAGAATCCGAGGATTGTCAGCAAGTACTGTAGGATCCCGACATGCAGAGGTCGCAAGACAGCGCGACTGCCCAAACGGCGTAAAATCTTCACAGTGGGAAAAACGCCCGTGAACAGTAGGGAGAGTAGTCCAAGGGTTGCTCCTGCTTCCAACAGTCTCATCAGCAGGAAAAAGACCACGCTCTCTCCCTGATCTACTCCGCTCAGGCTGAGCAGTAGCGCTGGAACCAGTAACACCAGGGTCAGTCCCAACAAAGGCAAGAGATGCGCGCGATAAATCTGCCAACTCTGAACAAAGAGCGAACCAAGGGTTGGGGCAGCAGGTATGAGACTCATACGCAATTCATTACGGATAGCAATACGTTGTCAGTTAAGCAGCAACAGGAGAGGTCATGACCTCAGAACGGCCATCGCTGGTGCAGACGAAAAAGAGTACAAAAAACAAAGTTATACCTCGATCCCAGCTTGCTTTACAAGTCGAAGCGTCTACGCAGACCCTGCCAGACGAGTCAGATCTGATCATCCACGAGTTGAATCAGAAGCTGAACTCACTGCGACAGCAGCTGGTTAATTACGAAAGCCAACGTCAACAAGCGAATGGCCCTAGCTCACGACAATTACGGGCCCAACTGGCCAAGCAGGAAGCCCAACTACAGGATCTTCAGGCCGAACGGGCAACGGTCAATTACCATGCTCGATCTCTACCACAGACCTTCTCTGCTTTGCGTAAACCAGCCTCTCAGTTGGAGGAGCAAGTCGGTCAACTGCTGGAGAGAATTCCTGACCCAGAGGTTCGCAAAGCCCTGGAGCACTGCCGTCAGTTGGCCAAGCAAATGCTGGATGACACTGATACTCAGCAACAGGAACTGGAAGAGATCCATCAGGACTATCAACCTGAACGCAGAGCAGTCAATCTGTTGAAATTCTTTCGGGGAGTTGCTCGGCAACACACGCAGCAGAGTCGACACCCACTGCGGCTCTTTGCTTCGACTCGACTTCCCGATGAGATGCGCCTGGACCCAGCAGGATTCCGGCGGGCCTTGCTGGCCATGCTTCAGGAAGTACGACGCCAAGCAAATACGGAACCGCTCCAGTTGCTCCTGCAAACCTCTAATCCACGCCAGCAACGAGATGCTCGTATCCAGATTACTGTTAAGATCGATTCCGGCTCCAACTTATCGAAGGCAAAAAACTGGGGAGATTATCTGGCGCAGCGAATGAGTGAAGCGGATGGGAGTCCAGAGTTGTTGATCGGGCGCAAAATTATCTACGCCCATGGAGGAAGGATCAGCTTACGCCGAGAAGAGGACCAGGTCGTTGGGTTGGAAGTAAGCCTTCCGATGGAAACAATGACTCACAACGTTGTGCCACAGATCGCGCTGTCCACGGATACAAAGACCCCCACAAGCGGTGATTCCTGATAGCTCTGTTAAGTTGTGGCAGCTCCGTTCGTTTTGCTAACAGTAGAATCTGTTGTGCTCGCGGTAGTGGTTGATTCAGCTTCCTTGGCTTCAGCAGCCGCTACATTTTCCTTGCGTGCAGCCAAATCTTCCTGCCCCTTCTCAAACGCATTTGCCACTGCTTCCAGCTTGTCTCCGGTGCTCATCTGAGAGAGCTTCAATGAACCGAACTTGTTGGCTACTCCACCGAAGTTATTCTCAAAGTCTTTCTTGATATCCTTCACCTCGAGATCCCGCTCAATGTTATCCATCTCGCTCTGTACGGTGTGACGAATATCGTTGGTAGCTCGTTTGAGTTCAACAAGCCCCTTGCCCACGGAGCGCATGACTCCTGGAAGCTGTTTGGGTCCAATGAAGATCAGCGCAATCACGACAATGATGACTAATTCTGGCAGACCGATGCCAAACATGAGATTCTCCTCCTAACGGTTATCAACAAGACGTGAACTTATATCCTGCTTAACGAGGAAAGGCAAATGCCCAATGACGACTTTCTGGCAGTTCTTGATTTTGGAAGCCAGTACGCCCACCTGATTGCCAAGCGAATCCGGCACTTCGGGGTCTATACCGAAATCTTTCCACCCTCTATTGATACAGACCGCCTTGAGGCTGCCAAGGGCATCATCCTTTCTGGAGGACCTGCTTCTGTCTTTGCTGAGGACGTGCCTGCCTTCAATCCAGAAATCCTCAACCTCTCTCAGCCCACTCTTGGCCTCTGCTACGGCCACCAACTGATGGCCAAACATTTCGGTGGAAGTGTAGCCAACACGGGACAGGGAGAGTTCGGCAAAGCTTCTCTGCGTCAACTGAACCCTTCTCCCCTATGGAAAGATGTTGCCGACAACTCCCAGGTCTGGATGAGCCACCAGGATAGCGTCACGGAGCTTCCACAGGGTTTCCAGGTGATCGGTGAAACCATTGCAGGGAGCCTGGCTGCTCTGCAGCACAAGGAACGTCCGCTGTTTTCCCTGCAGTTTCATCCAGAAGTCACTGACACACTGGCAGGCACTCAGATTCTCAGCAATTTCGTGGAACTCTGCAAGGCACACCCTAGCTGGAGCATGGAACGCTTCATTGAGCAGACAAAGAATGAGCTTCAACAGCAAGTTGGTGAGCACAATGTGCTGATGTTCCTCAGTGGTGGCGTGGACTCTTCGGTTGCCTTTGCTTTGTTAAACGAAGCCCTAAGCAAGGAAAGGGTGCTCGGGCTCTTTATCGATAATGGCTTTCTACGTCTGAATGAGACTGAGCAAATTCTCCAACGCTACGAACAACTAGGTTATGACAATGTGGTTGGCAGAGACTACAGCGAGGCTTTTCTGGAAGCAATCGCCGGTGAAGTGGACCCACAACGGAAACGACATCAGGTTGGCAACACCTTTTTAGCAGTACGGGGAAAACTACTGGAAGAATTAAAATTGAATCCGGACGAATGGCTGCTCGGACAGGGCACACTTTATCCGGACATCATCGAATCTGGAGGCACCGAACACGCCAAGGTGATCAAGTCTCATCATAACCGAGTCGATGCAATCCAGGATTTGATTGCCAAGGGTCAAGTTGTTGAGCCACTCAAAGAACTCTACAAGGATGAGGTGCGACGCGTCGGGGACCTACTGGGTCTGCCCAAAGAAATCGTCTGGCGCCATCCGTTTCCTGGGCCGGGTCTTTCAATCAACGTCCTCTGTTCCCGTGAAGATACAATCCTGCAACCCGAACACAAGAAAACACTGGACACACTGCACCAGTATCTACCACCCACTCAGGCTTCTCTACTTCCAGTACGCAGCGTAGGTGTACAGGGAGATCAACGAACCTACACAGAGCCGGCTGTGCTGCTCGGCCCAACAGACTGGGAATGGCTTGAGAACAATTCGATTCGACTGACCAATCAAGTACGTGCGATCAATCGGGTCGTGGCCTATCTTCCTCTTCAACCAACAGAGCAGCTACCCAACTGGCGTGCCCGCCGTGCTTTCTGCGACAAGCCTCGTCTGGACTTGCTACGTGCTGCTGAGGCTCACGTCAGTGAAACCTTCGCCAATCATGGCTGGCTGGGGCGTATCTTTCAATTGCTGGTGATCCTGTTGCCGATTTCTCAGGATGGTCACCAAGATAGCATCGTACTACGTCCGGTCATCTCTGAAGATGTAATGACTGCGCGCTTTGCCCCTGTGGACTGGCAGGTTCTCCATGAACTGTTGCCACAACTCTACGCTCTGGATGGAATTGACTCTGTCTTCTTCGATATCACTCACAAGCCTCCTGCTACGTTTGGGTGGGAGTAGT
>DJYX01000050.1:0-6498 GCA_002450295.1 Deltaproteobacteria bacterium UBA6967
CAGACCAGAATCTCCATCTGTGATGAATCTACTGGAATTTCTCAGGCAAACAATTTATCACCGATTACTGCATTACCTTTCCAAAGATCGCAACCTGCTCAATCAGATAGGTAATTTTCTGTTCCAAACAATCAATTCTGTACCTGTCGTCACGATGAGGGATGTCCTCCAGCTAATTTCAGCCCACCATCCTAAAATTGCAAAAAGACTTCAGGAAGATTTGGAAGCACGTCAAGTTCGTGTTGTTTTCAACCAAGTTGAGCAGCAAGAGGATCTGGGGTTTTGGTTGCAAGTGCAGGCGCTGGCCAGGGATCAACTTTCCTGTTCATTGGAAAGTTGGGCCCAGTGTCCAACAGATCCTTCAGTATCTGCAGCACTTAAGGTTCAAACCCCTCTGGTTCAGCAAGGTGTTTCTAAACAATTGCTATGTTCTCTCCGACAACTTGCGAAAAGAATTCAGAACTATTGGTTTGGTAGTACCTCCAAGATCGGTATATCAACAGACCATCAAGATCATTGAAATGCTCTCATTCTGAACACTCAACTAGCACTCAACTTTTGCAAAAAACTATCATCATTAGCAAAAAAACAGGTCGACTTGGTAACCGTCTTCAACTTTATGCACACTGGCTTGCTTTTGCGCTAGAGAAAGAAGTGAGATTACTGAATCCAGCTTTCGCTGAATATTCGTTGTTTTTTCAAGGGACTGCTGATCAGAGATGGGGAAAGTTTCCCAAAGATCCCGAAGCTGTTTCTCCCTCTGAAGCTTCCCGAGATTGGATTTATTGGTCAAACCGCGCAGCTTATAAATTAGCCAAGCCCTTAGCCATCTCAAAGAATGCAGGGTTAAGAGTGGCAAAAGCACAAAGTTCTAAATTTATTCAAACTGATTCACTTTGGAATGAGTTTATTCAAGAATCCTGGAACATCTTGTTCACACAGGGACTTCATTTCTATTCACCAGGAGAATGGTTCGTACGGCATGGCGATACGATCCGAAGCTTTTTAGCACCATTGAATGGTTATCAGGAGAAAGCGACACAGCTTGTTACACAAATAAAATCACGAGCAGATGTTCTTGTTGGAGTTCACCTGAGACAGACTGATTATCAAGAATTCGTGGGAGGTCGTTTCTTTTATTCTCTAAACCAATATTTGATGAAAATGCTGGAAATAAGGGAACTTTACCATCCCAGAAGTTGCGCTTTCTTGATTTGCTCTGATGTGTCGTGGGAAGGAAGCCTAGAGCAAGACTTACAATGTTTTTCAGGGCCAGGAACTGTAATCGGTGATCTAATTGCTTTGTCGAAGTGTGACCTGATATTAGGTCCACCTAGTACTTTTAGTGGATGGGCGGCTTGGTACGGTAAAGTTCCCATTCATTTTCTTGAAAATCCAACCATCTCCCTTGCACTAGATTCCTTCCAAATTCTGCCCTATCCCCATGGAGCCTTTCGGGAAGAATACGCATCTCTGGGATAGTGAGTGGTTAGCCACTGCCTAAATTGATCTGTTGTCTTCGATATATCAAATTCTGCATCTGCCCGATTTCTTGCGTTATCCTGAAGTGCTTCATATTCAAGTGCTGTCATGGTGTTGATCTCCTCAAGAACTTTTTGCACAGACTCAGGGTTTTCGAGATCAATAAATCGACCGTAATTTTCCTGATTCAATTCTGTGAAGCTTCCTTGCCTTACGGTAATTGTTGGTGTTCCTGTGGCTAGTGCTTCAAGCAAAGAAAATCCGTAAAATTCATTTTGAGATGTGAAAAACAGGAAGTGCGCTTGTTCGAGTATCAAATTCGGCTCATTGGTAAACCCAGGGAAAAGTATCTTTGTAGTGAGTTGGTGGGGAACCATTTGCTGAAGTTGCCGCAGATACTCCTGCCCCTTCGTATCATGATCATGAGGTTTCCCAAAAATCTTGATGACGAACCGCTCTTGCAGGTTTGGGTTTATTTGAAAAGCGTTTATGACTGCCTCGACAAGTTCACAGATCCTTTTTGCTGGTTCGATTCTTGACAGCGAGACCAGTGTGAGGGGTGAATTCCATGATTTTTTTGGGACTTTTCGAGCCAAAGGGACTCCAAAATACTGGAAATGGCGGCGCTTCTCAGGAATAGGTAACCGTTCTTTGGACTGACTATGGGTCAATCTAGTCGGAAAACAACAATTAAATTTTTGATAAAGGTAATGATGATAGATGTCATGCTTATAACCAAAACCATGCATGAAAATTCTAATATGGTTTTTAGGTAATTTAAGCAACCCCGCCAGCCAGGCGGCATACATCGTACTGCCTGTATAATGAATTATTGCATCGGGGGATTGTTCTCTCAGAGTTTGCCAAAGATCCAAATGGTTCCCAGACCTCAGTTCTACAGTGGAATTTTGGAGTAGCTCTCTACTGTCTGCAATCCCATTCCGCTGGCTGAAAAAGATCGTGTTTTTGCAACTTTGCTTTTGCAACTCACAGGCAAAGAGAACCACAAATTTTTCCAACCCACCCCAATTTCGAGTATGTAACCAGTGCAGGATTTTCATACTGGTAACACTGGATTATCATGTGCCATCAACTGTTTTGCAATCGCTTCTTGTACGATCATCAGGGGAGTGTTCAAACACTCCAACTGACAATTTGGGTAATCACACTGAGTCTTGCAACCGGGATCGAATTCAAAACTTAAATGTCTGTTTTGGTTGGGTGGAGTCCAATTCATAGCCAATGGCCGTCCGAAAATTGCTACCGTTGGAATGTCCGCAGCCACCGCAAAATGCCTTGGCCCGTTATCGTTACCGATGTGCAGGATCACTTGTTCAAAAAGAGCCCGAGTCTGAGCTAGGTTGGGTGGATCATAATTCGAAAGGGCCTCGTAACGCATCTGTCCTCGTACCGTGTCCACAAAATCCTGCTCGCCAGGGCCGTAGACGAACAGGATTTTTACTCCGTACTGTTCAATCAGCCAATCTGCGAGTTGAGCAAAGTTTTCCAATGGCCATCGCTTGTAAGGTTGGCGAGATACTGGGGAGATAGAAACGACTCTGTCATCTGGCTGCACTCCTAATTGTTCCAGCAAACCCATCGCAAAAACTCTCTCTTCCACACTAATTGGAAATTCGGGTAAGAGATCTTTTGTATCGACCGTCAATCCTAAAGCTTCCAGTAGTTGGAGTTTATGGGAAGTTGCGTAGCCGACTCTATGCTGGAGAGGAACAGCGTGAGTGTAGTGCCAAGCTCTTCCTCGAAAATCAAAGCCAACCCTTGTGGGAGACCCGCTAAGTCTACTGATGAAAGCACTTCTGGGGTTACCAAAGAAATCGATCACGCAGTCAAAACGCATTTGACGAAGTTGTTTTAGGAAGTTGAAGCTCTCTCCCCATGTCATTTTCCTTGGCAGTAACCAGACCTCGCTCAAGTGCGGATTGTATTGTAAGAGTTGTTCAGACGGAGCTTCAGTCAGAAAGGTGAATTCAGCATCAGGCATGGCTTGGTGAAGCTGACGGATTGCCGGGGTGGTCATCAGCACATCCCCTAATCGGCGGAGTTGGATAAGTAGAATTTTGCGAAATTCAGTCACTATTCCATGTGGTTTGAAGGTCGGGGTAGAAACCAGTCTGCTTTGGGTAGGCTTTGGCTTGGTTAACTTCCTTTCAAATCAACAAAAATCTTGCGTTGGGAGTGGGCCTGACTTAGCGTTTGCAACTCAATTTTCCTCGGATCAAGTCCCCCATAGCTTGCTCATAAGTTCAGATGCCATCGCCTCCATCACCTTCTCAATTAGATCTTACCCGGCTTCCCCAACATGTTGGCATTATCATGGATGGCAACGGGCGTTGGGCTCAGCAACGATTGATTCCTAGATTCCAAGGTCATCGCAATGCAGTTCGTGCAGTCCGGACCGTTGTTGAAACAGCAGCGGAACTTGGATTGCAGGTCCTCACTCTCTATGCCTTCTCCACAGAAAATTGGGTTCGCCCTCGCCAAGAGATCAATGTACTAATGGAGTTGCTTCACGAATATTTGCAGAAGGAACTCGGAACGATGCTAGAAAATAATGTAAGTATGCGGATCTCTGGGGATACCACACGCCTTCCTGAATTTCTTCACAAACCACTAGAAAACGCTTTGAATGTGACTCAGGGCAATACTGGCCTAACACTGAATCTTGCTCTCAACTACGGTGGACGAGCGGAACTAGTCAGAGCGATGCAGCAAATGGCCCGAAAAATTGAAGGGGGAGAACTTCAGGCTGGAGAAATTAATGAGGAGGTCATCAATCAGCATTTATACACTTCTGGTCTGCCCGATCCGGATCTGATCATTCGCACAAGTGGAGAACAAAGACACTCGAATTTTCTCATCTGGCAGGCCGCCTATGCAGAGTTTTACTATACTGAGGTTCTCTGGCCTGATTTTACGAAAGAAGATTTTCACAAAGCCTTGCAAGCCTATCAACTGCGGCAACGCAGGATGGGTGACATCACTCCTGTCTCTGCATAACATTTCCTATTTGAAATTAAAACTGCATGTCTGAAGAGAGCCCTACCACTTGGTGGTCTTCCAACCTAACGCAGAGATTGCTCAGTGGTATGGTTATGGTGTTAGTGGCAATTCTCTCGCTAGCCTATGGTACTACCCAATGGGTTGGTCTGCTGGTTTTGGTGGTCGTCATAATCGGAATGCAGGAATATCGAGCTATGCTGTCACAACAGAAAGTTCACCTAAATCGGCGAGGCTGGCTATATTCCGCTTTTTTACTGAGCATCAGCCCACTCTTGGGAGGAATCGGTGCCCTGAACGCTATGCTGATCTTGGTTGCAGGTGGCTGGATTCTGCATGAAATGGTTTTTTCCCGTAAGCAGCAATTGGAGGAACTGCATTCTTTGGGTTGGGCTCTATTTGGATTATTTTGGGTTGGTTGGAGTTTCCCGCACATGACACTGATCAAAGACCTCCCTCATGGGGAATTGAATCTATGTCTGTTGCTTGTTGTGATTGTACTCACAGATAGTCTTGCTTATTTTGGTGGACGCAAATTTGGCAAAACTCCGCTTGCTCCTGGAATCAGCCCGAAGAAAACCCGTGAGGGGAGCTTATGTGGGACAGTTGGGAGTATGCTGGTTGGCTCTTTGATTGCCGTGAATTGGCTAGAATTCTCCTGGCCAATGGCCTTGCTGCTCACTCTTATTATCTCAGTTTTGGGTCAGGTCGGAGATTTGGTTGAATCGAAAATGAAGCGCCTCTGTGGCGTTAAGGACTCTGGAAAGGTGCTGCCTGGACATGGTGGTACCCTGGATCGGTTGGATAGCTTTCTGCTCACGACCCCCTTCTTTTACTACTGGATGCTGCTTATCGCATGAATCCAAAATCCATTGCACTACTGGGTTCTACAGGTTCAATCGGTGGCAGTACCCTAAGTCTCGTTAGGCAGTTCCCCGATCGTTTCAAGATTCACTCACTGAGTTGTCGCCGCTCAATCGACGTGCTTGTTGATCAGATTAAAGAGTTTGCACCGAAGCAGGTAGTCGTCGAGGCTTCGGATCAGGTCAATCAACTGAGAGAACTGTTCGCGGAGTCTGAATTGGGAATTCTTTCTGGGGACCAAGGAAATTGTGAGTTGGTACAACACCCTGATGTAGATTTGGTGGTCACAGGAATTGTGGGAAGTGCAGGATTATCTCCCTGTCTCAAAGCTTTGGAATCCGGAAAAGATCTGGTATTTGGTAATAAAGAGTCCTTGGTGCTCGCAGGTGAGTTGTTCATGCAGGTTGCCCATCGAAGTGGAAGCAGAATCTTACCGATGGATAGTGAACACAATGCGATTTATCAGTCTCTCGTTGGTCATCGACGTGAAGACGTGGTTTCACTGATTCTAACCGCTTCCGGAGGGCCTTTTCGAGATATGCCACTGGAGGATTTTTCAGCAATTACTAAGGAAGCTGCGCTACAACATCCCAATTGGGAGATGGGCAACAAGATCACCATTGATTCAGCGACAATGATGAACAAGGGTCTTGAGGTGATCGAAGCCCACTGGCTTTTTGGAATTCCTCTGGAAAAAATTGAAGTGGTGATTCATCGCGAAAGCATTGTTCACTCTCTGGTTGAATATGTTGACGGTTCTCTGATTGCTCAACTTGGACAACCAGATATGCGGATTCCCTTGGCCTACTGCCTAGGTTATCCGGAACGTCTGCCTTTGAATTTACCAAGATTGAACCTGTGCAAACTTGGTTCTTTGCATTTTGAAAATCCTGATCCAGTTCGTTACCCTTGTCTCGCTTTGGCTTTGGCTGCTTTGCAACAGGGTGGGCCGGCGCCAGCAGTCTTGAACGGAGGAAATGAGGCGGTTGTGGAAGCTTTTTTAGATGAAGAGTTGCACTTCAACCACATCGCAAGTTATCTTCAAAGTCTGATGTCGCTTCTTGATCGCTGGCGGCAGCAACCGGAATGTCCAAATTATCTCCAACACATCAACTCGGTGGATGATGCCCTGGC
>DJYX01000050.1:6905-8632 GCA_002450295.1 Deltaproteobacteria bacterium UBA6967
GTTCTGGGTTTTCTGATCTTCATTCATGAACTCGGGCATTATCTCGCGGCTCGGCACGTCAATGTTCGTGTCGAAACTTTCTCGATTGGCTTTCCACCCAAGATGACAGGTTTTCGCAGAGGCAATACGGATTACCAGATCTGTTGGATTCCACTTGGAGGATATGTCCGTTTGTTTGGGCAAAATGTAATGGACGAAGATGCCAACGATCCTGAAA
This sequence comes from Deltaproteobacteria bacterium UBA6967, assembly GCA_002450295.1. Taxonomy (GTDB): domain Bacteria; phylum SAR324; class SAR324; order SAR324; family NAC60-12; genus JCVI-SCAAA005. The sequence goes on from DJYX01000050.1 coordinate 7,123, forward strand.
ACTATGCTTCGAAGACAGTTTGGCAACGCTTCTATATTCTCGTTGCAGGACCTGCTATGAACCTTGTCTTTGCTTTCATCTTCATGCCGCTAGTATACCTGGTGGGTGTTGATGCTCCAGCATACCTGTCGGCTCCTCCCGTGGTTCAACAGGTTAAGGTGGAAAGCTTTGCTGCTTCGGTTGGTCTGCAAGCTGGAGATGAGGTGATTGCGGTCAATGGTCGAGAGGTTCGTAATTGGCGAGGACTTCAATCCGAATGGGGAACGCTGACACCGGCAGATTCACTTTCCCTGACCGTGCTGCGCAGTGGAAGAGAGGTTGAAGTACAGAGTACAATGCGTGAAGTGCAAAACTATGGTGAAGTTGGCTGGGTGCCTCATATTCCTGCAGTCATAGGAGTCATTAGCTCAGGTTCTGCAGCCGAGGAAGCAGGCCTGGAAATTGGGGATCGCATCATGCGCCTGGGTGGTGAAGATGTGGGAGACTGGTCGGACATTTCCCGTTTGGTTCAGCAAAGCCAACCTCTAGCACCAGCCAATCCAATTCCAATGACAGTTGAACTGGTCAGGAATGGACAAACCAAACTGCTGGAACTGACTCCTAAATATGAGCCAGAAGTTGGTCGTTATCTCTTGGGCTTGCAGGTGGGTACAGAGCGTGAAACCTATGCGCTTGGAGAGGCTATTGGGTTAGGCGCGGAGCGTGTCATCTTCATGACCCAAACGACCTTCAATTTTCTTGGTCAGATGCTTAGTGGTCAGGGGTCAACAGATGATCTAGGTGGACCAATCCGAATTGGCATGTTTATTGGTGACGCTGTACGTAGCGGCGTGGGAGAATTGTTCTTCCTGATTGCCGTAATCAGCTTGCAGTTGGGAATCTTCAATTTACTACCGATTCCTGCGTTGGATGGGGGCCATATCTTCTTTCTTCTTGTCGAGAAAATCAAGGGAGGACCCCTGAGTGCAGCGACCCGAGAACGAACACAGATGTTAGGATTTTCGGTGTTGTTGTTGATGATGGTTTTTGTGACGTACCACGACATTTTGTCGATCGCCACATAATTCCATGGAGGTCATTTTCCGGCATGCATGCCAGCACGTGACGAACTTTGCTTGGTACATATCCTGCTGACTAGCTCTATGGGTGCTACCTGGAACACCCACTAATATAATGAGGAGTTCGTATGAGTAGTTTGGGATTGAGTAGTGATACCTCTGGGGTATTGCACACTACCAAATTCATAGAAGACGTGCCGATGATCATGTCCGTGGAAATCGGACGCAACGACATGCTCATCAGAGATATCCTGGCTCTGAAAAAGGGATCCGTGATCGAATTTATGAAGGTTGTTGGCGAACCCATGGATGTGGTTGTCAACGAGAGGCTAATGGCGCGTGGTGAAGTCGTAGTTGTGAACGAACGCTACGGAATCCGTATTTCCGAGGTAACGCGTCCCGATGAAAAAATTGGTGACAAACGCGAGTAAGCCCCGTCTTGTCTGACCGTC
>DJYX01000251.1 GCA_002450295.1 Deltaproteobacteria bacterium UBA6967
TTGATCGAACTGCGCAAGTTGTTACTTTTTGCGAGTTCTTCACGAATTCTTTGGAAAATCAGGACGTTTGCATCAACTGCCATACCTGTTGTCAGTACGATTCCTGCCATGCCGGGCAGCGTTAAGGTGGCACCGACCCCACCCAGGACAGCGATGATAAGTAAGAGGTTGAATACCAAGGCGACTGCAGCGAAGACACCGGCGAGCCGGTAATAGACCATCATAAAGATTAAGACCAGAAGCCCACCAAGCAGCAGCGAGATAAGGCCTTGCTCAACGGAATCTTCACCGAGGGAAGCACCAACGGTTCGTTCTTCTCTAATTTCAATGGGGGCTGGCAGAGAACCCGAACGAAGTACTATAGAGAGGTTTCCAGCTTCTTCTGTAGTGAATTGACCCGAAATGGATGCTTCTCCACCGCTAATTTTTTCTCTAATCACTGGGGCTGACTGCACTTTGTCATCCAAAACAATTGCTAGTCGTTTGCCCTGATTTCTTTCAGTCAATTTTGCGAAGCGATCAGCGCCAATAGAATCGAAGGAAAGAGAGACGTAAGGTTGGTTGGTTTGTTGGTCGAAGCGCACCCGAGCATCTCGAATGTACTCCCCAGTCAACAAAACTTCCTTACTCAATACATAAGGGTTGCGGGATATAACTTCCTGCGTGATGGGGTCACGAATTTCCTCGTATTGAACAAGTTCAGTGTAGCGATTATAAGCGGCTGGAGTGGCATCATCATTGACAATACGAAACTCGAGAACGGCTTGCGGTCCAATCAGTTCAATTGCCTGTGCTCGGTCTTTCAAGCCAGGAAGTTGGATGATGATGCTGTTGTCCCCCTGACGTTGAAGAGTGGGTTCGCTGACCCCCAGGCTATCAATGCGATTACGCAAGACTTCCAGAGCTTGTGTAATTGCATTCTCTTGAATGCGAGTTAACTCCTCTGGGAGGAGCGTCAACGTTGTCCTGTTGTTGGGTTGCTCTGCTGCTGTGAACTGAACTAATAAGCGATCGTAGGGGGACTCGGTCAGATTGACGGTCTCCCCTTTTTCCATCTCCAAGATGACGACGTTGTTCTCTTGGCGGACTTCGACAAATTTGACGTAGTTGTCCAGCAACAAATCTTCCAATTCCTGAGCAGTACGGCTAACAGTTTCCTTAACGGCTTCTTCAACCTTGATCTCAATGTCGAGGTACATTCCCCCTTGGAGATCTAGCCCTAGGTTCACACGATTTGGATATTGTTGAGGATCAACCCCAGGTTGGTAGGCTTGATAAGTGGGCAGACTATAAAAAACGGCTGCCGCAAAGACCAACAGGATCAGCAAGCCTTTGACACGTACATTCATGGGTGGTGTTTCTTTAATTCTGAAAACTTTGGAGTACCAAGAAAAGTTAGCTCAAGACTCATCCTTGGATTCGTTGTCAGAGGCACTTGCATCCTTGGCCTTCTGCACAACACGGGAAACTTGCCCACGATCCATCTGAATCCTGACCTTGTCAGCAATTTCTACGGTGATTGTGTCTTCTCCGAGCTTGAAAATCGTCCCGTGAATACCAGAGTTTGTCACGACTTTATCACCCTTGCCCAAGGCATTCAGCATGGCTCGCAATTCTTTTTGGCGCTTTTGCTGTGGTCGGATGATCAAGAAATAAAAAATGGCGAAGATTAGAATGAGGGGGCCAAACTGCACGAGCATAGCGGTAGTGTCACCACCGCCCAGACCAGCATCCTGCGCCCATGCCTCGCGAATGAAGAAATCCATAGAAAGTTACTCCAATTAGTGAATTGCCTAAATCCGGAAAAATAGCAAAGCTAAGTATACTAGCACAAACAAGCTGCAAGCGCTATGCTCAAATTTACTTGTAGCCTTGCCTGCTAAGCTACTCTTGAATAGAAGAGAGCGTTATTGGCTATTGCCGGGCGTTCTTCGTGCAGTACCTTTGGGCAAAACAAACCTCCTGAATCCAACCATCACCAGCTGGGACCGAATGCAGACTTGGAATCTTGTATTTGACATCGACTTTACCCTCACTGGAGATCTGCCATCGTTACGTAAACTTGGGCAAAAACTCCAACGTCTCCAACAAGGAGGCCAGGTTCGGGTAATGTTCTGCACAGGTAGGCCTTATCCTGATGTGCTCCACGGATTGAAGCATGAGGAGTTGCCTCAGCCAGACGCCATTATTGCTCAAACGGGAGTTGAACTTTATCTACCTCCTTTTGGTAGTTTTTCGACACCACTTCTTGATTGGCAACTACAACTTGAGAAGTTTGGCTTCTCTGCGGAGGAAGTTCATCAGCGATTGATTGACTTAAATGATGTGATCAGCCTGGAGGCAGCCAATTGCCAGACACCCTACAAGGTCTCGTACGCAATCATGGACCCTAAACAGCCGCTTGAGTGGTTAGCCGAAATTTCAAGGCGCATGATGGAGCCTGTTGGACGCTACCAAGTGATCTGTGCTGCTTTTGGAGAAAGTTACTATGTCGATATTTTGCCAGGAATGGTCAACAAGGGGAAAGCACTGCGCTACCTGCTGGAACTACTGAAATGGCAGGAAGCAAACACAATTGTTGCTGGGGACAGTGGTAACGATCAGTCAATGTTTGACGAAGGTTTTAAGGGAATTCTCGTGGGCAATGCTCGGCCAGAAGTCAAAGAATATTTGCAGAAATTTCCAGCGAAGCAGTTCTACCAAGCGCAGCAAAATTATGCGAAGGGTGTGTTGGAAGGACTGGCTCATTGGCAGGTTTCAACCTTTGACAATTGATAGGAAAGGTATTTGAGATTGAAATTCAGGTGGGGGTTTGTAGATTTTTTCAGGCTAGCTGCAGAGGAACTTCCCGGAGTATCTGTTCGAGATTGTTGCAAAGCCGTTCTGCTTCAGAATCTGGAAAAACCAGTGGGGGTTTGAACTTGATCACATTATGATCCGGCCCATCTGTACTGAGCAGGAATCCTTGGGCTTTCATCCGCTCCACAACATAGGTTGCACGAGCTGCACAAGGTATTCTTTGTACGGGATCAGCAACGAACTCCATACCAAGAAAGAGGCCCTCCCCACGAACTTGTCCCAGCGCCGGACAACGCTTTGACATTCCCTTCCATCGTTCAAGCAGATAATTCCCCAAGGTCAGTGCATGCTTTTGGAGGTTTTCTTCTTCAATCACATCCAATACGGCGTTACCCACTGCCGCAGAAACAGGGTTTCCACCAAAGGTGTTGAAGTATTCCATTCCATTGGCAAAGGCTTCTGCAATTTCGGTAGTGGTGATCACAGCTGCGAGAGGATGTCCATTACCGATCGGTTTTCCCAGAGTAACAATATCTGGAACGACTCCCTGTAGTTCAAATCCCCAAAAGGTTTTCCCCACCCTACCAAAACCAACCTGTACCTCATCGGCAATGCACAGTCCTCCAAGCCTGCGAACTCCAGCATAAGCGGTCTGTAGATAATTTTCTGGAAGAACAATCTGTCCTCCACAACTCAAAATTGATTCGCAAATGAATCCAGCCAACCCGGTTTCGGATTTTGCGAGTGATTCTGCGTGCTCAATGACCTTTCCCCCATAGGCTGAGCCTGGATCAGGGTGATGCTCTCTGTACACTCCACGATACGCATCAGGCATGGGAGTGGTTCTTACCCAGTCTGGTGCTCCTTTTCCACCAGGCCCATTGTGCTTGTACGGACTCAAGTCGATCAGAGATTTTGTATGCCCATGATAGCCAACGTCCACCACCACCATTCCCTGAGCTTGGGTGTGGGCTTGAGCTAGTCGTAGCGCCAGTTCATTGGCTTCACTGCCAGTACAAACCAAGAAACAGACGTTCAGTGGGTCAGGAAACAAGCCACACAAGCGCTCTGCGTACCTGACGAGTTCGGGGTGAAGGTAGCGAGTGTTTGTGTTGAGTAGGCTACTTTGTTTTCTTTGGGCTTCGACAACCCTCGGATGACAGTGCCCGACATGAGCAACATTGTTCACACAGTCAACAAAGCGACGCCCGAGAGAATCAATCAGGTAGACTCCCTCTCCCCGTAAAATAGTGAGCGGCTTTTTGTAGGACAGAGAGAGGTTGCGTCCCATGATGTGGAGACGTCTTGCCAATAAATCTTGTGGCAGGCCTTCCGGTTCTACCCAGGATTGCTCTTGGATTCCGAGTAAACGATAGGGATTGGGGCTGAGCTGCTTCCAGAAACTTTGTTCGGAAGGCAAGGCGACACCCGGGAAATCGGTTTCCCATCCCATTCGATGACCGATTACCTGCAAGTGCAAATGTGGAGGCCAGTTGCCATTTCGGGGTGATGCTCCGATCCTCGCAATACGAGTCCCGGCTTGGACGAAGTCTCCCGGTTGCCAGAGTGCTAGGCATTCTGGATCAAGATGGCCGTAGAGCGTGAAGAAGTTCTCTCCATTCAGATCCTCATGCTGCAACATGAGTGTAGGGCCATAGTCCTGCTCTTGAGCGTTATCATGAACTGTGACGAAGGTCCCATCCAGTGGAGCAAATATGGGAGTTCCAGCTAGTCCGAAAACATCCAGTCCCAGGTGTACGGTCCGTGACTCTAGATCCTGCTGAAATTCAGGTGCCGTGTAGCAAAGTCGAATCTCATCATAGAGTCCAAGAGCGAAGATCTTTTGTGCACTTTCAATGGCTTGTTGAATGCGAGCAGACTGTTCCTCAACTTCACCACTCAGCCAATCGCTGGTAGGGCTCTCGATTCCCAGTGGCAAGAGCAGGGTGTTGTCGGGAGTGAGAGCTTGGCCCATCACTGGAAAAAAAAATTGTTTTTCCAAAATAGTTTCTAGAGAAACCTTTCGGTGGATAGGGGAATGGCCACAGGCGAATCTGGAGCGGGCAATACCTTCCTCCAGTGAGAGATCCTTTAAGCGTTGAAGTAACTCTCGAATTGGTTGTTGACTGATCAAGAGATATTCATTTTCCGGCTGCTCCTGAATTTGTTTTGCAGCCATTACGATGCTCACACCGAGTCGCATGAGTGCCATTGGCCAGACAAACTCGGCCTCCAGCAAAGAGAGTGGCCTGGCTTGACTGAAACCACTGAGCGTTGCCTGCAATGCTTTCCAAGGAGCTATTTGACCAAGAAGAGTATAGGCCAAAGTCACAGCTGCTTCTGCACAAGTCCAGGAAACAACCATGTCGCCAAAGTCGATCAAGCTCAACTCTGGGGGTCCTTCAAGCTTACCATGAACCAGCACGTTGTAGTCGTTGGCGTCGTTCTGAATCAGGGA
>DJYX01000139.1:0-312 GCA_002450295.1 Deltaproteobacteria bacterium UBA6967
TTGCAGATTGGTGCAGCCGAATTTTTGGACCCACCCACCCTACAAATTCAAGAAGACAAACTAAGGGAAATCGTTGTGGCCAGCGCCCTCCACAAACCTGATCACGATTGGATGGTCAATCGGGCTCAGCAGCTGTTTGCAGAGTACGGTTCAGGCTGGAATCTCTGTCGGGGTCATGACCTCAGCAAACTCCTAGCCTTGCACCTGAACGCACTTGGACGAGAGAATCTCTCACAAGCCGATGTTGAATCCTTGCTTCGTGCAAGCTTCGAAACAGCGATGGTGCAACAAACCCAGTTTGGTCAATGCTTC
>DJYX01000139.1:644-795 GCA_002450295.1 Deltaproteobacteria bacterium UBA6967
TGGAACTGGAAAAGAAATTGCGCAAGGCTTTGTTACGGTGACGTTTTGATTACCTGAAATGGAATGGGGTCAATTTCGCTTCGAAGCATCGAGGACACTTCCTACCAGTTCTCAAAATAGACAACCTGTTTTTCATCTGCTAATCTAGTTT
>DJYX01000139.1:1093-13336 GCA_002450295.1 Deltaproteobacteria bacterium UBA6967
CCTGTTTTTCATCTGCTAATCTAATTCATTTACTTCTCATCTGCATCGCCTCAGGAGCCAACAGCACAATGTCCGGAGTCAATCCCTACATCCAGCAACCCGATTTTGTCCTCCCGCAGAAGCCCTACAAGATCACTTTCTTACCGGCTGATGTCACGGTTGAGGTGCAGCCAGCAACGCTGCCTCATCCTCAGGATGGGCTCCCTGGCTCTCTGCTAGCCAGTGCTCTGGAAGCTGGTCTCGACATAGATCATTCCTGTGGAGGGGTCTGTGCCTGTTCGACCTGCCACATCTGGGTGCGTTCCGGAATGGAAAGCTGCAATGAAGCTACTGAGGATGAGGAAGATATGCTGGACATGGCCCCTGGACTACAGCCAAACTCCCGACTGGCCTGTCAGTGTGTGCCTGATGGAACGAGTGATGTGGTCGTGGAAATTCCGGATTGGAATCGCAACCTGGTGAGTGAAGGTCACTGAAAGGACGATATGATTACGCTGACCGAAAATGCGGCAAAGGAGATCCGCAAAATCATGCAGGAGCAGCAGCTGGAAGAAAATGTGTTCATCCGAGTGGGAGTCAAGGGTGGTGGATGTTCTGGCTTCACCTATACCTTTGATTTCGATGCCCGTAAAACTCGCTTTGACCTCGATTTCGAATCACAGGGGATGCAGGTCGTTGTGGACAAGAAGAGCTATCTATACATCAAGGATACAGAAATTGATTGGAGCTACAGCCTGATGGATCGTGGATTGCGCTTCAACAACCCTTCCGCAAAGTCTTCCTGTGGCTGCAAAACTTCCTTCCAGTTTGAAGCACCTGTTCAGGAAAACGTCTTTCAACCCACTTGGTAAAACCGATGAGCGCTGAACTTTGCGAACAAATCAAACAAGCCGTTCAGATAGCCCTTCCAGACGCCGAGGTGGCAGTCACTGGCGGTGGTGGTCACTTTTCTCTGGAGGTCATCTCCTCAGCCTTTGAGGGCAAGGGTCTGCTGGCTAAGCAACGGCTAGTCTATGGTGCTTTGACCGAACTGATGGCTGGGGAACACGCACCAGTCCATGCCATCGATTCATTGAAGACTCTCGTGCCAGAATGAGATCCGGCTTTACCTGGCTGGAACTCCTCCTGGCGACTTCGGTCGCTGCCGTCTTTCTGGCACTCGCCCAGGGACCGCTGCTGCACTTCTCCTCGCTACTCACCGATCAATACACTACCTCCGCGAAGCAACGCCAACTGGATCGCTTTCTATTGATGCTCAAGACGGAGTTGATCCAGGCTGGATATGCACTGGGAGATGATGCCGAACCAGTACAAGTCTCTTCAGATGAAGTACTCTTACTGGCAGATCTCAATCGTGATGGGGACCTGAATGATACCCGAGAGCGCATCTCCTATCGTTTTCGTGCTGCTGATAAGAAACTTCAACGTCGTTCCGGAAGTGGGAGTTATCAAACCCTAGTTGAAGAAGTCGGAGCTATCTCTTTTTCCCTCGGTCCTGGTCGTGATCTGCCGATGTCACCACCCCAGCACTGTTTGGGAGTAGGAGTTCGTTTGGATCCAGATGCAGAAGATATATCCTACACCCTCTGTCCGATTTTTCTCTGAGTAAGCTATGTCCACACTGCGTCTGCAACTTCATTATCCAGACATGCCAGTTCCTCAGCGGGCTCATCCCAAGGATGTGGGTCTTGACCTAACAGCAATGGCGGTGGAGCCACACAATGAACGACTTTTTTTCATCGACACAGGTGTCTCGGTCGAACCTCCGGAAGGATATTACGTGGAGGTGGTTGCTCGCTCCAGTTTGTCCAAGACGGATTTCATTCTGGCCAATTCAGTTGGTATCATTGATCCAGACTACCGAGGTCGAATTCGGCTAGCGCTACGATACTTGGGAGAAGAATCTGGGGCGGACGCTGCAGCAGAGCTGATTGGGCGTCGAGTGGCTCAGCTGATCTTACGTTGCCGAGAGGAAGCTACTGTGGAAGTTGTCAGTGAGTTGGGAGCAACTGTCCGAGGTACGGGAGGCTTTGGTAGCAGTGGAAGCTGAAGCTGCGTCTGCACAACAATTTGGCAGTTTCCAAGACCTTGAAGATGCTGGCTCATCTGCAAAATTTGTTGATCTTACGGGAGTTCCCGATACCATTTTGGGAACTGCCTGCCCAAACCGTGACGAGCTTGGATTCGTTGAATGAATAGATCATCAGAATCACTTCGGCTAGTTTAGAAAGCCGATCTCCTAGAGCAATCAGCTCATCGACCAGCACGACACTTTTATCAATTCGCTTTCACATTGGGTGAAGAAGAAAAGGGCGGACCCGCTTCCTGGCCAATACTGCCAGCCTCCTCCTTGTTTGACCTGAGTTTCATGAAAGATCGAGAAGAAAGTGCCTTGGTTCAGGCCAAGAAACAACTACAGCAATTTTGGCAAGACACCGGTGTGACTTGTGACGAGCGCTTGCTGAAGGCGTTCCGCCAGTTGTCTCGAGAAGAGTTTGTGAGCCCGATTCACCGGGAAAACGCCTACATGGACTACCCGCTGCCGATTGGTTCCAACCAGACCATCTCTCAACCCACTACCGTGATGACGATGCTCCGCTTGCTGGAAGTGGCTCCACAACATCGAGTGCTCGAAGTTGGCGCTGGTAGCGGTTACAACGCTGCCATGCTGGGTCTGCTGGCCAAGCAGGTGGTCTCACTGGAATGTCGAAGGGAACTGGTTGAAATGGCTTCTCAAAATATACGTCGAGCGGGCATTCAGAATGTGGAAGTCCGTTATAGCGATGGAAAGATTGGTGTTCCAGAGTTGGCGCCGTTTGATCGGATCATTATCACCGCAGCGGCGGCTCGCTTTCCCAATGATCTCTGGGAGCAATTGGCTGAAGGAGGGATCCTCGTGGTTCCGGTGGGAGATCCCTATTCCTGCGTAATGACTAGGGCGGAGAAGAGCGACGGCAAACGACACGTCACCCGTCATGGTTCCTACGCCTTTGTACCCTTGGTGTAAGAGAGAGATGATTTAATGACTTTTTGGGAAATTTGGCTACAGGCGCTGATCCTTATCTTGATTTTAGGTACCTTTCTCTGGGGAGTCAGTGTTCGGATAAAAAATGCCAGTATTGTTGATATCTTCTGGGGACCAGGCTTTGTGGTCTGTGCTTGGTGGTACGCCTGGCAGTGTGAGTTTGACTCGTGGCGCTCCATGCTGCTGCTTGGACTAGTGACGATCTGGGGACTACGACTTGCCTTGCACATCGGCTGGCGTAACCACGGCAAGGGAGAGGATTATCGCTACCAGCAATTTCGTCAGGATTTTGGACCGGAACGCTACTGGTGGTACAGTTATTTTCAGGTGTTTTTGCTGCAGGGTGGATTGCTTTGGTTCATCTCGGCTCCCTTGCTGGCAGTCCCGTATCTTGCTGCAGAAGAAAATCCTTTCGGCTTGTTTGATGTGTTGGCGCTCTTTTGCTGGGGAGTTGGTTTTGCTTTTGAGGCTGGAGGAGACTGGCAGTTGGCACAATTCAAGGCCAATCCTGCCAACAAAGGTAAGGTGCTAGACCAGGGATTTTGGAAGTATACGCGTCATCCAAACTACTTTGGCGATGCTGCGGTCTGGTGGGGTTATGGATTGTTCAGTGTGGCCAGTGGAAGTTACTGGCCAATGATTGGTCCTCTGTTGATGACCGGGCTGATCATTCAGGTTTCAGGAGTTCGACTGCTGGAACGCACACTGGTGGACGCCAAGCCGGAATATCGGGATTATGTTGAGCGAACGAGTGCCTTCATTCCCTGGCCACCCAAGACTTCCACTTCATCAAGAACGACTTCCCAGCAGAAAAGCTAACCAGCGATTGCTCGGCTGAGACTTGTGCAGACTTGGCAGGTACGCAGAGTGGCGCCAGTTGCTTACCCCCAGCCATAGACTGAAAAGCCCCATCAGTGCAATCTGCGCGTAGGCCCACTTGGAGAAGCCGAAAGAGAGCAGGAGATCATAAGTCCCATGGAGTACAGCAGCAATCAGCCAACCTCCCAGCAATAAGCGAGTGACGGCCGCAGCATCTGCTCCCTGAAGCTGACTAAGGCGAGCTTTGGCAACAAAGTAACCCAAGGGCACACTCATGAAGGCGTGAGCTGGAAGGGTGACCACAGTCCGAGTTGCCACAACGCCTACTCCATACTGCTGAAGATAGAAGCCATTTTCTAACGTTGCAAAACCTAGCGCGACCACTGCACCGTGCAGGATGCCGTCAAAAGGTTCACGCAGATGCCGAGTGGGAAAGCTGAGTAACAACAGTACAAGCAACTTGGCGGTTTCCTCGTTGAAACCCACTAGCATCCAGAACCCAGCTTTGTAGAGTGGCCAGTCTTGGTCCATCCAGAGGAAGGTTTCCTCGGCTCCAGGCCAAAAAAGCGTGTACTTTTCAACGCTGTGGTTGAGCAACAGGGCAATCAGTCCACAGCACATTCCACCGACGAATAGCGCAGCCAATCGGCGTAGACTAGCCCGCTGGTAACGGTGTAGACGATAGAATAGCCATCCCCACATCAATCCTGGGGCAATCAGCAATCCAGCTATTGAAAGCATGATTTGTCTCCAAGGGTTTGCGATTAGTTGGGAATCGTGGCATGTTTTTTCATTTTTTTCATCTTTCTGTATACGACCTGTTCCCAGATTCTTGAGTATCGCATGAACCGCATACCAATGTTGCGCCAGGAAGAGCACACGGAACTGTACTTGTTCGCTGAGGCAATCAAAGATCGTCGCTACTTCCGCAAGATTCCGATGAACCTGCTGCTGGAAATGCTGCGCCTGTCACAGCTTGTGATGTTGTCTCAGGATGAGCAGTTGGTGCACGAGGGTGACAAGGACCCCCCCGAAATGTACATCCTGCTCCATGGTTCGCTGATGGTTACCTCGCAGGGAGAGTTCATTTCTCGCCTGGAATCACCGGGAGATGTAGTTGGAGAGCAGGCAATTCTCTCGCCAGAAGCTCGCACCATGACCGTCACTGCCGAGGTTGACTCCCGTGTGCTTGCGTTCCCAAATGATGTGTTTCGTGTGGCCGAAGAGATGAGCCACATTCCAGCAATTTACCTCAGCTTTGCCAGTATTCTTGCGGAAAAACTGCGGATCACAGAAGCCCAGGCTAAATTGCGACGGAATGCTCGTCCTCAAGGAAATGCCACACCGCCTTGCATTGCGATTGTGGATATCGATAGCCGCGAGCGACGAGTGATCCGAGGTACCCTGAGTACACTCTGGAAGGAAATGAAGATCGTTGAATACGCTAGTCCCAAGGAATTCATTGAGACTCCAGCTGAGCGGCGCTTTGATCTGATCATCCTTGATCCACTTTATGACCATGACTACCATGACGAACAGGAGTTACTCGAAGCCCTCGGTGAGTCAGTGGGCTTGCACAACTGTCCTGTTTTTGCGGTCAGTGAGTGGTGCAACGACGAAAGCAATCGTGAGAAGCTCGCTCAAATGGGTGTTGGGGATTTTCTTGGTCGCCCCTACTCGACGTTCGATCTACGGCACAAGCTTTCTGCTTTCAAGGTAGCCTATTATCGACAACGGGAACTGGAGCAGGTGGAGCATGCAGCTGATACTGACCGGCTGACCAACCTGGCCAATCGACGGCGTATGGATGAGTTCCTGGACGCGCTGGTTACGCTGTATCCGGAGGAGCGTCAGCCCTTCTCGTTGATCATCACGGATGTCGACAATTTCAAACACTATAACGATACCCACGGTCACCAGATGGGAGATGTGGTGTTGGCTTCGATTGCGGCAATCCTCAAACGCAGTGTGCGACGTGGTGACCTAGCGGCTCGCTTCGGTGGGGAAGAATTCGTCGTGCTCCTGCCAAAATGTGATAAACCGGCCGCCCTCAAGATTGCTGAAAAATTGCGCCAGGCAGTGGAGGAAGAAGAGATCCCTTACCAGGAACAGCAACCGTTGGGCAACCTGACCGCAACTTTTGGGGTTGCCACCTATCCCTTCGATGCTGAGAACGTAGATATGTTGCTCAAGCGGGCAGATGAATGCCTTTACCAGGGTAAGGAGGCTGGGCGCAACGTAGTAATTGGAGCAGAAATGCTGCAAAGTACGGCTGCCTGATACAAAAATCCTTGCATTCGCAGCCAAGCTTCCATATTATTCCAAGTTTACCAAATATTCTGGCTCTCCTGAGAGAACTGCGGGAAGCCGCTGCTTCCGTTTGAGATGAAAGTTATGAGGACTCCGTTCGTACGCAAAGAAGACGTAGCCGGTGACAAGCATCCGCGCAACTGGTGGATCGTCGATGCCGAGGGAAAAACCCTGGGACGAGTGGCTACACAGATTGCCCGTGCACTGCGTGGCAAGCACAAGGCCGTGTTCGCCCCACATAGTGATGTCGGAGATTTCGTCATCGTGGTCAACGCAGAAAAAATTGAGGTTACCGGTCAGAAAAGTATGAAGAAGATGTACTATCATCACACGGGCTATCCAGGTGGAATCAAGTCTGCGCGTTTCGAAGAACTACAAGCCCGCAAGCCAGAAACCTTGATTGAGCGAGCCGTCAAGGGAATGATGGCTAAAAATGCTCTCAACCGTGGAATGTTGCGCCGCCTCAAGGTCTATGCAGGATCGGCCCATCCCCATCTGGCTCAGCAACCCAAACCGTTAGAAATTTGAGTCGTTTATGAACGCAATTGTGCAATACTACGGCACTGGCCGTCGAAAATCCTCCGTTGCTCGTGTCTATCTGCGACCGGGTACAGGCAATATTCTGGTCAACAAAGTTCCTCTCGCTCAGTACTTCGGCCGAAGCACTCTACAAATGGTGGTTCGACAGCCTCTGGAACTGACTGAAAATAGTGATCAGTTTGATATCTTCATTAACGTCAGTGGTGGTGGTTTGTCAGGACAGGCGGGTGCCATCAAGCACGGCATCTCACGTGCTCTGCTGGAAGCAAGTGAAGAACTACGCCCTCAACTGAAGAAAGAAGGTTTCCTGACACGAGATGCTCGAGCGGTAGAACGTAAAAAATATGGACGACCTGGAGCTCGCAAAAGCTATCAGTTCTCTAAGCGCTGATCATCTTCTAGGTGCCCTCAACAAGGTCGGCACCTCTCTCCACTTCTCAACCGCCACTCACCGGCGGAATCAAAGCATACTCTCCTCCTTCCTCCAAGACTTCATCAGCAACCAAATACGTATCCCGGTAAGCGACTCTTGTGCATTGGAGTACTGGCTTTAGCGTAGGGTGGTTATGCTGTAATTTCGCCAGTAGATCAGTCACGGTACTCCCAGCTTCCAATTCCTGGTTTTTTGCTTCAGGTGGCAAGGATTCCCGTAGCATTGCGAAGGGCTTCAGCATGATTTTCATTGTGGGGCTCTCTAGATGAAGATTTATTCTGTGTTCGTGAAAAACATGAAGTGTGTTGTTTGATGAATACTTCGGTCTCAGATGAGATATTTCTTTAATTAGAAAAATCGAATTCCCTTGTCACCTCTAGGGATGACTTGCCCGATCAAGCAGGCGTTTGGCACTCCAGCTTTGTGGAGCTGGTTCAGAGCCCTTTCTGCTTCTTCAGCGGGTAGACTGACCAATAAACCTCCACTGGTTTGTGGGTCAACCAGCAGTTCCTGCATCACTTGCTGAGCTGGAAATTCAACATCATCCTCCACCAGTTTGCGATTTGCTTGGTTAGTTCCTGTGGTCATTCCACGTTCATACATGGCTGCCGCTTCTGGTAGCCAAGGTAATTTTTCAGTCTCTATTTCGATTGTCGCCGTAGAGCCTTGAGCAATTTCCAGTGCATGGCCGGCCAGTCCAAATCCAGTGATGTCGGTTGCTGCATGAACATTGAAGGCTTGTAGTGTCTCGGCAGCCACCCGATTGAGTGTTACCAACTGCCGAAAACACGCTTCGATTGCTTCCTGACTGACCCAGCCCTTCAGATTGGCATTCAGCAAAACTCCACTACCCAGAGGCTTGGTCAGTAACAGTAAATCGCCGACCCGCGCCCCATTGTTCCTCCAGATTTTTTGGGGATGAACCATGCCGGTGACTGCCAAGCCAAACTTGGGTTCTTCATCTTCGATACTGTGCCCTCCTGCTAATACAGCTCCAGCTTCTAAAATTTTTTCTGCCGCCCCTGCAATAATGCCGTGTAGGATCTCTTGTCCCAGTTTATTGGCTGGGAAAGCCAGCAGGTTTAAGCATGTGAGTGGCCGTCCCCCCATCGCATACACGTCACTGAGGGCGTTTGCCGCAGCAATCTGACCGAAGAGTCGCGGATCATCAGCGGGTGGAGTGATAAAGTCAGCTGTGGTGACTATCGCTTGGGTATCGTTGAGTTGATAGACACCAGCGTCATCACTCGTTTCAAAACCAACCAGCAGATTTGGATCAGCTTGCTGCGGCAAGGAAGAGAGCAGGTTTTTCAACCCGACCGGGTTGAGTTTGGCCGCTCAGCCGCAGGTTTTAGAGAGGCTGGTCAGCGTCGATTTTCGAAAGAAACGTTTCAATTGTGCCATCTATGGTTGTTTAAAAAAGTGGCTCGATTAGGCCAGCAGTTGTGGTGTTTCATTGCGAATCAACACCTGAGGGTCTGGGTTTTTGGGAGGGACAGGTAGTCCCTGGTCGCGTAATAGTGCAACGTGATCCTGCATTCCCCAGCGTGCCTTATACAGACAGTCTTCAATTGAGTGTCCTACTCCTGTGAATCCGGATAGTTCCTCTGAGAAAAATCCAAAGATGATCGGATCTTCAGTAGCTTCGATGATCAGACTGTAGGGGAGATCAAGCATGGTCTTCTCGAATCAGTAGATCTAACAGATATCGTTCAATACCCTGTGGGACACTTTGCTTGGGTCGGTAATCTAGACGAATGAGCCACTTTGCTCTCTCCTTATAATAAGTACGTTGGCTGCCACGTTCCCAGCATAGCCGAAATTCTCTCTCTTCCAAATGCTGGTGCAACTCCAGAAATGTCATGGGGAATCCTGATCATTTTGATTCAGCAGGCTTTGACGTAGTTGTCCGTGCGCTTTGGCCATGGCGAGTTTTGGTAGACTTTGCAAAGGATGCCACTGTTCCTCTGCCTCCAATGGAAAATCAGCCTGAATAGATGTCAGCGTACAATAAAAAGGATGCAGGGTCGCTAGGAAAGTTGTGTAGGCATGGGTCAGGGTAGGCCAATTTGTTTGTAGTTGAAAATTAGGCCGATTACGGCGCTGCCATTCGGCCTGCAGCTCGACCAAGGGCTCTTCTTCGTTTACAAGGGTTTCTGGAAACGTCCAGAGACCCTGCATCAAACCTTGTTCTGGGCGTCGCAATAGTACTTGATTCTCGCACACGAGTACCAGCACAGCTTTCGTTACAGGAGTGGGTGCTTTTCGTCGAGTACGACGTGGAATCGTTTCCGTGGTCTGGTGAACATATGCTTGGCAGTGAGGCTGTATCGGACAGAGCAAACAACTCGGTTGCTGGACGTGACAGACTGTTGCTCCCAACTCCATTAATCCTTGGTTGAAGTTACGGGCATGTCCTTTTGGGAGCCAATCAGTGGCCACTTGCCAAAGTTTTTTTTGGGTGGAGCCAGTTTTTGGATCGGCATCTAGGTTGAGCAACCGACAAAGTACACGGATCACGTTACCATCAACAACGGGACGATCTTGCTCGAAAGCAATGCTGGCAATCGCTCCAGCGGTGTAGGGTCCAATTCCAGGAAGTTGCCGAATAGCCTCATAGTCGTTGGGAAATTCACCTGCGTGCTGTTCACAGATTTGTTTGGCTGCCCGATGAATGTTGCGAGCCCGTGCGTAGTAACCGAGACCTTCCCAGAGTTTGAGAATCGTAGCTTCGTTTGCTGCGGCTACGGATGGGATGCTCGGTAGGGCTTTCATCCAGCGGTCATAGTAGTCAAGAACGGTTGCCACCCGGGTCTGCTGTAGCATCATCTCAGAGATCCAGACTCCGTAAGCTGGATAGTTTTTCCGCCAGGGGAGATCTCGTTGGTGTTCTGCAAACCAGATGAGCAAGGCGTTCTGTAACTGAGACAATTCGGCAGGAGGCATTTTCTGGAAAATAAAAAGATCTGAGAGAAGAAAAAAAGACTAAAGAAATCCAAGCACTGGTCGATATGTTCATCAGGCATTCAGTGCATCGGAAGCGCCGGGCCAAAAAACGCTAAAGAAATTTTCTCTGGCGTCGATAATAACCGCAAATGGATTTCGTTTTCGTCGTTCCCTTTTTGAGTCAGGAATCTCAATGGCACTTCGGGTCAATTCAAACGTCGCAGCACTAAACGCCTTGCGCCATCTGAATCACACCGAGAAAGAACTCAGCCGCAATCTAGAGCGCCTCTCCTCAGGGCGTCGATTGAATAGAGCAGCTGACGGCCCAGCAGAACTGGTGATTTCAGAGCAGATGAAGGCGCAAATTACTGGCCTGGAACAATCGATTCGAAATTCCGAAACTTCCATCTCCATGATGCAGACCACCGAAGGTGCTCTGAGTGAAGTAAGCTCCATTCTCATTAATCTCCGCCAACTTGCAGTACACTCTGCCAACGAAGCAACTAATGATGAAAAGATGTTGCAGGCCAACCAGGGTGAAATTGAAAATCTCTTGGTGACCTTGAGCAACATCTCCAAAAATACTCAGTTCGGAACCCGTACCTTGTTAGATGGTAGCAACTCCGTCAGTGGTGTTGCAGTAGGTGATGGAATGGACTTCGTGGAAGCCAAGGAATTTACAAAAGCTTCTCCAGCTGAAGGTTACAAGATCAATATCACTCAGCCCGCAACTCGGGCCATGGCTGTTGCCGAAAACACCTTAGCGATGGAAGATATCTACAAGTCCTTCGTCATCAGTGAAGGTGGCCGGACTGTAGAAGTGAATGTCAAAGACAACTTAGATCTTTATCGAGATGTTGAGCGGTTACTCCAAGCGGCTAACACGAGTTTAGAGCCCGGGTTCAAAGAGAAAACAGAACTGGCCCTACAGCAGCTCGTTGCTAACGAAATGCAACGCCAGATTGATCAAGCCGGTCTTAATCTTGAAGTCATGGTCTACAAACCATTGGATACACTGGGTGAGACCCTCTCTGACTTCAACAACTTGGAAGATGTATTGAACAAGCTTGAGCAATATCCTAGTGAAGAAATTCTGGGCGAGTTCAACAAATTGGCCAATGAAGAAGTGATTGTCATTCGTCATCGGGAGTATGGCAGTGAACCAACGTTTACTGTTACAACTGAGATTGATGACTTTTTCAATATGGATACTCCAGCGAATAAGGCGGTGACTGCTATCCCTGGACGAGACGTAGAGGGAACCATCGGAGGCAACCCTGAGTTTGGTGGTGGTGATCCTGCTATTGGTAGAGGTCAACTGTTAAGTGCAGCTCCAGGAACTGTGGCAGAGGGTGTAACAGTTCGTTACGGCGGAGAGCCTGATGATATAATTTACGAAGTCTTCAACCGTCGTGAAAATAAAATTGCTGGCACTCTTCTACGCCAGATGGAGCGTGGTGCAATGGTTGGGGAGGACATCGATGGCTACGTGCATGTCTCTCAGCGCTCCTTGGCCTTTCAGGTCGGACCCAGTGAGGGGCAACAACGAAAGATCTCTATCCAGAGCATCAGCCCAACCAAGCTGGCCCGAAATATTGATAACGATAGCCAATTTCGTAGTTTGAATGATATTGAAGTGTTGGATGTGGATTCAGCTCAAGATGCCTTGAAACTAATCGATGTGGCGGTCAGTGAGATTTCCAGTTTGCGAGGCGATCTAGGTTCTTTTCAGAAAAATGCTTTGGAGTCGAACCTGAGTAGTCTGAGAGTGACTCGAGAAAACCTTGTTTCTGCAGAGTCTACGTTAGCTGATGCCGACATGGCCGAAGAGATGAGTAGTCTGGTACGCAACCAGATCCTGATGTCTTCTGGTACTGCAATGCTGGCTCAAGCTAACCAGGTACCACAGTCGGTGCTGACCTTGTTGGAGCGAACCTGATGCAGAAACAATATCTTAAACTAAGCCGGTGAGAATTCACCCATGCAAGAGTAGTTGACAGCGAGTATCGAATGAGCCCACAATCAGTCGCACGATGCGACTCCAGTCAGAACCAGTGGTTACTGACACCCTCACCCATACAGATTAGGGAGGTCTCTTGGCAGAGATGAACCCGAACGCGGTCATGGGATTGGGCTCAAAGCTCAACACCTCTGAAATCATTGACCGCTT
>DJYX01000121.1 GCA_002450295.1 Deltaproteobacteria bacterium UBA6967
TGATGTTTCCCCAGAACTTTCTTGATAAATCTCTCCATTTTCCAAAATGGAAAATAAGAAGAATGTCGCTTGGGAAAAAAATCATTTGCAAAATTGGTTGTCATTTGTTGGAATCTGCCCGCTCTGATCACGTTTGTAGGCTCCAATACAATCGGTTCCTATTTGGTAGGCTATCGCATCAATTTGATCAATGGGAGGAAGCCGGATCATCGAATTTTTTTACAAAAATTCGATGATCCGCAGGTTGAATTGATCAGAATAATTGAAACTAAGTTGGATGCAGCCCAAAAGAATTGAGGAAATGGAGCAGACATTCTTGATGTGCCTGACCTTGGTCAGTTGCTTTTAACCGCTTGAAGATAAGGATGACCATGAAATTCCGTAACTTGATAGCCAGTGTGTTGCTGGCTACATTTGTTGTGTTCACCCCATCTGCATGGGCTCAAACTGAAATTCAGTGGTGGCATGCGATGGAAGGTGCTCTTGGCGAGACCGTGAATCGAATTGCCAGAGACTACAACGCATCTCAGTCGACCTATAAGCTCACCCCAGTGTACAAAGGTGGTTATGAAGACACCATGACCGCTGGAATTGCAGCTTTCCGTGCGAAGCAGCAGCCACACATCATCCAGATCTTTGATGCTGGTGCGGCTACGATCATCAATGCAAAGGGAGCTGTCTTCCCGGTACAGGATCTGCTCTCCAAGCACGGTGTTGGCTTTGATGCCAACAACTACATCAGTGGTGTTCGCTCTTTTTATGCGGACAGCAGCGGCAAGATGGTTGGAATGCCGTTCAATAGCTCCACACCAGTGATGTATTACAATAAGAATGCTTTCCAGAAAGCTGGTTTGACCCTGCCTCCAGCGACTTGGGAAGATTTTGAGATGCGAGTGGCTCCGGCGCTCAAAGACGCTGGTTATGTGCCATTGGCCCAATCTCACAGTCCTTGGATTTTCTCAGAGAATTTCCATTCTCGTCACAACTTGCCGATGGCTACCAACAATAACGGCTTCGGTGGTTTGGAGACCAAAATTCTTTACAACAACCCAGGAATGGTGACCCATTGGTCAAAGTTGAAGGAATGGCAAGACAAGGGCTTCTACAAGTACTATGGCCGAGCCTGGGGCGATAACCAGAACGGTTTCGTGAATCAGGAAGTAGGCATCTGGCTGGGTTCATCTGGTTCCTTCGGTGGACTGAAGAACACTGCGAAGTTCCCATTTGGAACAACCTACCTGCCTTACTGGCATGCGGTTACGAACAAGCCGACCAACACCTTCATCGGTGGTGCGGCTCTGTTCGCAATGTCTGGTCATAGCGATGCCGAATACAAGGGTGTTGCTAACTTCTTTGAGTACCTTACTAAGCCAGAAGTTCAGTTCATGTGGCACCGGGAAACTGGTTATGTGGCGATCACCAACGCTGCATATGAATTGGCTAAGAGTGAGGGGTATTACAAGGACAATCCCGATGCAGAGATCGGAATCCTTCAACTGAACCTCCCTGGTGGTGACCATTCCAAGGGCTACCAGTTGGGCTTCTACGTCCAGGTGCGTGAGGTGATGTATGAGGAATACGACAAGCTCTTCGCTGGCAAGCAGGATGCAAAGACTGCCTTAGCCAACATCGAGGATGGTGCAAACAAATTGCTCGTCAAGTTTGCCCGTACCTACAACTAATCCTTTCTATCATACCGGACCCGCTCTGGGTCCGGTTCTAAAAAGACAATAATTTGAAACGCGTTACCTTCTCTCACTCTCCTATCCCCTACCTGTTTGTCTTGCCGCAGATTGCGATCATTGCAGTCTTTTTCCTTTGGCCTTCCTTTGAGGCGATCCAACTCTCCTTCTACCTTGAGGATCCTTGGGGACTCTCCAATGAGTTTGTTTGGTTTGAAAATTATCAGACCATCTTTGAGGATCCTGAATATGTGGGAACACTGATTGCCACCTTGATTTTCTCGCTCAGTGTGACCTTCCTGTCCCTTGGATTGGCGATGTTGCTGGCGGTGCAGGTAGATGGATTATTGCGTGGTGGAGGAACCTACCGTCCATTGATCACTTGGGCTTACGCCATTGCTCCAGCTGTTGCAGGCTTGGTTGCCCGCTTCCTCTTCAGTCCTCAAATTGGACCAATCTATGACTTGCTGAACCCAGATGGTGAACCACCCTGGTTTGAGCCAGCTTTAGATTCAATCGATGCTTGGGTCGTCATCACATCCGGGGCTGTGTGGCGGCAGGTAAGCGTAAACTTCATTTTCCTGTTGGCAGGCTTGCAGTCTATCCCAAGATCAGTGTTAGAAGCCTCACGAATTGACAATCCCAGTGGATTCAGTCGCTTCTGGAGCGTGACGTTCCCCTTGCTTGCTCCGACGCTGTTCTTCCTGATGGTGATTAACTTCAGTTACGCCTTCTTTGAAACTTTCGCCATTATTGATACGGTCTTCCCCTTTGGTCCACCAGCTGGTGCTGCGAGTTTGGTTTACAAGGTCTATGTAGATGGATTCAAGGGTGCTGACTTGGGAGGTTCATCAGCTCAGTCGGTAGTTTTAATGCTTTTTGTACTCGCACTTACAGTGGTCCAGTTTCGTTACCTTGAAAAGAAGATTCATTACTGATTATGAAGGTACTTTGGGTTCGCTACCAATTACTGAATCACCTGTTGCTCATCCTGGGTGTCGCGTTTCTAGCACTACCTCTGTGGATGGTTTTCGCTTCTTCAACTCATGATCCTGCTACGATCATTCGTGATGGAATGCAGTTGGGGTTGAGTGATCAGTTTTTTGAAACCTACTTGGGAGTGCTAACAGAGAAGAAAGGCTTCACAGAGCAGGTGACCGCTTCGATGATGATGATCAACAGCATGATCCTTGGGGTAGGATTTGCGGTTGGCAAGATCATCGTCTCGATGACTGCCGCCTACGCCATTGTCTACTTTCGATTTCCACTAGGAACGCTGCTTTTCTGGATCATCTTCACCACTTTGCTACTTCCATTAGAAGTCAGGATCATTCCTTCTTACAAAGTCGTAGCAGATCTGGGAATGCTTAATTCCTACTCAGGCCTGATCATCCCACTAATCGCCTCAGCCACAGGGACGTTCTATTTTCGCCAGTTCTTCCGTTCAGTCCCAGATGAACTACTGGAAGCTGCGAAGTTGGATGGTGCCGGAGCTTGGAAATTCTTCATTGACATTCTGTTGCCCTTGTCTCGAACGATGATGGCGGCCCTCTTCATCATCATGTTTGTGGTTGGTTGGAACCAATATCTGTGGCCTTTGTTGATGACTACTGATGAGAGCTACAGCACAATCGTGCTGGGCATCAAGTCTGTGATGCAGACAATTGATGGGAACCGACTACCCGAATACAACCGTGGTTTTGCTCTAGCAATCCTTGCGCTTATCCCCCCTGTACTGATTGTAATTCTCTTCCAACGCTGGTTCATCAAGGGCCTTCTCGAGAGCGATAAATGACGACCCTCACCCTCAATAGTTTGCAAAAAACCTATGCTAACGGCACTCATGCAGTGCGGGGAATCGATCTGGAGATTTTTGATGGAGAATTGACTGTTTTTGTTGGGCCATCTGGATGTGGAAAGTCTACGTTGCTGAGAATGATTGCGGGCCTCGAAGAAATTACTTCTGGAGACCTAATGTTGGACGGATCTCGGATCAACGACGTAGAGCCTGCTCATCGAGATGTTGCGATGGTTTTCCAGAACTACGCGCTCTATCCGCACATGACTGTTCGCCGCAATATGTCCTACGCTCTCCAGAACCGAAAGGTCCCCAAGGCAGAGATTGACCGGCGTGTGGTTGAAGCGGCTCGGATACTTCAGTTGGATGAATTGTTGGAGCGCAAACCAGCACAGCTGTCTGGCGGACAGCGTCAGCGTGTCGCAATGGGAAGAGCGATTGTTCGGGAACCAAAATTATTCCTTTTTGATGAACCCCTCTCTAACCTGGATGCCCAATTACGGGCTCAGATGCGGGTGGATATCCGCAAGTTGCAAAGACAGCTCAGAGTAACCTCGATCTTCGTTACGCACGATCAAATTGAAGCGATGACGGTCGGAGACCGTCTGGCGGTTCTGAATAATGGAGAACTGGAGCAAATCGGCACACCGATGGAGGTTTATAGCAAACCAGCCTCTGAATTCGTCGCGTCCTTCATTGGATCCCCCAGAATCAACATCGTTTCTGGAGAAGTCAAAGCCGGGACACTCCATGTGGATGGCTTTGAACTTCCCGGTTTCTCACAGATTTCGGACCAGCCCGTGAAGGTAGGCATCCGTCCAGAAGACTTTGTTCTTGAGTCAACCGCCAAGATGAGTTTACAGATCGATCTTGTCGAGGAGTTGGGTTCGGATGAATTGCTCTACTGTGTTAGCCCTACTGGATTGGATTACCGAATACGCCGTCCAGGGGGCAGTGGTCACAAGGTCGGTGAGAACATTACGGTTTCTGTGATTTCAGAGAAACTGCACCTTTTCAGTAGCCAATCAGGCAAACGCCTCAACTGATATCCTCAGCCAGTTTCATCCAAGATTGTTGGAGATTCTTCAAACGTGCTAGAGCCTTCCCCTGCCAAGTTTTGCTCTTAGGGAGCGAAACGACCAACCAACTCGCCTTGAAATCATCCGGACAACCTGAAAGTAGATTAGACCAGTGAACGCCTTTCGAGCATGTATCTGATGCTGCAAGGTTGTCCCAGTATTAATGGAATTTGGTTTAACAGATGTGAGTTCTGGTCAAAAACAACCCTCAAATTCCTGTCAAACTATTCCAATCTAAAATGTTCTGCAACACCCCTATTTATCAATAAAATATCAATAGAAGTGCTTGTCTGAAACAGACGATTCAATAAAAATTGAGGATAATTATTTTGGTAAAATACTTGACGATTCGTTATCTGGTAACAACCCTATTGAGTAAATGTGTCTTCAAAAAATATCAATTAATCGTGGGTGACACCAATCATGGCCCGATTACATCGTGTTAATTTCATTCTACTGACCCTAGTTTTCTTGCTGTTAGATAATCCAGCTTCTGCAAATGGTTGGACTGAAATTAAAGAGTTAGGAAAAGGACAAACAGTCTATTGGAATGCTTGGGGCGGTGGAGCAGAAATCAACCAATATATCCGTTGGGTTGGTCAGGAGGTGAATAGGAAGTACGATGTAGAGTTGAAGCATGTAAAGCTCAGCGACACCTCAGAGGCAGTAAATCGAGTGCTGGCTGAAAAAATTGCGGGCCGTAATCAAGATGGGTCTGTGGATTTAATTTGGATCAATGGTGAAAACTTCGCAAAGATGAAGGAAAATCAGCTGCTTTATGGACCATTCACGGAAACTCTCCCCAACTTCTCTCTTGTTGATTTTGAGAACAAGCCAACTACCTTAGTCGATTTTACTATTCCAGTGGACGGTCTGGAAACTCCATGGGGAATGGCCCAGTTCAATTTTCCTTACAATGCTGAGCGAATTCAAAGCCCACCGACGAGTGTGGCTGAGTTGCTGGCTTGGAGTAAAAAAAATCCAGGACGCTTCAGCTATCCAGCACCTCCTGATTTTCTTGGATCAACTTTCCTTCAGCAGATCCTGCTTGAAACGATTGAAAATCCACAATCACTTCAAAGCCCTATCGAGATGGACCAATTCCAAGAAGCCAGTCAACCCCTCTGGGACTATCTGGATCAGATTCATCCTCATCTCTGGAGGCAAGGAGAAACTTTTCCTGCAAGTGGGCCCGCCTTACGACAGCTACTTGACGATGGCCAAGTAGACATTGCCTTGTCTTTCAATCCCGCTGACACTTCAGCAGCTATTGCGAGTGGTTTACTTCCAGAAAGTACCCGTACTTTTGTTTTTGAAGCCGGAACGATTGGTAACACGCACTTTGTCGCAATTCCCTACAATGCAGCCAATCAGGAAGGTGCCCTGTTAGTGGCTAATTTCTTACTAAGTCCAGAAGCTCAAGCCCATAAACAGAATCCAGAAATTTGGGGTGATGGCACGGTCCTCGACCTCAGAAAGCTCTCTCTAGCACAAAGAAAGCTATTTGATGACTTACCTCGTGGTATCGCCACTCTTTCTCCTGACGAACTAGGGAAAACTCAGTCAAATCCGCATCCTGACTGGCGTAACCTGCTTGATGCAGAGTGGCAACGGCGTTATGCGAACTGAGTGAAAAGCTCCCTGCACTGGCTACGCTGGATTTTCCCTGGAATACTTTTGCTGCCTTTGCTGGCAGGGGTAGCCGGCACACTCCTATCTTCCTTCAATCTCTTCTTCTTTCAGAAAAATCTTCAAATACTGGAAAGTTGGACGAGGCTTTGGGAACACCCTTCCACCTGGCCTGCTTTGTGGCTAAGCCTCCGTACAGCAGTCACCGCGACTCTCCTTTCTTTGCTGGGCAGTGGGTTGATTCTGAGCGTGTGGCAATCCAATTTTCGACGGCATTGGCTTGGGCGTGGGCTGATTCTGCCTCTGGCTCTTCCTCATGCCACAGCAGCCATTATTTTGGTTTTGCTGCTTGCTCCATCGGGTTGGTTGTGGAGATTGTTCGCGACTTCAAACTCCCTTCCTACAGAATTCCCATTTCCTCATGACACTGCTGGATGGGCACTTGTGTTTGGCCTTGTCACCAAAGAACTGCCATTCCTCTTGCTAATACAGATTAACGTTTGTCGTCAATTGCCAGAATTAACAAGAGTCCAGACTGCACAGTTATTAGGGCAACCCCCGTGGCTCGGTTGGTGGTTGACAGTTTTTCCAGCTGTATATCAACAAATCAGGCTACCCCTTTGGGCCGTTCTCGCATTCTCTTTCGGTGTAATTGACATGGCCTTGATCCTTGGGCCAACGGCTCCCCCCACTTTCTCTGTGCTTATTCTTCAGTGGGCCACGGACCCTATGCTAGAGCAACAGGCACTAGCTGCAGCAGGCTCGCTACTACAGGGGATTATATTGCTGATCCTGCTGATTTGTTGGTGGGCTGTCGAGCAAGTAGTTAGAGTTTTACCTCAGGTGTCAATTCGTCTGTGGAGCCTCGATAAAATAAAAAAACTTTTTAATCAAATAGCTTGGAGCATCGTTTTTTCTGGAATCATTCTGCTTTGTAGTGGAATGACTTGTCTGCTTCTTTGGTCACTTGCACGGCGCTGGTCTTTTCCAGCAGGGCTTCCGACAGACTGGACTCTACGCACTTGGAAGCAGAATAGTGCGGAATTGGTGCCCTTGTTAGAAACTACTGCAGGCTTGGGAATGGCTGCTGCTGCAATTGGTCTGCTGCTCGTGATGATTTGGTTATATTTCCAGCAGCAGCCAAATTCTGATTCTGGTTTGGCTCAGGAGTGGTGGGTTTATTTGCCGCTGATTTTGCCACAGTTGACCTTTCTATTTGGAATACAAATCTTGGCGATTTTTCTTCGTCTGGAAGGCACGGTACTGCTAGTGCTGTGGTTGCACTTGGTCTATGTGCTGCCTTACACTCTACTGTTACTAGCTGTGCCTTGGCGTACGAACCAATCACGCTTTCGTAGAGTTGGACAACTTCTTGGGCAGTCAGCTTGGAGAATTCTCTGGAGTGTGCAGTTACCTCTGTTGCGTCCCTTGTTGCTCATGACTCTAGCAATCGGCTTTTCAGTGAGTCTTGCCCAATATCTCCCCACAATATTTGCCGGTGCCGGTCGCTGGAGTACCCTCACTACAGAGGCTGTCTCTTTAGCGTCAGGACAAGATCGTCGCTTGTTGAGTTTGTTGGGAATCTGGCAGTCATTTTTACCCGCACTAGCTCTATCTGTAGCGTGGTTACTGCGAGGCCCTGCTTGGCAGAAAAACTTTTAAGCCACTCTTTGATCATTTTTCTCTGAAATCCGTTGAAGAACTTGAAAACTTGCTAGTCTGATGCAAGTCTTCGATGCGCAAATTCACTCCTATCGGGTTTGTGAGTACCACTAAAGTTTTGCTGACCAAGGTTCGATGCCCAACGTCCTAAAATCTATCTCGCCAGTACACCAGCAAGCGCAGCGCAGTAAGCTCTGGACTTTGCTAGGAGATCTACCGGACAGAGATGCTCCATCGAAA
>DJYX01000181.1 GCA_002450295.1 Deltaproteobacteria bacterium UBA6967
ATTCTATCTTCTCCAGGAGTATCCATCCAACCAATATTCAGTGCGTTTACTCGAATCTTATTTTTCATCAGGCTAAATGCAGAGTTTTTGGTGACGATGGAAAGCGCGCCTTTTGCAGCGCAATAAGCTGCGATAAAGGGTTGGCCTCCATGTGCTGACATACTCTGTATATTGACAATTGCTCCCTCAATCTTTTCACGGATCATGATCTTGGCAGCTTCTTGAATTAGAAAGAAGGGAGCCCTCGTGTTGATTGCAAACATGCGATCAAATAGCTCTTCGGAGGTATCTAGAATGGTTCCCCGATCTGTGATTGCCGCACTATTCACCAGAATATCAACTTTGCCAAAAGCTTGATCTGCTTTTCGAATCACTTTTCTACAATCTTCCACGCTTGATAAATCTGCCTGCACGAATTCTGTTGGCGTTCCCTGTCCTTTCAAAATTTCAGCGGACTTCTCACCATTTTGTGCATTCCTTCCACAAATCACCAAACCAGCGGCGTTTTGCTCGGCAAAGAGTTGGGCTATTGCTAATCCAAGACCTTGAGTGGAACCAGTAACAACAGCGACTTTTCCATTTAGACTTTGTGAGGCCATTTTGAATTTCGGGCTGGAGGGAAGACTGCACAGGATCAGGGATCCCATGCAGCAAAGGAAAGGGAAAATTAATGACTAAAAACTAGCCATCAACCCCCACCGGAGAGACAGCTCCAAGCAGCCTCAAATGGGCAAACATCAAGACCTGTGTAGATAGGATCCTCAACAGCTTTGCCGTCAGCTAGGTCCTTGAGAACGTACATAGCTCTGTATCCCATCATGTAAGGCTGTTGCCCGACCAGACCATGCGTAAGACCATCCTTCAAGATTTCCATCTGCATTGGTAAAGTATCGGCAACAACTACAGCTGTTTGCTTAGTGCGTATTCTCTCCTGATTTTCTCCTGCCACTCGTCTGAATGCCTTAGGTACAAAGTGAGGGAAGCCACCGGTTGGCACGTAAGCAGTTAGGTCTGGATACTTAATGAAAATATCCGCCATTTGCTGCACTGAAAGTGGGAAATCGTCATTTGTGTAAAGTGGACAACCATCTGGTTCAGTCCAGCCATTTTGACCTGTTAATCGATTGCCAGGAGGTGTTGTTCCAGACGTACCTGCTAGTGTATCACGGATACCCTGCATACGCTCGTTGTGGTTAGCAGCTGATGCTCCACCAGATTGAATACAAATTGATCCACCTTGTGGCTTCAAATTACGTGTCAGCCTTGCCAAGTTGACTCCGATATCATAATTGTTGGTACCAACATAAGCAGTTCGCAACTCCTTATCTTTGGCCAACAAATCAGAGTCCCAAGTGATCACGTTGATTCCCGCTTCTTTCGCTCGCTTGAGAGCCTTCCCCATTGCTGGTGCATTAGAAGGTGCTACAGCAATTCCATCTACCTTCCGCGAAATCAAGTCTTGTACAATTTGGATCTGCTCTTGTTCAGTGTGCTCGCCAGGGCCAATGTACAGACATTCAATACCTTCGATTTCACCCTCAGCTTTTTTGCAGCCATCTCGGGCCAGATCAAAAAAGGGATTATTCATCGCCTTAGGTACAAGAGCAAAAGTCAGTTTTGCATGTCCACCAGCGAAAGCCATCGTGGTTAAGCTGAA
This sequence comes from Deltaproteobacteria bacterium UBA6967, assembly GCA_002450295.1. Lineage (GTDB taxonomy): Bacteria > SAR324 > SAR324 > SAR324 > NAC60-12 > JCVI-SCAAA005. The sequence continues at coordinate 1,658 of DJYX01000181.1, forward strand.
CGGTAGCAACAAAGCTCCGAGTAAAAACTTTTTCATATAAATTCTCCTGTTATGAAAAAAACTAACCGTCAGTAAATAATCGCGCACTCTGTTGTGTTCAATAGGCAGACTCCTTAAATTTGGTTAACTGGATTGGTGGCTTCGGATTCTTTCCAATGCTACCGCGAAGATGATGAACAGGCCAACAAAAGTCCCCTGCCAATAGGGATCCACCCCTGCCATCAACAAACCGTTTCTAATAAGTTCTACTAAAAAAGAACCAATCAATGCCCCATAAGCAGAGCCAACTCCTCCCATCAAATCAGCACCTCCAATAACCGCAGAAGCAATAACTCTCAGCTCATAAATCATTCCTAGAGCGTTGGTAACAGAGCCCATCCAGCCAACAATCATTATAGCTGACATTCCTGCTGTCAGACTGCAGAAAAGATATGCAGACATTTTCACAGCTTTCACAGGAACTCCTGTCATAGTTGCTGCATTCTCGTTACTACCTATAGCATATAAATGTCGGCCCCAGGCGGTATAATTGAGCATGAATCCTAAAAATATTGTTAAAATCAACATTAAGACTAATGAATTAGCAATACCAAAGTAGCTCCCTCCACCAATACTTACAAATAAGTCTTCATCAGGCCCAAACTCATAAAACATTTTATTATTGGAAACTACTAAAGCCAAACTTCGACAAATACTTAGCATTCCAAGAGTTACAACAAAGGGAGACAAACCGACATAACTAATAAGAAACCCATTAACAAGTCCACAAGCTAAAGCAGTTAATAATCCGGCTGCAATTCCGGCTTCGACTCCATAGCCACTAGATAAAGTTAGTCCGGTAGCGATCCCTGATAAACCCATAACTGAACCCACAGAAAGATCAATACCAGCAGTAATAATTACAGCTGTCATACCAATAGCAATAATACCGATAAATGAAAAATTTAGAGCAACATTATTAAAGTTTTGAGCGGTAAAAAAAACTTGTTCTCCACGTGAATCTGTCCCAGCCCAAGATAGCACCACACACAGACCAATTGCAGCAATAGTTACCCAAAATGGCTGTGAGCGATAGAGCTGTTGCCAAACTGAATGTGTTTGAGAATCAATAGCTTTTGTAAGGCTTGAGTCGGTCATTAAATTACCTTTTCTGTTAAGCGCTTTCTAGGGCACCAGTAATTAATCCTGTAACTTCATCCTGAGAGGTTTCTGATATATGCTTATCAGCAACCTTCTCTCCTCTTCGTAACACAACTACCCGATCACAGACCGTAAATATGTCTGGCATCCTATGACTAATTAGGAGAACCCCAACACCTTGTGACTGAAGACGCTTGATCAATCCTAAGACTTCACTGACCTGTCGGACCGAAATTGCAGCTGTGGGTTCATCCATCAATACAAGTTCTGGCGAAGATAGTTGAGTGCGTGCGATCGCAACCGCTTGTCTTTGACCACCAGACATTTGCTTCACTAAGTCGCGTGGGCGTGTCTCAGATTTCAGCATTGCGAAAATTTCGCCTGCCTTGGAAAGCATAAACTTGTTGTCTAAAATTCTTAATGGCCCCAACCATTTTTTCTTTTCTCTTCCCAAAAAAACATTGTGGGCAGCGGTGAGGTGATCACACAACGCTAAATCCTGATAAACAACCTCAATTCCATGTGTTCTGGCATCGACTGGCCGATTGAACTGTTGAGGGTGCCCTTCTAAGTACATCTCACCGCTGGTAGGTTGATAGTTACCGGACAAAATCTTGATCAATGTAGATTTACCAGCACCGTTATCTCCCATCAGCCCGACCACCTCACCTGCAAACAGTTGCATGTTAATCCCCTTGAGAGCCTCAATGGCCCCGAAGGATTTGCTGATATTTCGCAGGTCTAAAAAAACTGACTTTGATTGGTTCTCCTGCGAGCAACTATTCATGATGCCCTCTCCAGAGGATTTTCATAATTCACTGTAACTACATTTCCAGTTTCCACGGAGCGGTAAGCTGCATTCGCCAGAATCAACGCACGGCGACCATCCTCAAAAGAAACTTTGGATTCTGAGCCTGCTTCCAGAGTATCCATAAAGCTCTCTAGCTGTTTCAGGTAGGCCTGTCGATAACGCTCAATGAAGAAGAATTCGCAAGCGTCTCGCCAATGAGACCCCTTAGCATTGAAACGCTCAACGCTTGTAGGTTGCCGGTTTTCAGAGCGTAGCATTCCTTGGCTACCATGTGCTTCCAGGCGTTGGTCATATCCATAGGTTGCATGGCGAGAATTGTTGATATGACAGAGCTTTCCGGAGGCAGTTTTCATTAGGATCATCGCGGAATCAATCTCACCAATTTCTTTGGCAACTGTATCGAAGAGATTACTGGTAAATGCAGTAACCTGCGTGACCTCTTCACCCAAGGCGAAGCGTGCCAGGTCAAAATCATGGATTGTCATGTCTCTCAGCATTCCACCCGCAGCCAGGTAGTAGGCTTTAGGCGGAGGTTCTGGATCTCGACTGCTAATGATCACTTGCTCTAAGTCTCCAATCTCCCCGTTTCGAACTGCACTGACCAACTGCCCATGTCCGGGGTCAAATCTGCGATTAAAGCCAATCTGAATCAGACTCTTTGCACTACTGATTTGCTTGCTGCACTCTTCGACCTTGGCAATATCCAAATCGATGGGTTTCTCGCACAGCACCGCTTTGCCAGACTGAACTGAACGGACGATAAAGTCTGCATGTGTGGGTGTTGATGAGGCCACAAACACGGCGTCCACGTCTGCATCATTAAAAATTTCATCTAGATCTCGAGCGACCTTGGCACCGGTTTTCGCCCCCACAGCTTCACTGGATGGAGCATGAACATCATAGATCCAATTCAAGCTGCACCTATCATGAGCTACGATGTTGGCAGCGTGCATTTGGCCAATACGACCAGCGCCAATCAGAGCAAAGCGAATCATTTTTCTCCTACTTCCACGAGTTGATTAAACCCCCTTTTCAGGGATGAGATAGCAAAGAATTATTGTATTTCTTCAATCAGTACCCGGCGGCCTTCCTGATGACTCAACAATGCTGCATCGAGGATACGCTGCACATCGGTCCCCACAGCAAAATCAGGACGGACTGCTTGCCCTGTACGAACTCCCTCGATGAAGTCACCGATCATATGTCCATCCTGCCGAAAAACATCTCGATAGGTATTGTGGACGGTATCCCTGCGGGCCTTGCCCCAAATATCATCCGGAATTGGAAGCTCGTGGGGTAATCCCTCACCAACCTGTGCCCCATGAACCCGCTGGATCTTATCCCAATCTGTGACCGAGTAAAGGGTTCCCTCTGAACCATGAAACTCCATGTGGTGGGTTTGACCAAATGGGGAATCTTCATAGCAGATCGTCGTCGCATGAATCATCCCTTGAGCGCCATTGGCAAACTCAAGCATGACCATTGCGGTGTCATCGGTATGAGTGAATGGTTTCCCATCTGGGGTTGTGTCGGGTCGATCAATTGGTGAACCTAGACGACAACTCAATGCACTGACAGAACCCATCATCCATTGAGCTAGGTAGATGAAATGAGAGCCAATGTCTCCCAAAGCGCCTGATCCCGCCTCTGCAGCGTTTAGACGCCAAGTATACTCTGTTTTTCTGCGGTAGCCTGTGTAGTAGCGAAGATTGCAGTGATAGGGTTTACCGATATACCCTTGATCAATCAACCGCTTAAGATAGCGAGCCGTCGGCATGAACGAATAAGTGAAAGGTACGAGATTGACTAGCTTGGTTTTCTGCGCAAGTTTGGTCATCTCAAGCGCTTCCGCATAGTTGAGACCCAGTGGTTTTTCACAAAGAACAGGGATCCCTCTTTCCAATGCAGCTACCGTGAAGGGAGCATGAGTGTCGTTACCTGTCGAAACGATCAAAGCGTCCAACTCGGCCTGATCCAGCATTTTTTTGAAGTCGACAAAGTGCTGGGAAATTTTCCATTTTTGCGCAAAAGCCTCAGCCCGCTGAGGATTCCGTCCGCAAGCTGCGACAACTTCTACATGAGGATTTCCCCCCAAAGCAGGCAAGTACATTGCGTCTGCCCACCAACTTGTTCCTGCAATTCCGACTCTGATCTTACTCATCTCTCTTAGTCATCAATGTTGTAAATGGATTATTTAAGAGGCCTTACTCCACCGACTAAATTCAAAAAATATCCGGTTCGGCTGTCTCGCCAGGGGCTCCCTGAAGAAATCTGAAATCACAGCCTTCATCTGCCTGAGTAACCTGCTCCACGTACAGCGCTGCATAACCTCTGCGATGTTTCAAAGCCGGAGCCTGCCATTCCTGTCGACGTCTATCTAGCTCTTCATGTTCCACCAGTAAGTCAAGGCGTCTCTCGAACACATCCAGCTCAATTAAATCACCGTCACGCACTAAGCCGAGTGGTCCACCCAGCGCTGCTTCCGGAGCTACATGTAAAACGCAGGCACCATAGCTGGTTCCACTCATTCGTGCATCTGAAATTCTCAAAATATCTCTGATTCCTTGTTGCAATAATTTTTTGGGTACTGGGAGCTGCCCCCACTCTGGCATCCCTGGAGCACCTACTGGTCCAGCATTTTGAAGAACAAGTACAGAATCAGCAGTCACTGACAAATCATCACGGTCCACCCGAGCCTTCAGATCTCTGATGTCTTTGAAAACGATGGCTGGCCCACGATGCTTCAGTAGTCTATCTTCAGCAGCTGAAGGCTTGATGACCGCTCCCTTTGGAGCAAGGGAACCACGCAGAACAGCTGTGCCGCCAGCAGGCTTTACTGGATTCTCTAGAGGACGAATGACATCATCATGATAAATTTCCGCGCCTTTTAGATTTTCTCCGAGGGTTCGGCCATTGATTGTCTTCGCGTTCAACTTCAGTCTATCTTTCAATTGCTGCATCAACGCCCGCAGGCCCCCTGCAAAATAGAAATCTTCCATCACGTATTGGCCTGATGGTTTCACATTGGCAAGCAACGGAATTCCCTGAGAAATCTTATCAAAACGCTCAAGATCAAGAGTTATTCCGGCTCTGCGAGCCATTGCCAAAAGATGGATGATTCCATTAGTGGAGCCTCCGATTGCCATCTGAACCATTATCGCATTGGCAAAGGAATCATCACTTATGATATCTGTTGGTTTGAGATCCTCCCAAACCATGTCTACCGCACGACGCCCACTCCAAGAGGCCATGCGATTGTGATTCGAATCAACCGCAGGAATTGAAGACGCTCCTGGCATACTCAATCCGAGCGCTTCTGCCAATGACATCATCGTGGCAGCTGTCCCCATGGTCATGCAGGTTCCTGGTGAGCGGGCTATACCATCTTCAATTTCTTCCCAACTCTCAGAATCTAATTCCCCTGCGCGACGCTGATCCCAATACTTCCAAACATCAGTCCCGCTACCTAGTGTCTCTCCTCGCCAATTTCCACGAAGCATGGCCCCTCCAGGGACATACACAAATGGCAAATTCATACTGAGAGCACCCATCAGCACACCAGGAGTGGTTTTGTCACACCCACCCAACAACACGGCTCCATCGACTGGATAGCCTCGTAAAACTTCTTCCACTTCCATCGCAAGCAGATTTCGATACATCATCGCAGTTGGTTTGAGCAATTGCTCACCCAATGAGAGCACTGGCAGTTCAACTGCAAAGCCGCCTGCCTGGTAAATTCCTCTTTTGATGTCTTGAACCCGCTGCGGGAAGTGAGTGTGGCAGGTGTTCATCTCATTCCAGGGATTGATGATCGCAATCACTGGTTTGCCAAGAAACTCGTCTCGGTGGAATCCCATCTGCTTTGTACGTGAACGATGTCCGAAGCTTCGGAGATCATCGGGTGCATACCAACGTGCACTTCTCAATTCATCTGGGTTTCGTCGAGAGGAAGTTGTCATCAAAAAAAACCAATTAGGGGGTTTTGCAAAAATATTTGATTTGAATCTTATGTGAATTTAGTTCGCCAAATATATTTGACTTGTTCTACAATGGCAAATAAATTCAAAAAAATAATTTTGAGAAAAAATTTTCCAAAATGTTATCCTCAATGGGTTCAAGGTAGCTAGTCACACGCTTTCTTTTCCTCCCGGAAAGTTGCGTTGCTGGTCTACCTTGAGCTCCGCTCTTCCTCCGAAAAGAACCTCGAGAAGATGTCCAATTTGAATCGACCAATGGATGCCAATCGTCCCTTTGATCTTGTTTGCATGGGGCGTGTGGCCGTTGACCTCTATGCTGAACAAATTCATAGCCCTCTCGAAAATGCGCAGAGCTTCCGTAAGTACCTAGGTGGTTGTGCGGGCAACATTGCTGTGGGCACCTCGCGTCTGGGATTAAAATCCGCGATGTTTTCCTGTACTGGCACGGACGCGATGGGGGAATTTCTGCGCCAGCAACTTCACCACGAAGGCGTAGACACTACCCTATTGCGTGACACATCTCAGCATCTGACAGCTCTCGTTCTGTTGGGAGTCAGCCCACCAGATCGCTTCCCGCTCATCTTCTACAGAGAAAACTGCGCAGACATGCAGATCCGACCTGAAGATGCTGATCCTGCCTTCCTGAAAAAATGCAAGGCACTACTATTCACAGGCACTGGGCTTTCCAGTCCGTCCATGAAAGAAGCAACTCTAGCTGCCATCAAGACTGCTAAGGAGCAAGGCTGTGCTGTTGTTCTCGACATCGACTATCGACCTGTTCTATGGGGATTGACAGCAGCTGGTGACGGCGAATCACGTTTTGTTGCATCAGAAGCTGTCACGAGAGAATTGCAGCCGTTGATTAAGGACTTAGATCTGATCATCGGGACTGAAGAAGAAGTAATGATCGCTGGCGGCTCTGAGACCCTGGAAGAAGCCCTTCAAGTAATCCGTGAATCTTCACGGGCTACCGTAGTGCTGAAGCGAGGAGAAAAGGGCTGTGAAGTCTTTGAACCTGGTAGTCAGCAAAGTCGAACAGCCAGACCATTTCCCATCAAGGTGCTGAATGTTCTGGGAGCAGGAGATGCCTTTGCCTCTGGATTTTTACGCGGATGGTTACGAGGAGAATCCTTGGAAACCTGCGCACTTTGGGGCAACGCCAACGGGGCACTGACTGTCACCCGCCATGGTTGTGCTCCTTCGATGGCTTCTTTTGAAGAACTACAGTACTTGATAGAAAATTTTGATGCAGATCCAAATATTCTAACCAACCCACACCTGTTACGTCTTCATCAGCGAACAATCCTCGGAAAACCGAGAAATTTTCCATTACAAGTGCTGGCTTTTGATCATCGCACCCAATTTGAAGAATCCTGTAAACAGCACAATCAGCCAATCAGCAAAATTGCTGAATTCAAAAGATTGGTGTTCGAGGGATTCAAAAAAGTGGCTGCGGAGAAAACATCACTACCTCTCGCGCTGCTGGTTGATCCACAATATGGAGCAGATATTTTACAGGATTCAGCCTACGCGTCGTATGCAGTCGGAGCTCCAATTGAGCAAGCAGGCTCTTTTCCCGTAGAGTGGCTATGTGGGGAAGAACTGCACGAGCACCTGCTTGGGCGCCCATCTGAATGGTTCGTCAAGGTCCTTTGGCACTTCCATCCTGCTCTTGATGCCAATGAAAAACAGCGACAACTCATCCAATTGAAAAGACTGGAAACGATCTGTCAATTGCTGGATCGACGCCTGATGCTAGAGCTGATACTTCCTACAAATCTCTCCCAGGATGGAGCAGCGCTCGCAGCCGCGGTTGAAGAGGTTTATGAAGCTCAGATCACACCTTTTTGGTGGAAGGTGATGGCCCTTGATGATGAATCAGAGTGGCAGAAAGTCACGAATGCCCTTGATCGGCATGACACCGAGGCTGGCGTGATTGTTCTTGGGAAAAACGCTCCGCTGGAAACTTTCCCAAGCTGGTTCAAGACCTTGCGATCCACTCCCCACACCTGTGGATTTGCCATAGGGCGTTCCATCTTCTGGGGACCTTGGGAAAGCTACATCAATGGCTCCTTGACCTCTGAGGAGATCCCTTCCATTATCGAAAAGAATTACAAAACTGTTCTCAGGATGTGGGAAGAAGCTGCGCCTGCGTCATTATGAGAATTTAAGTAAATGAATTGGTACACCCAAACCACCGCAATGCATTAGAGGAATATGTCAACTCTACTCAGTCGCCATCAGGAACCTGATAACACCGGACTAGTTCAAAGCATCACGCCAGAACGTGCCCAATGGAAACACGTTGGCTTTGATGTCTATCATCTGCAAACCGGCCAATCATTAAAGCAAGACACAGGAAACCAGGAGGTCTGCTTGGTACTTGTTACAGGACGGGCTGATATCAAAACTAAACAGGAAGCTTGGAAAGACCTAGGAGACAGGATGAGTGTTTTTGAGGACAAGGCCCCTCACGCTGTCTATGTACCTCACTCCGATACTTTCAAAGTAAAGGCAACCACAAATCTAGAACTCGCAGTGTGTCGTGCTCCAGGATTTGGTGACCATGCAGCACGCTTGATTCCCCCAGAATCCATGGGCCGTGAGACACGTGGACAAGGCACTAACACAAGGCACGTCTGCAACATCCTACCTCAGACGGAACCTGCGGATAGCCTCTTGGTTGTTGAAGTGATAACCCCCAACGGCTCCTGGTCAAGCTACCCGCCACACAAACATGACACTGATAACATGCCCAGTGAATCTCAACTGGAAGAAATCTACTACCATCGACTACAACCATCTCAGGGCTTCGCCTTCCAGAGAGTCTACACAGATGATCGATCATTGGATGAAACAATGGTCGTTCATGATGGAGATGTCGTGATGGTGCCTCGTGGCTATCACCCAGCCGGAGCACCACACGGTTACGACCTTTATTACCTGAACGTGATGGCTGGCCCAAGCCGTGTCTGGAAATTTAAAAATGATCCTGCTCACGAATGGATTGTTCAACAATGAGTATCCTTCGCCAATTGAATTGAGAGAAGAAAGAAAATGTCTGCAACACTGATCCAAAACTTCATCGCTGGAAAACTTAGTCATCCAGCAAACGCTGCCAGACTTTCTGTGACCAATCCTGCTACGGGAGAAGTTACAGGAGAAGTTGCACTCTCCAGTGCTGCTGAAGTTGACCAGGCCGTCCAAGCTGCGAAAACAGCTGCGGTTAAATGGGGGACGACTCCTCCTCTGAGACGCGCCCGATTGATGTTCCGCTTTTTGGAACTGCTCCAGCAAAATCATGACAAGCTGGCTGAAGCGATCACGAAAGAACATGGGAAAACCTTCGAAGATGCAAAAGGGGAAGTTCAGAGGGGAATTGAGGTAGTTGAATTCGCCTGTGGTATTCCACATCTACTGAAGGGCTCATTCAGTGAACAGGTCGCCAATGCGGTCGATGCATACTCTTTTCGACAACCACTTGGAGTTGTTGCCGGTATTACCCCCTTCAACTTTCCGGTCATGGTGCCGATGTGGATGTATCCGATGGCAATTGCCTGCGGGAATTCCTTCGTTTTGAAACCATCGGAGAAAGATCCAAGTGCTTCCTTGTTGATGGCCGAATTACTTCAGCAAGCAGGCTTGCCTGATGGTGTCTTCAATGTAGTGCAGGGTAGCCGTGAAGCAGTAGAAGCCTTGTTGGATCATCCAGATATCGCTGCGATCAGCTTTGTCGGTTCAACCCCAATTGCTCGGGCAATTTATCAGCGCGGAACAGCTCACGACAAAAGAGTCCAGGCTCTTGGGGGTGCCAAGAATCATATGATCATCATGCCGGATGCAGATCTGGATCAGGCGGCCAGTGCTCTAATGGGAGCCGGTTATGGAAGTGCGGGTGAGCGCTGCATGGCGATCTCTGTTGCCGTACCCGTTGGGGAAGAAACAGCGAACGCTTTGATGGAGCGATTGATTCCCCAAGTCAAGGCTCTCAAAATTGGCAACGGCATGGAACCAGGCCAGGATATGGGCCCTCTGGTTACCCGTGAGCATCGTGATAAGGTTTCAGCCTACGTGGATAGTGGTGTGGAGCAGGGAGCAAAACTGCTAGTGGACGGTCGCGGCTACAAGGTGGCAGGCCATGAAAATGGATTTTTCATCGGAGGTTGCCTGTTTGATCAAGTCACCCCCGAGATGGAGATTTACAAGAACGAGATCTTCGGTCCTGTTCTCTCAACGGTACGTGTCCCAACTTACGAAGCTGCAGTAAAGTTGGTTCACAACAATCCCTATGGAAATGGAATCGCAATCTTCACACGCGATGGTGATACAGCACGCGATTTTGTCAGCAAGATCGAGGTCGGTATGGTGGGTGTGAACGTCCCAATTCCGGTACCAGTTGCATTCCACAGCTTCGGTGGATGGAAACAATCCTTGTTCGGTGATCACGATATTTATGGACCAGAATCGATCAATTTCTACACCCGCCTCAAAGCTGTCACTTCTCGATGGCCAACAGGAATCAAGGAAGGTGCGAAATTCAACTTTCCTACGCTCTGAATTGAAAACTGGTTGAGTCAAGAAGTTTCCTAGAAAAGAATCTTGGCTCAGAGAAACTAAAAATTAATTCTCTAATTTGAAAAATAGAAATTAATTTCTAAAAATCTTGCTCTCTATCAATTCAGATAATATTTTAGTGTCGAACATGCTTCATTTATGTTCGGCCCAGTCTAACTTTCATCAACTAAACATTGAGGCCCAATGCGTCCAAATCCACTAATGAAAATGCTCAAGGAAGACCGAGCTATCGTGAATGGGTGGCTAGCGATTCCAAATTCTTTCTCTACAGAGGTGATGGCGCACCAAGGATGGGATTCACTGACAGTCGATATGCAACATGGTGTCTCCGACTATCAGAATGCAGTAACGATGTTCCAGGCGATCTGCACGACGAGCACAGCGCCATTGACCAGGGTCCCTTGGTTGGAAGAGGGGATCATCATGCGCATGTTAGATGCGGGAGCCTACGGAGTGATTTGTCCAATGATCAACAAGGCGTCTGATGCAGAACGCTTTGCGCAGGCCTGTTACTATCCACCCCTTGGACAACGCAGCTTTGGGCCCATCAGGGCTCTCTTCAGTTTGGGAGCAGACTACCCGTCTCACGCCAATGATGAGATTCTTCCGATCGCTATGATTGAAACCAAGGAAGCACTGGATAACCTTGATGATATCCTCAAGGTAGAAGGGATTCGCATGGTCTACATTGGTCCCTCAGATCTTGGAAACTCCCTTGGAAGAGTCCCAACTTTTGACCAGGAAGATCCGGTCGTTGTAGAAGCGATTGATATGATTCTTCGAAAAGCCACCGAGCATGGCGTAGCAGCCGGTATTCACAACGGAACACCGGAGTATGCTCTACGAATGATTGAAAAGGGGTTCCGCTTCGTGACGATTGGTTCTGATTCAAGGCTCATGGCTCTAGCTGCTAAGGGGGTTCTCACAAAGATGCGAGAGGATATGCCAAAAGCTCCTAGCTCTAGTTCTTACTGATTATGACGACCCCCCGTGGACACGTACTGCTGCTTGGTAAAATTCATGAAGACGCAATGCAGTTACTGCGATCCCATCACGAGTTAACCCACGAGGTCTTGGAGAAACCTGCTGAGGATGAAATCTTCAGCAGGTTAGCACAAGCGGATGCCTTGATCGTACGGACCGCTCAGTTGTCTGCAGAATTAATGGATAACGCGCATCAACTGAAAATTGTGGCCCGTCATGGAGTGGGATATGACAATGTGCCTGTTGAGGTGCTTTCCAGAAAGAAAATCCCATTGGCAACCACTGGAAATGCAAATGCCATTACGGTTGCCGAACATGCGCTGTACTTGATACTCACTCTGGCAAAACGTGGGAGTGCCTTCGATCGGGCAATGAGAGAAGGTGATTGGGAATCGCGTAATCGCCTTCAGGGCTCAGAGATATCTGGAAAGAATCTCTTGCTTGTGGGCTTTGGTCGGATCGGCAGAGAAGTGGCCAAACGTGCCTTAGCATTCGGAATGCGAGTTCACGTTTTTGATCCGTATGTGAATTCAGAGCAAGTTAGCGAGTCAGGAGCAACCCCGATCAGCAATCTTGAGGATTTTCTACCTGATACAGATTTCCTAAGCCTTCATCTCCCATTCACTGCCCAAAATCGACATATTATCGGAGCGGCTGAGATCAAGGCTCTTCCAACTACAGCTTACGTTATCAATACTGCACGTGGTGGGTTAATTGATGAAGAAGAACTTCTCAAAGCTCTCGACGCTGGAGAATTAGCTGGGGCAGGATTAGATTGCTTTGAGCAAGAACCTCCCCCACGTAACATGGAGTTATTTAGTTCTGACAAGGTCGTATTTAGTCCCCACAACGCCAGCTTAACAGCAGAATGTACCCGTCGGCTTGGATTGGTCTGTGTTGAAAATGTGGTAGATGGCCTGACAGGGCGATTGCAGAGGGATCGTGTGGTTAATTGGGAGGCAGTTTACTCTTGAGATACCTGAAGGGGCTCAATTCTGCTCAAAATGATATGGCTTCGAGGGGGAGATTCTTTGCAAAACCTTGGGATCATTTGATCCCAGAAGGTCCTGTGGATTGAGTTCCTCCTGCGAACCTTCAATCTGGAATCGGCTGGCCATGCTGATAATGAGGCTTTGTGCGAGGCACATCGTAGCAGCTAATGAGTAACTGAATTTGTGGCCTGCACCCGGTACGACAAGCGAGCAAGTAGCGTGTTTATGCAGCGGGCTCAGTTGACTATCCGTAAAAGCTAGAATGGGGATTTTCTTGCGGGCTGTTCCTTCCACGATGTCTACAACTTCCCGCGCGTAGTAGCGGAAGGAAACTGCAACTAGCAGGGATTTCTCATTCATCAACTCTGCTTCCTCTGTGGCTAGTCCGCCAGAACTATCGAGGAGCCGAACATTTTGTCGGAGATACAGTAACAAGTAACGAATGTAGTAGGCTACGGAGAGCGAACGCAATTGCCCCAAAACATAGATTGTGTCTGCTTCCTCTAATAACGAAACAGCCTTTTCCAGTACTTCAGGAGATATACTGTGCTTGAGGTCATTCAGAGCTGCAATGTCATTACTTACTAAGGATTGCAAGAATGAGGCGGTCGAATTGCTCGACTCCGCTGAGACCTCGTTACTGAATGATTCCAGGCGTTCTTTTGAACTGGCTGTGGAAATCAGGTGAGATTGAAAAACACGCTTCATTTCGCTGAAGCCATTGTAGCCCATGTGCTTTGCGAAACGTACCAAGGAGGAAGGTTGAACCCCAGCCTGGTCTGCAATCACTTTGACGGATTCAACAGCCATCGCATTTGGGTTCTGAACCATAAAACGTGTAATACGCTGAAAACTTTTCTTCATCTTCGGAAACTGCTCGGTCACCTGCGTGATCAACCGTTCATAGGTATCAGGTAGCGGGAGGTTCGTCATCAGCATCCTTTGAAGATTGTTTTCATGTTGCTTTCAAATTTCTAAGCGAAGCAAATGAAATTGAAGAAAATTGAATTTTTGTTCAACAATTTATTAAAATAGACTTTTTGAGTCAATTAGCAAGAGGAGTCCTAATGAAAACGATTCGACTAACGATGGCCCAAGCACTGGTCCGCTATCTTGTCAACCAGCACACCATGATTGATGGCAAGAAGGAGCCCTTGTTTCCAGGGGTTTTTGCAATTTTTGGCCATGGCAATGTTACCTGTCTGGGTGAGGCTCTGGAATCAGTTCGTGATGTCATGCCCACGTGGCGGGGTCAGAATGAACAATCAATGGGTTTGGCTGCGGTTGCGTTTGCCAAGGCAAGCCGCCGACGTCAGATCATGGTTGCAACCTCATCAATTGGCCCTGGCTGTACAAATTTTCTGACAGCTGCCGGTACGGCCCACTCGAATCGGTTACCTGTTCTGTTCCTCTCCGGAGATACCTTCTCTAATCGGCTACCTGATCCAGTCTTGCAGCAAGTTGAACATTTCCAAGATCCAACATTGACTGTCGCGGATGCCTTCAAGTCTTGTACAAGATTCTGGGATCGAATTACTCATCCAGCACAGTTGATGGTCTCCCTCCCACAAGCAGTGGCGACAATGATGGATCCGGCTACTTCTGGCCCAGCCTTCATTGCCCTACCCCAGGATATCCAAGCAGTTGCTTACGATTATCCCGAGGTGTTCTTTGAGGAGAAGATTCACCGAAGCCCACGACCTCGGCCCGATCAGGATAGCATTGCGGAGGCAGCAGCAATTTTGAAGTCAGCCCAAAAACCGATGATTGTTGCTGGCGGAGGGGTATTTTACTCAGGTGCAGTCGCTACTCTGACCAGTTTTGCAGAAAAACACGGTATCCCAGTGACAGAGACAATCGCTGGTCGATCACAGATGCTGCATGACCATAAACTGAATGCTGGACCACTCGGTGTGATCGGTTCAAGCTCTGCAAATGCACTTGCTGCAGAGGCCGATGTCGTTCTTGCTGTGGGAACCCGTCTGCAAGATTTCACAACGGGTTCCTGGTCTGTCTTTGGTAATGAGTCAATGCAGTTGATTGCGATCAACGCAGCCAGCTTCGACGCTCACAAGCACCGGGCGCTCTCCGTAGTTGGCGATGCCAAGGTTGGCTTGGAAGATCTAAGCAGTGCGCTGGGTAATTGGGCAGGCAGTCCAGCTTGGATCGAAACGGCACAGGGGCATTATGCAGAGTGGAACCGGACAGTAGATCAGCATTCTGGACCATCAGATGCTGTTCCTCCAAGCTACGGGCAAGTCGTTGGTGCCATCAACAGAAGCTGTGATAGCACTGACTTGGCACTGACTGCTGCAGGTGGATTACCAGGCGAGCTTTGCAAAAACTGGAAGACACGCTCAATTGGTACTTTTGACTGTGAGTTTGGCTTTTCTTGTATGGGATATGAAATCGCAGGTGGTTGGGGGGCCAAAATGGCAGACCCATCCCGAGACGTCATCGTCTTCGTTGGCGATGGATCTTACTTGATGTTGAACAGTGACATTTACAGCACTGTGCTGACAGGACACAAGATGATCGTCATCGTCTGTGACAACGGGGGCTTCTCTGTGATCAATCGCTTACAAAATTTCAAGGGAAGCGCTTCTTTCAACAATCTCTTAAAGGACTGTAAAGTAGAGAACCTTCAAGGGGTTGATTTCGTACAGCACGCCACCAGCATGGGAGCCCTTGGTGAGCAAGTGGAAAGCATTGCAGAGCTAGAGGCTGCATTTAAACGTGCGAAAGCAGCGGATCGCACTTATGTCATCTGCATCAAAACCCAGCCATCACAATGGACGCCAGGAGATGCTTGGTGGGATGTCGGAGTCCCAGAAGTGAGTGATCGTGAAGAGGTTCGTCAAGCAAGGTCAGACCATTCCGAGGGCCAGAAACGTCAACGCTTGGGCGTGTAAAATAGAAAGGAAGAATTTTAATGAAGACACTAGGAATCGGACTGATCGGTTCCGGATTTATGGGGCGTTGCCATGTCAACGCCTACAATTCGATAGCCAGCATCTTTAAAGTCTCTCAAAAACCAGTCCTGAAGATGCTCGCTGATGCGTCCCCTGAACTAGCCAGTCAACAAGCAAAGGCTCTACAATTTGAACAGAGCACTGCCGATTGGCAGGAGTTGGTGCAACATCCTGAAGTTGATGTCGTTGATATCACGGCTCCAAACCATTTGCACCATCCAATTGCAATCGCTGCGATGAACTTGGGTAAGTCCGTTTACTGTGAGAAGCCACTGGCTTGCACACTTGCTGAAGCCCAAGAGATGGCTAATTTGGCCAGGTCAAAGCAGATCCCGACACTTGTCGGGTATAACTATCTGCAGAACCCTCTCATGAGAACCGCCCGAGAGATTGTTCAGAGTGGCGAAATCGGGGAACCGATTGCTTTCAGAGGTGTACATGCAGAAGACTACATGGCTAATCCCCTATCACCATACACCACTCGACTGGATGCTTCTCAGGGAGGAGGGGTACTGTATGACTTGGGAAGTCATATCATCTCCCTAGCTCGCTACGTTGCAGGACCAATTCAAGAAGTTTTGGGGAATCTGACGACTGTCGTTCCCGAAAGACCTAGTGGAGATACGACCCGCCTGGTTCATGTTGATGACCAAACCCACTGCCTGGTGAGATTTGAGAACGGCTGTGTTGGTACACTAGAGGCTAGTTGGATGGCCTGGGGGCGGAAGATGCACCTTGCTTTTGAGCTGACTTGTACGAAAGGGACGCTTGTCTTCAATCAGGAACAGTTCAATGAGTTGAGACTGTATGATGCCAACCAGAAAGCGGGTCGGGATGGTTTTAAAACATTACTTTCCGGACCAGACCACCCTCACTATAGTGCTTTCTGCCCTGCACCTGGGCATCAACTTGGCTTCAATGAACTCAAGGTGATTGAGCTGCTACAACTGCTACGAGCACTGGAAGGTGGGGATGCCTGCTGGCCTGATTTCACCGAAGCTTTTGAAATTCAAAAAGTGTTGGAAGCGGTCAAGCTTTCATCAGAAGAGGCAAGGTGGTGTTCCCCACAGTCAATGATTACAAATTGATTGTCTGATTTCAGAAAACATTCAACTTCAGGAAAACATATGAGCGTTCAACTGGCTGTCGCCCCAATTGCTTGGTCCAACAGTGATCTGCCCCAATTAGGGGGAGACACTCCATTGGAAACATGTTTGCGGGAGAGTCGTGAGGCAGGGTTTACCGGAACAGAAAGTGGCGCTAAGTATCCGATGGATCCTGAAAAACTTGGACCACTGCTCAAACAATTCGATCTCAAGCTTGCGTCGGGTTGGTTCTCTGGAACCCTACGCGAGTGCAGTGTGGATGAAGAATGGGAAAATCTTCAGGAAATGCTCTACACCTTCAAATCCTTGCAAGCTCCTGTTTTGGTTTATGCAGAAACCAGTGGCAGTGTTCAAACAAAGCAGCAAATTCCAGTCTCCCAACGTCCTGTCATGCCTGACGAAGAATACCCAGAATATGGGCGAAAATTGACAGAAATCGCCGATCGTATGGCAGCGTATGGAGTGCCAATGGTCTATCACCATCACATGGGGACAGTTATTGAGACAGAGCGAGAAGTCGACCTTTTGATGGCCAACACGGGGCCCAATGTGAATTTATTGATAGACACAGGACACCTTACTTTCGCAGGTGGCAATGTGGAGGCAACCACTCGTCGTCATGGACATCGGGTGAAACATGTGCACTGCAAAGACATCCGGGCAGATGTCTACAAAAGAGTTCAGGCCGAGGACATGAGCTTCCTAGACGCCGTGCTGGAGGGAGTCTTCACCGTCCCAGGAGATGGCTCGATAGACTTTCACAACTTTGCGAAGGTACTTTCCGACATCAACTACAGTGGTTGGATCGTAGTCGAAGCAGAGCAAGATCCAGAAAAAGCCAATCCCCTGATTTACTCAAGGATGGGTCATCAGCACTTGACCGATGCACTTCAAAAAGCAGCCATCGAAATTCAGGCCTGAGTTAGCATATTTTCTGACAGCCCTGCACTATAGGGTCTTTTCATCATTTTATCCTCACCACCGTCTCCCAAGAGCCTGACATTTTGCTGGGCTGTTGGGGGTTCTTTTTTCAAGAATTCCATACATTCTTCCTAGGGTGTTTCCTCACTAAAAGGAGTACTTATGCGCAAAATGTTCATAAATGGAGCTTGGTCTGAGTCTCCTAAAAGCTCACCCGTGATTCGCTCTTTCAATGGAGAAACAGTGGATCACATTCCAGATGCCACAGATGAGCAAGTAGAACAGACCCTCGAAGCAGCCCACAAGGCGTCAAAAATATTGGCAAAAATACCAGCCCATGAACGAGCCAGAATCCTTAACAAGGCTGCGGCCTTGATTGATGAGCATGTGGATGAGTTGGCCAACTTGGTCTCGCTTGAAGTTGGGAAGCCCATCTCAGAAGCCCGAGGTGAAGCAGGACGTGTGGGTGAATTGTTGAGACTCTCTGTGTTTGAAGGCACTCAAGTGCGTGGGGAGAGTCTTCCTCTAGATGCTCAAGTCGGTGCTGGCAAAGACAAATTGGGTTTCACTATGAGAGTACCCTGTGGAGTCGTGTTGGCCATCACCCCCTTCAATTACCCATTACTCCTCGTAATGCACAAAATCGGACCTGCCCTAAGTGCAGGTAATGCCGTGATCTTAAAACCAGCTAAGCAGACCTCACTCTCAGCTTTACGGATGACCGAACTCTTGTACGAAGCAGGCCTTCCAGAAAATGCTTTGCAAACCATCACGGGTTCTGGTTCACGATTGGGAAAGTTGCTCTGTGCTGACAAGCGAGTGCGTAAAATCAGCTTCACAGGAAGTACTGATGTTGGGGAGCAGATTACCCAAATTGCAGGGGTCAAGAAGCTTTCCCTAGAGCTTGGTTCAAGCTGTCCCATGATAGTGATGCCTGACGCTGACCTAGACCAAGTAGCGGCTGCGACAGCAACAGGAGGCTTTGTCAATGCTGGACAGGTTTGTATTTCACTTCAGAGAGTCGTTGTCCATCAGAAGGTTTATGCTGATTATTTAGACGCAGTCAAAAGTGCAGTGGAGGGAATTTCTGTAGGTGACCCGATGGAAGAATCTACAAAGCTCAGTGCGATGATCAACGAAGCAGAAGCAGCACGTGTGTCCGATTGGCTCCAGGAAGCAGTTCAAAGTGGAGCTCGGCTAATTACAGGGGGCGATCGTGAAAAAGCCATTGTTCAACCGACTGTCATTGCTGATGTCAAACCCTGCATGAGACTCGCCACACAAGAACTGTTTGGCCCCGCAATTGGTGTTGCACCTGTGGAGAGCTTCGACGAGGCAATGGAAATTGCCAATGGTGTGAATTATGGACTTGGAGCCAGTATTTTCACAAAAGATGTCAACACCGCCTTACGCTTCGCTCAGCAGATTGAGAGTGGGAATGCCATGATTAACTGGTCCCCACTTTGGAGAGCTGATCTGATGCCCTACGGAGGCTTCAAGGGTAGCGGCATTGGCAAAGAAGGTCCCCGCTACGCCGTAGAAGAGATGACTGAGTTGAAGACTGTGGCGTTCCACGGCTTGTGATCCATCCAGCAGGCTCGCAGGAGCCTGCTTTATTCCTGCCTCAAGAATCCTCACCAAACTTGATCGAGAAAAAACTTACATCCCTCATTAATTGGTTTTTGACAAATAAGCATTGAATATAAATCAAAGATATTCATGCTCTATTGATAAGTATTCCAGTCTGGGTCGATCTCCCATCAGTATTCATTCACTCCAAATTTCCAAAGCTATTCTTGAATCTTACAAAATTTAGAGAGAATCCAAACCACATGGGGATTCTCTTCATGGTGTTGGCAATGGCAGGCTTTGCTGTTGAGGACCTGGTGATCAAATTAGTTTCTGTCCGTTTACCGGTCAGCCAGATTCTGATCATGCTTGGATTGTTGAGCTTGATTTGGTTTGTGATGATCGCCAAGTGGAAGAAAATCCCTCTGCTGACTAGGGAAATGTTGAATAAGCCTTTTATCATTAGAACTCTGGCAGACCTGTTTGCAGCACTCTTTTATGTAATTGCTGTCGTCAATTCACCCCTCAGTTCAGCCTCGGCAATACTCCAGTTTTCTCCATTACTCGTGACCTTGGGGGCAGCTCTTTTTCTGCGTGAGAGAGTCAGCCTTGGCAGCTGGATCGCAATTGGCTTCGGCTTTGCGGGAATGATGCTGATCATCCGTCCTGGTACTGAAAGCTTCACCCCTACATCAATTTTCGCGGTTTTGTCGGTTGTCATGCTGGCTTTGCGAGAAATCACAACGCGCGTAATGTCAGTTTCTGTGCCCTCCCTAGCCGTCTCGAGTTGGGCTTTTGCTGCTTGTGCGCTGATCGGCTTCCTCACCATCCCTTTCTTCCCAGATCCAGTTATACCGACAAGTGAAGACCTATTGCTGATGCTCGCCTCCAGCGTGGTCAGTTGCATTGCCTATTACGCTTTGGTCCAGGCAACCCGAGATGGTGAAGTCTCCGTGATTGCTCCATTTCGCTATACTCGACTACTCTTTGCATTGATTCTCTCCTCTTGGGTTCTTGGAGAGCAACCCGATACGATCATGTATATTGGTTCAGTCTTGGTTGTTTTTTCAGGGCTCTATAACCTTGGTTTTGGGCGCATATTTTATGCTGCCCAGTCTGCATCTTCATAACCTCCTATCACGCCTTTCGAGCAAGAGCAATCCAGCCTCCAAAAATTATGAAACAAGCTCCAAGCGCCGTTGTCCATGCTGGAATTTCCTCAAACAACAACCAACCAGCGACCGCTGAAGCAGGGATCTGGATGTAGATCCAAGGAGCGATTCTCGAAGACTCCATTCTTCTGAAAGCAAAGAAAACTGTGGTCATTGCCAGAAGATCAATTCCCACCATTAAGCCCATCCACATAAAGTGTTGATAGTCTGGTAGTTCCCCTCCAGTAGCCCACAACAAAATCCCCGCAACGGTTGAACCCGATAACTCCTGATAAAACACCCAGCGTCCCTCCGGTTCTTCGGGATATCGACGAATCCAGGCGTTACCCACAGCATGACTCATTGCCGCCAGCAAGGGTGCTAACAAATACCAACTGAAGTTCTCCCAGCCTGGCTTCAGACAAATCATCACTCCCACAAAGCCCAAAGTAATGGCCAACCAGATTCTCGGTGTTACTGGCTCTCGCAGCCAGAAAACTGCTAAAATCACCAAGAAAAAAGGACTGGTGTTCAACAAAGTGCTGTAGAGAGACAGCGACACAAAATGAAGTGCATACACACCGCCTAGAAAGGGCAAACACATGATCACTCCCCTGATCAAGTGGATGCTGATGATCTTGGTTTTAAAACCACTCCACCCGCTGCGCCAGTAGATCCAAGTCCCCATTGCCAAGGTGTTCATTGCTAACCATGGAGCGATGAGACTAAATGGCTCCAAATCCAATCGCAGCAATTTGATCAAAGCGCCCAGTATCGCAAAGCAGATGAATCCACTGAGCCCAACCCAAAGAGGTGGAATTGTCATTGCCCGAAAGGGGATTGAAGAGATCACAAGTTCCTGTGGATCAAAGCTGAGATGTCAGCTTTTGGGGAAAATGGAGACTGATCATTTCTAAAAATGAAGGATTTGGCAAAAAATTATTGATCTAACGCAGAATAGTGACAAAATCGATACACAATGCAATCTATTGATTAGAATTTATGATAAAATATCAATAGTTTATATTCTTAGAAAATTTACTTAGTCATCACGACTCCTTCGATCAAAAACTTTGAGTGAAGGGATCCAGTAGTAACCAACATGGATCAAGCAACAGTGTCCTCCCCTGATCAAGCTTCAGCGTCCAAAGAAACTCTGCAAGAGTTGATGGAGAAGGAAGCCAAGACCGAGCGCCAGCTGGCACGCCCGTGGCGTTGGCTCAGCGCCGGGCTCGGGGCAGTGATGGTGATTATCTATTTCTACGGTGCAGGCTATCAGGCTTTGGGGACTCAATATCACTTAGGAGTTTACGTCCTAATTACCTGTGTCTTGGTGTTTCTGCTCTACCCTGC
>DJYX01000020.1 GCA_002450295.1 Deltaproteobacteria bacterium UBA6967
GCGTTTGCCGTATAGCAAAACAGAACTTCAAATCTGAATTTCTGTGGAATTTCTGTGGAAATTCTTCAAACCACTACGCCCCGCCAGCAGAATCTTGAGAGGGTGAGGGAGTCCCCTATCTCATTCACTCGTAGTCTTCCCAGTTCCAGTTCTTGCCTTCACTAGGGTCATTATCCATTCCGCTGGGAAAGCTTTCTTGTGTGATAATTTTCCCTTCCAGATAGGTGATCGCCGTCACGACGTTATGATATGCATCAGCAAACCTATTTTTCGCATATCTTTGCAGGCATAAAAACACATCGCTTTCGTGAATAATTCGATAGGGGCCGTGTAGGAAATTCTTGTGAATAGACGTAGCAACTCTCTTGTCCATTTCTAGACGAATTGTAATACCAGTGACTTCATCCTGAAAAGAGTATTGGGGATGATAGATTTGATCTACTAGCGAAAAGTCCCCATTAGCTGCAAGCCGCCACGCTTTCACAAAAGCTTCTGCTTTAGTCATTGGTTCCTCAGAAATTTCCCAACCGTTGATGGTGGTCAAAACACTCACTCAGTAGCAACCCTTGCTGCAAAAGCTGCAAGGACAGGCGACCCCAAAGAAGACTCTACGCACTGCTGAATCTTGGCAGAGTTCTTTCTGAGTAGAGATCTGTTACTTTAAGGTCATCTGGGGTCCTTAGAAGTCGATTTAAAACTTTGGGCACTCTGTATGGTTGTCGTACTCCATAAGCCCAGTTTTTTCAAGACCCAGTGGGGACTCTACCCTTAATTGTAGAAGACTGAGTTCTGCAATAAAATCCTCATCGCATAAACCCGTCTATTTTCTGAATTAGGCCAAACGAGTAACTGGTAAGTTGGCCCGCTTGACTATATCTTACGCCAGTAAGTTGATTTTGAGTGGTAATATTGTTCCAAAATTGAAAATTCAAACTACTCAGGAACTCAATTTTTAATTTTGTGTGGAGATGATAATGGCAGTTGTTGAAAGATACTATTGGCAACCAACCGATGTGGAAGAATTTGTTAAGTTGCATCGCGAGTTCCACGATAAGCACCTTAAGAAAGCAGGAGCTTCTGACATGACCTTGTGGCAAGATCGGTCAAATTGGAAGGTCTATATTGCAGAGGTCTGGTTCGAAAACTTCGCTGCACTTGATAAATGGGATGCCCATTTTGAAACAGAAGAAGCCAAGGCGTTTGGGGCGCGAATGAATGCTGCTGCAACGATCATTGAGCGTCTGCAGTATACGCGTGTTGATTATTAGCATGCACTGTCTTCGAGATCACTAGATCTGCACCAGCACCACCCCGATGATCTTGGGGAGGGTGGAGGGGTCTTCCTAGGCTGAACTTTAGGAATCGGCTCAGTCACGAATTATTGCAAAGTCAAATTAATCTTTGCATTTTTTCTGAAATGCCTTTAAAAAAAGTCTCTCTCTATTAGTTGGGTATTATCACAAGAGTAATTTAATGGAGGCAATATGACCCCTTGGGAAATTCATGGATATTCCGTTACCAATTGTAATTGTGCTTATGGTTGCCCGTGCCAGTTTAATGCACTCCCCACAACAGGAACATGTGAAGCAGCTGTTGGATTCGTCATTGACAAAGGATTTTACGGTGATGTTTCTCTAGCCGGTCTAACAGCCGGGATGACTGCAAAATGGCCTGGTGCTATTCACGAAGGCAATGGAGAACGTCAGATCATTATTGATGAAAAGGCTTCTCCGGAACAACGTAAGGCAATAGAGACAATTCTTTCTGGTGGTGATACTGAAGATATGGCCAATTTGCCTTGGGTTATCAATGCAATGACCTCAACCCACCATGAAACTCTCTACAAGTCTGTGCAAGTCGAAGGTGATCTCGATGAAAGAACCGGACGAGTCGTCGTAGATGGTGTTTTTGAATTGCAGACAGAACCCATCAAAAATCCAGTTACAGGAGCACCCCATAGAGCAAGGATTGATCATCCAAACGGGCTTGAATACTCCATAGCAGAAATGGCAAGTGGAACTACTAAGACGATAGGAGGCCAGATAGATTTACCGAATAATAATTCAACACACAGCCATCTATGTGAACTGCACTGGAACAACTCAGGTGTGATCAAAAACTGAGTTCTTTATTGCAGATCTATATTTGAGTTGTGGTGATGAATGAGCTTACTGGAATTGAGCGGCTACTAGCTAGAGACCGGCTAATCATCAGCATTGCAATGCTTGCAATTTTTCTGATTGCAGCTGCTTACACACTGATGGGGGTCGGTATGTCAATGTCCGCTGTGGAGATGACATTTGGTGCTAGTGAAATGTCCATGCAGAATATGTCCTCCCGTAGCTCAGGTTCATCAATGATGGAAACGCCTTCTAAAGACATGCTTGACGGTGGTATGTCTTCCATGATGATGCCACCGGTTTGGTCTTCTAGCTATGCAGCTTTGGTGTTTCTAATGTGGTGGGTCATGATGATTGCGATGATGCTACCGAGTGTCGCATCAATCATCTTGCTGTATTCCACTCTGACAAGGCGCTCTAACCACACTCAGAATCCCTCCGTTTTAGTAGGAACTTTCTTGGGAGGTTACCTTGCTGCTTGGGCATTTTTTAGCCTACTGGCAACTCTGCTACAATCAGTTCTGGAATTGAGAGGCTTTGTGTCTCCGATGATGATGTCACTGACTAGTCAGATCATTAGTGCAGGGGTGTTGATTGCAGCTGGGCTATACCAATTTACACCTGTGAAGGAATCTTGTCTGCAACACTGTCAAAATCCAATGAAATTTCTCACAGAGAAACGCCGACCAGGTTACAGAGGTGCTTTCCTGATGGGAGTTGAACATGGTGCATTTTGCCTCGGATGCTGCTGGTTTTTAATGGCACTCTTGTTCGTTGGAGGGATCATGAACCTCTACTGGATCATAGGCCTGACACTATACGTGCTACTTGAAAAGTTAATTCCTACTAGAAATTTCATCAATATTGGAAAAATTGCAGGAGGACTTCTGATCCTGAGTGGGGTGGGAATCATCATCAATGGCTTTGTGAACTAGAAAGATGATGTTAATGGCAAGGTATGAAGGGTTCGGCTGATTAATCTGCTCGTTCGGCCGCTTTCTGACTTACTAGGTGCTGGAAATTACGAAACGGATTCAATCATCTCTGCCTGCTGCTCGATTCGAGCAACTCCATCCACTGCATCCAACATCCACAGAGCGACATCACCAGTGAAAATTTTTGATGTCTTCGCGAAACCATCCACATACTGAACTTTCTCTGTTAGATCACCGTTAACTAGTGCCACTGGCTGGACAGCCAAGGCACCCAATCCACTGCTCTCTAAGACTTTCTCCATTTTGTTAAGATCGAGAAACACCTTTTGGATAACTGGACTGAATCACTTTGCGGATTTCTCGATCAACCAAATAAATGCTGCCGATAGCGATGAGTTTTGCAGATAGAAATCTGCAGAGGAGGGATTTTTGAGAAGGGTAATCTTACCTGTACTCTGTCTCGTATTTTTTCCCGATTCGGACAAGCAGTAATATCCTTCTGGTGCTTGTTGCAAAATTTGATTTTTTTGTTTTCTAAGGGGGTAGATATCAGCCTGTGCAAAAGCGGGGAAAAATATTAAGACATAGCTTGATTTATTATTTCTTCCGATTAATAAGTAGCCTGATCTCTATGTAACTCGAAAAGCGTCGCTTGTGCAGAGATCTTTTTGATAACTCTGATAGAAGGAATGACATGAGTGCATACATAATATTGAGAGGATCCCCATATCCAGGAAGATTAAATGATATGGAAACCAGGATGAGAACGGTCATGGGGGTGATGGCGCAAAAGGGAGCGATCAACTCAAGACTTTTTCGAAACCTTATGGGTGCTGATGCTGGTGATATGGGAATCGGTTTTGAGTTTGAAAATTTTCATCAGGCGTTGAGTGCTTTCCATGAAGCGAGGCAAGACCCAATGTTGATGGAAGTAAACAGGAAGCGATGGGAAGATCCAGCTGGGGATATTTCTGGACCAGTTTTAATGAGAGATGTTTACAAACCGATGGATATTACAGCACCGGTGGTTGTTGTGAGAACATATCAAATGTCCAGAAAGCATTTGCCTGAAATGATTGATATTGTGAAGGAGATTGATTCATTATCAGACAATCAGGTCACTGCAATGGTCCCCGTGCAACACCCTCAGATGGATAGGATTCATGGCATCTACCATTTTCATTCGTTAGCAGATGCTGGAAAATATATAGATGAGGTAGGTTTAAGCCCGAGATTTCAGGAATTGGTCAATAAAGCCAATGAATTAGGTGCTTTAGTTCGATCTGGTATGAATATCAAACTTTGAGCTAGCTCTACAAACACTTGCTTTGCCATCAAGGTTCCCGGGTTTTAAGTGCAAGCCATCTTCAAATCTAAATATATTTTAGTTGATTTCTTTATCGCGAATATTCATTTGCGTATAGGAAAGAATTAGACTTGTGCATGGAGCTCCAACAGACTTGGCATAATCGACCATTGAGCCAAGAATGTGCTCATATTCGGTCTTTTGATTGAGTTCCAAGTCTCTCAGCATTGAAGCAGTTAATTTTGATCCTTTTTCTAATAAAACACTTAAAGCCCGATCTGTAGCATCAGCTGAAATGGGGTATCCTGATTTTTCAGCTACCCCACAACACTCATCATACATTTTGGTAGTTGCTTCTACACCAAATCGGCAATTTGTTATCTTACCCATACTAGCTCTCATCAAGGTTGTCATCCCAGCTAGCGTCGCAAGCACCGCCCATTTTTCCCAGAGCGCCTGTTCAATTTGTAAACTAAGAATGCTTTTGAAAGCAGATTTATCACATAAATTGTGAAGCTTTTCAGCAACATTTTTTTGTGATTCGTGTCGGGCACCAAATACGAAACTCGGATCATCTCTAAGCTGCTGAACCGCACCATCTGCTGTTAATGTTGTCGATACGTACGCAGCCCCCGCCATCACACGTTCTTTTCCAAACAAAAGATCCATTTGGTATAGATGGTCAATACCATTGAGAAAAGGGAGGAGAAATGGTTTTCCCTGGACATTCTGAACAACTTCAATTGCCTCTGCAAAGTCATAAGACTTAGGTGTTAGGACGACCAAATCAACTTCACTGTTCAAGCTTTCTTTTGTCACTGTAGCAGGATTCAATTTTACAGTTTCATCAGATGTTTCTATTACCAATCCATTCTTTCGAAGAAGTCTTTGCTTTTCGGGTCTGACAAGGAAAGTGACGTCTGCTCCTGCTTGTATCAGTCGGGCACCATAATAACCTCCGACAGCACCAGCACCGAGGATTAATATTCTCATCTAGTCCTCCTGCTTATGATTTGTTTAGAAGAGTCAACTATTAAAATATTTGGAAGTGAAGAACCGCAACAAATTGAAATCTCATCCAATAAATCACGGCTCTTGTCAGGATTGGTAGCTTAGTTGGACGTGAAAATTTATCCAACTAATCCCAAAAAATTAATCCATTTTTTCAAGCATGATTCGCTCAAGAAATTTACCTGTTTTACGGAATTTAGCTGACCATTCTCTACCTTCTGGACTCCAGACCCAATTTTCCCACCTGTCCAATGCAGCATAATTCTCAAGCTCAACATCTCCAAATATCAAACGTTTGGCAGTATCTCGATAAACGTTGCAACTCACGACTCCAGGAAGCTTCATTCCAGGACACTCTTTTTGTAGTTTACGATGTTCTTTGGGGTCCAGCACTCCATCATCAGTTTCACCAAGCATGTGCGTTAAAACAATACTCATGAGGTAACTCCTGTAAATTGTTTTCAAATTGCGGTTTCTTAGCAGCTTCCAACTAATCGGAAGAATTATTATTTATATTAAGACAAAGTTTTTGTCCAGTGCCTAGATAATCTCTTATATGTGCTCCAGCACTGTACTCGGAGGGTTTGAAATTTCTTTGAGTTAGGTGACCTGCTTAATCGAACCTGCAAAGAGCCGATTCACTTTAGTTGAGATACACTAGTTTTAGTTGTTGAATGATATTGGATAGTTGAATAGAGAAGTCCTCTGGGAGGCGCAGGAAGGAGAAAACTAAGAATTTTTCCGCATCCTATTGGTGAGGTCACCAACTGGGAATGGAACCAAAACTCAGTTAGTCGATGATGAATCCCTCAGGCAGCTTAGTCGATGTAACAAGATGTTTCGCTTTTAGGTTTAAATTAAAGTAATACTGAATCTGTTAATTGGTATTTTCAAATTAATTAAATTATTTGTATTATTCATATTTTTTTATTAATACGCTGAATTGGTATGGGTGGATAGTTGACGCGTTTACAAATCTAGCCTGCAGGAAATTCGAATGATCAACACGCAAAACAAAACTGAGTTGATACCGGATTCTATTTTTTGTAAATAATGATGCGTTTTTTCACGCTAATCATCTCTGTTCAATTCGATGGAATGCTTCACCAGACACAAAGAATGCAAAATCATTTCTCAACTGACTTAATCACACCAAACCTATTATATCTCTCAAACGCTATCCTAGATGTTCCAGCTGCAATGGGTTTAAGTGTATTTTCCCTTCATCTCAAATGCTAATATTCAGCACCGTTTGTTCATTGGCCATCTTCAAAAAATGCAACTGATTGAGAAGCTAGTGCTTGACATTCGACTACCATCTGAAAGATATATTTGGATTCCAGAGAATATTCATAATATTTTTATTGAGAATTTATAGTTTCCAAATACATCAGAGGGCAAGCTATGTACGAGGGTAAAACTCAACTCACACGAATTTGGGTAGTGAAACCAGAATTTGTCAATAATTGGAATGAAATTACAGAAGTTCACACAAAATGGATGGCAGAGACTCACTACAGAGAAGGGAACAAAAAACTGCATTTTCTCAATTGGTCTACAGCGCCAGAAATCAAAGATGATAAAGAAACAGGAAATACGATGTTTGTACTAACTGAGGTTTATGAAACATCGGTTGGTGTTGACGATCACGCTCAGCAAGCAAAAGAAACGCTCTCCTTGCCTCACAGCACAAAAGACGGAGTAGTCTCACTGACGATTTGTGACTACGGTGCTATCAAACATTCACTTTGGAAGGACTGATTCAGGATAAAAAAATCAAGCAACAGAGTAAAATGATGAAAGAGGATGAGAAATTAATTGCGGCGTTGTTCAGTGAACTATCAGAAAGTTACAACGAAGGAGATGTTGAAAGGTTCACGTCAGCGTTTGATAGAGAAAACGTGTCTTTAATTGGGACAACAGTTGATGAGATTCGATTAGATATTGAACAAATAAGAACCCAATTTCAAAGAGATATTGATCAAACTCAGTCTAGGGATTTATCATTCAAAAAATTTGATTTCTTCCTACATGGCCAGTTTGCTTACGTTATCAGCAAATTAGAATTCAAAGGCGAGACTGTAAAGGGCGAGAGTTTTATTCTCAATATGAGAGTTTCGGCAATGCTGGAGAAAACTCATGGGAAATGGTTGTTTCGGCATTTGCATTGTTCTGTACCTGATAAAAATGTTGAAGAAAGAAACTCTATTTAGGGCAGAGAATTTTGTGAGTCTCAGGCAGAGCTAGTATTAATTTGTGGATGTCTATTTTACAATCCAACTGAATAATCACACAACGCCTCACACGTACTTAATACGTTTGCCCCAGCACTAGCCTCGATGATTTTGCTAGGATGAGGCAATAACACTGTTTGAAAGTGCTAGGATCTAGCACAATAAATCTCAGGATTGCAAAATGCGCATTGCAGTTTTTGGTGCAGGGGGAATAGGAGGATACTTTGGGGTGCGGCTTGCCCAGGCAGGAAATGATGTTGCCCTCATTGCGCGTGGATCACATCTTCAGGCTATTCAAGCGAACGGACTTTTTGTGAAAAGCGCAACCGGAGATTTTCACATTACACCCTTTATAGCGACTAATTCTCCAGCAGAAGTAGGTGTTGTTGACCTTGTAATCTTAGGTGTCAAAGCTTGGGATGTACGTGAAGCTGCTGAGCAGATTCGACCGATGATTGGCCCTGATACAGGAGTTCTCACCTTGCAAAACGGTGTGGAGGCGCCGACAGAGGTTGCCGATGTTTTAGGACATGATCATGTCATTGTTGGAGTTTCACCAGTACGTTGTTTTATTGAAACTCCAGGAAAATTAAAACATGTCGGCGGAATTAACCCACAGCTTACCCTTGGGGAGATTGACAATCGCGCTTCTGCCAGGGTGGACTCTATCCATGCAGCTTTTGCCTCAAATCAAGTATCCGTTCAGATCCCTGATGACATACAGTCTTGGTTGTGGTTGAAATTTGCTGGAGCGGTAACGTTAGGAGGTATTGGCACATTAACACGCGTACCAACTGGAGTTTGGCGCGAGATCCCAGAAGTTCGCAAACTCGTCCAGGATTCTATTCATGAGGTAGTGGCAGTTGCAGCGGCTAATGGAGTTACACTTCCACCAGAAGGTGTTGACGTGATTCATCGTGGCATTGACATGATGCCAGCAAACCATATGACGTCAATGCAGGAGGAGATCATGGCCTGTAAACCTTCAGAACTTGAATATTGGAATGGTGCGGTCGTTCGATTAGGCAAGGAAGCCGGTGTTGCCACTCCTTTGAACGATCTTATTTATTATAGTTTGCTGCCCCAAGAAAAGTTGGCTAGGAGACAAGCCTAAAGTTTTCTTTTAGCTCAGTAGCATCTTGGATTAACTTTCCCCTATCTCTGCTCTATAAGCACTAGCATTCATTGTTGACTCGTCGGAGACTTTGCAAAGTATACAGTGAAGGTTGATTCCGGAGATCCAACTTCGCATCACACCATGACCCAATACAACGCAACGGCATTGATGCGAAACAGCACCATACCAGTTTGATTTGAACCATTATCAAATACATCTACTTCTCTTTTCTTGACTCTGTCTATCTTTGGGTTGATAAGTTCGATTGCGATGAGTACTCGAACTCTGTCATTTGCTTACTTAAATTTCAATAAGGAGTCGCTATGAGTATTTGCAGAACAACAATTATGGAAACTCACACGAAGGAAGATCTAGATCTGATGTTAGCAGACTACATAGAAAACTTTGATTCTATGTTTCCAGAGGCAGAACTCGCTTTGAGTGTGCGTGTTTCACCAACGACCTGGATAAACAATTCAGTGTATGCCGACCAGGATACAGTTGAGTCAACAGGGAGTGGAGCTAGACAGAAATTTAGAGACAAATATGAAAAAAGTATAAAAGAACTAACCACTCATGTGGGAGAAGTTGTCTTCCAAAAATAGGAATCAACGTTAATTTGAATCGCAGAATTCTCCCACAAATTATTATCCAAGACTTTTACTACCCTAGTCTTCAAAATACGGTTCAAAGGGTGGGTTGCTCCCTCCTAAGCTAGGATTTATCTTATGACAGGTATTGTTCCACGGTTTTTCAGGATATAAACCCATGTGAACTCCAAGAGCGCCCGGTCCATCAATGAACTCCTGAAACTCTGCATCGGAGACAGTGCCCCTCGCCTCGTAAATGCAGAAAACCAAATTTTTGTTAATAAACATACCCTTATGGATATGTATACCTGCATTCTGCAAGTTCTCGTTAAATTGTTTTCCCCTATCTTCTGTCCACCAAGATTCCATGTTCTCAAAATATTTGTGGGATACTCCCAATCTCGCGGTGTGATGCACTATGTAGAAATTTGAAGCCATCATTTTTCTCCTGTTAGAGTTTTGACGCTAGTTTCAAACGGTCTACTCCATCCCGCTACCCCAGTCGTCGCTTCGCAGGAACGGGCAGTAGACCTGTTGTTACTAACTCAGGATGGTAGATGATCCGTTTTCTATTCTCCCCAAGCACCATGAAATTCGTAAGCAACGGCAGGCTTGTCCCCGACAACCCATGCATCATGCCCTGGTTCAACCGCGTAAGCATCACCACCAGAATAAGTCACCTCAGTGCCGTCGTTATGACGACAGGTTACTGTTCCCTCGACAATGACGCCGATGTGCTTAGCTTGACAGCTTTCAGTACCAACAATTGGTTTGATATCCTTTGACCATTTCCAACCAGGTTGCACAGTTAGTTTGATCACTCTTTGACCACCAACATTCACTGTCTCCACCCGGGCATTGCTTGGAGTGCTGACTTCGTCAGCGCCATTAGTAAAGTTCTTCACCTCAATGGATGCCATTGTTTTCCTCAAAAAAGTTAGAAAATTCATCGAGCATGTTGCAGGACTACTGCTTTACACAACTTATCTTCTCACAGGTTTAGAATAACGATGCAATCAAAATAGTGATAGAGAACTCCCGCCTTCTCAAATGGGCGATTTTTTGTGGAGGTTACTGAAAGGGTGGTGAGTTTCAAGGAAGAAAATTAAACCACACCAGCAGCATCACGGATCCATTGAATCTGCATTGCTGTCAGTGCAGTGCCCTTCGATGATGTAAATTCTACCACATAAAATTGATCAGCGATCACCGCTCTATCCTCCTGACATGAGATGGGATGTGTCATATTTCCTAATTGGGACGTATAATCCAAGGGTTAATCAAAAACAGGTATGATGACAATTCTGAGCATCCAGAATCCTAGATTTTTGTGAAATTTTGAAAGTGGGTTCGAATGACCGGATCTGAAGGGGTAGGTGGGGGGCAAGGTCAATCCATCTGCAGCAGGATCTGGTACCTAGTTGACAGGGCGGTAGGAGGTCTGTTCAATGCATCACCAGCAGCACTTCAATTCACGTTTCACAACAGAAATCAGGGAGACAAAATGAAGACCGTAATGGTACTAGTTGGAGTGTTTCTGCTGGTGTTCTCAGAGAACCTGCTTGCCTGCCACGAATCTGATTTTGATGGAGAAGAACTATTGGTGGGTACTTCTTTTTTTGGAGGTCACACTGGCGACAATAAAATGGGAAGGGCTGTTTCTGTAAAAGAAAATTTCAAAATGTTGACCGGAAACATTACTCAAGCGACCACCATTACTTCCAACTACACGATTGATACTTTTGCAACAACTACAAACTGCAACTGGCGTACTGCCAATATCCAGAAGTTCTTCAACGACAGTTACCAGCAGATTGCAGAAGAGAGTGCCCAAGGGTCTGGGCAACATCTGGAAGCATTGGCTTCACTGACTGGCTGTAGTGCCGAACAGTACGGGACCTTTGAGACCGTCATGAATCGCAATCACAGATACGTCTTTGCAGGCCAGGACTACGATGGTTCCATCAACAATTTCTTCAATGTCCTCAATACAGATGAGGATGTGCTGAAGTGCTGGGGTCAGTCGTAGCAGTCAACCCATCTGCAACGTCATTTAGGACCTAAGAATCTGTTCCTCAAGATCCAGCTCTACTCTTTTTCCCCATTTCTGGATCAAGGCTTTAAATACAGGTCCGATCTCCCCATTGCTGATCGGTAGACCGTTGATCTTTGTGACTGGAGCCACGCAATAAGGGGTGCTTGCCAAAAAGGCTTCCTCTGCGTTGATCACGTCATAGACCTGAAAATCCTTTTCTATCCAGTTAATATCAAGTTCTGCCGCCAGTTGCCTTAGAAATTGGCTGCTAACTCCCGGCAGAATATTTCTTGAGGTAGGACTCCATATCGTTCCTGCTTTGTACATCAAGAAATTAGAGCCACTGGTTTCTGCAACGTTTCCTTGCAGATCCAAGCACAGAGAAATTGCTTTGGGATCAACCAGGTGCGTTTCTTTATCGGCTAACCACCAGTGCATCCTACTTCTGCACTTTATCTTTGGATCAATACATTCTGGGGGAATATGCCGAATGGATGGAGTCACAACATGTGCGCCTTCAGTGTAAAAATGATGCCAAATAGAAAAGGGTAGGGGAAAGGTGTGAATACAGAAAGTGGGGTTCATTTCCTTGTTCTGGCCTGCAGCACCAGCGTATGCTCTAAATTCGCCTGGGGAAATAAATTGAACACACCCAAGCTCCTGATCTGGCCTTAGAAACTGAGAATTGTGCTTGACCAACTCCTCAATAATATTTTGGGTTTCCAATTTTGATTCAGCAGGTTCAATCCTCGCAAATTTGCAGGATCGGTAAAATCTTTCGACATGTTGATCTAGTTGAAAGATTTGATGGTTAAATGTTCTTTCCATATCAGTCAGGGTCGCTCCCAATACAACTGCTGCATCGTAAATAGCAATGCTGGCCTGATTGGCAGGAATCAGTTGTCCGTTTAAATAGACGAGTTCTTCTTGGCTCATTCAGATTGTCTGATGATAGTTGTTAGCAAACAGATGAAAGTAGATTTTCAACAGTATGTGCGTGAATGCCGATGAATTAGTTCAAATGCAGGCTGGGTCAAATCTGTGACCGGGCGTAGCAATTGGGGTCAGGATTCAGCAATCCTACTACATTAGAAAATCGAGGGGATATCTGCTTAGATTCAGGAGGAGACTTGCGTAGCAATTACGATTTTTTTGCTACGAAAAAGATTTTTGAGAGAAAAACTTAGGTAAGTAACTGATTTTACTGGCGCACCTATCAGGATTCGAACCTGAGACCTTCTGAACCGCAATCAGACGCTCTATCCAGCTGAGCTATAGGTGCGTGCAGTGGGGACCAAGAGGTGTGGCGGAGGAGGAGGGATTCGAACCCTCGGTACAGTTACCCATACGGCACATTAGCAATGTGCTGGTTTCAGCCACTCACCCACTCCTCCGGAGCAGAACCGCTTGGCGGAGGGAGAGGGATTCGAACCCCCGAAGCTCTCGCTTAACGGTTTTCAAGACCGCCGGTTTAAACCACTCACCCATCCCTCCAAAAGCCGAAAAGAATAGGCTGCTGACGTGGAGAATGCAAGATTATTTTGATGGAATCACAGGGGGGATTTGTCTGACCGCAGCTAGCGTTGGCTGGCTTTTACCACGGTCAGAACACAAAGGTAGGAGAGACGTAGAAGCACTCAGCTCAGCAGTTGAACAACCGACTCTGCACGAGCATTTGCCTGAGCAAGCATCGCAGTAGAAGACTCGACCATGATCTGATCCCGCGTGAACTTGGTCATTGCCTCGGCCATGTCTGCGTCTCGGATTACAGATTCTGAACTCATCACGTTCTCGTGAGCAATGCGCAGATAGTTCAGGTTACTCTCCAGATTGTTCTTCTGAAAGGCCCCAATTTCAGCACGAGTGGAGGAGACTTCTTCCAAAGCCCGATCCAACACTCTCATCGAATCCTGAGCCTTGATCGGGTTGGTGACATCCACCTCAGACAAAGAGCCGAAGCCACTTACATTATCAACTCCAGTGCCGAGCTTGTCTGTACGCATGTTGCGTAAGGCCAGCGAAGTGGTCTGTGATGGGTTGGAACCAATCTGAAAAACTAAGGAGTTTTGAGCAAGCGTGACGTTCCCTACGCTGACCCCTGACAGGTTGCCCAGCGCAGTCTCAGAGAGTTGCATCGGTGGATCAAGAGAGTCCGGAATATCAACAGGATCTGGTTGCCCTGGTAAGGCCAAACCCGAGTAGCGGACTGCCAAGCCATCGGTGCTGGCATTGCCAGTATTCCCAGTCAGGATTTGCCCGACACCTGTTGCTTCCTCTCCGTTGATCTCCCCCGCAACGTCCAAACCGTTGGCGATCGTATCATACACGTCGCTCTTGGTGGACAGGAGCCCTTGCGTTGTACTGGAAACCTTGAAGCTGTGCTGGCTGCCAAATTCCTTGTGACGAAGGCTAATGAGTTGTGGAGCGTTTGCTTCTGTTTCGTCTTCGGGAGTTCTCATCAACTCCACGTTCAAACCCGCTTCTTGGATTGCTGCGTTCAGAGCATTCAAGTTGTTTTCAACCGTCTCACCTTTGATCGTCCTAAAGTTGACCGTTTTTGAACCCTCAGTAATGGTCAATTGCTCGCCACGATCAATGATCTCATTATCCAGGGCAACCATTCCAGCCATCTGGGCTCGACGTGCCGCCTGGTTGAGAATGACTTCGTAACCAGAAGCACCAGAACTTTGCGTAGCTTGGGTCGCTCCCACAAATTCCAGGTTCGCTCCAGAAGTCACCCCGGTTGCACCTTTGCTCCCGTCCAACAGCACCTTCATGCCAAACTGTCGGCTTTG
>DJYX01000086.1:0-1530 GCA_002450295.1 Deltaproteobacteria bacterium UBA6967
TGGAGCCAACTTCAGAGAGGTGCGTTAAGTGAGGTCTGAGGAAAGTTTGCACCGCTGATGAACTTTTCCAGCAGAGGAAAAACCTGACGAATCAGTGTCTGACATTGTTGTCTGGCTTCTTGGCTCCAGCGTCGCAATACATAATCAACAGTTGGTACATCCGCAGGTGGTCGACCAATGCCGAGTCGGACACGCCGAAAGCCGTCAGAATTCAAGTGCTCCATCACGGAGCGCAAGCCATTGTGTCCCCCATGCCCTCCACCAGAGCGCAACCGAGCCTTGCCAGGAATCAGATCAAGATCATCTGTGCAAATGACAATGTCAGGAGGGTCTATCTTGTAGAAGCGTGCGCAAGCTGCAACTGCCTGACCGCTATGGTTCATGAAAGTGAGGGGCTTCATCAGAATCACTGATTGATCTCCGCTTCCGTGGCGACCCATCATCGCTTGAAACTTCTCAGTACCAACTTCACAGCGCCAAGCTTCCGACAAGGCGTCGATCAACCAGAAACCAGCATTGTGCGGTGTCTGTTCATACTGCGGTCCTGGATTTC
This sequence comes from Deltaproteobacteria bacterium UBA6967, assembly GCA_002450295.1. GTDB lineage: Bacteria > SAR324 > SAR324 > SAR324 > NAC60-12 > JCVI-SCAAA005. Next base: position 554 of record DJYX01000086.1, read on the forward strand.
CCAGTCCCGCGATTAATTTCACGGCTTGTCGGCCGCAGCGGCAGCTTGGGCGATACGAACTGCACGACCCACAATGGAGGCAATGCTATAGTTGTCCTTTGCCCTCAGTTCCACTTGCTCAGGCAAGCGGACGTCCTTGATTCTCAGGTTGCCACCAAAATCGAGAGTGGAAACATCCACCTCAACATAATCAGGGATTGCATCTGGCTTACAACTGACAGGAACATCTCGTGCGACTAGCTGAAGAACACCACCTTTGCGGACTCCTGGACTCTCTCCCACGGTTTTCAGGGGAACACGCAGGTTGATTGAACGGTCCGGATCCAGTTCACGGAAGTCGAGATGGATCAGCAGGGGCTTGTGAACATGTTTTTGCACGTCCTGCAGCAGTACCTGACGGACTTCTCCTTTTTTGGCGTCAGGTTCCCTAATTTCGAGTGTCAAGAGCTTGTGGGCGATGGTTAGTCGGCTCAATAGTTGGCGAGTTTTGACCTCATCCATTTCGAGGTTCAGGTTGTTCTCACCGCCATAAACAACTGCGGGGATGCGATTTGCACGGCGCAACTGCTGGATGGCTTTCTTGCCCATGTCGGTGCGCTTGTAGGCGACCAAAATTTCTTCAGACATGTCGGTTTGCCCGAATGGGGTTGCAAAAAGAAAAACGGTCTTTATAGCATCGTACAGAAATAAATTCAATTGATTTTACAGGAATTCAGAATGATTCGACTGATCGGGTGTACTTTGATCGGGCTACTGATCGGGTCGCAGAGTCTCTCAGCACGGGAGCGTCCACGCTGGGAGCTAGGGATCATCCACGCTGCAGGACAGCTACCGCACTACACGGGTTCCAATCACTACTACCAACGGAGCATCAATCTGCCCTATGGCATTCTCCGTTCAGAGCAAGTTGATGTGTCTGGGGTTCCCAGGCTGTTTACAGATTTTACCCCGGATCTGCGCTTGGAGATGGCTTTTGG
>DJYX01000086.1:1933-18375 GCA_002450295.1 Deltaproteobacteria bacterium UBA6967
AAAGTCATTCGTACGAAGAATTATACTCGTCGTGGTATGGAAGATATCCAAGCGCTGATCGGTATCGGGCTGACACTCGATTGGTACCTGGGAGAGCATGTGACGGTTGATTTTCCATTGCTCAGTAAAAGTACCCTGGGAGGTGGCTTCCGTTATGCTGGGAACTCTTTTGCTCCAGGGATTTCAGTGGATGCTTTCGATCGGGACTCCGACTATGCCCTGGCTTTTGGTATATCGTGGGAATATGGAGATGAAAACTTCAATCGTACCTACTATGGAGTGAAAGCAGACGATGCCTTGTCAGATCGTCCTGCCTATACACCTTCTGCCGGCTTGATTTCCTTCAATGAAAATCTTCGCTTTGCGGCTCAATTCACTCGCAGTCTGTATTTCTTTGTCCTGCGGTATCGCCGAGTACTCGAAAACAGTGCTGTTCAAGAAAGTCCTCTGGTGGTCGTAAACAAGAACGAAGGGTGGGTTTTTGGAATCATTCTGGCGCTAGCTGCTAGTGATGCTTCGGTGACTCGTAGAAAGTGATTTCTGAAGAGTATTAACTTTTCGGAATTCTTGAAAGGATTTTGTCAGGAGAGATCCGAAGCAACTTTTGGTAACGTCTCTAGCTGCAGACAAATCCAATCATACCACTCCTACATTCCCTCTCATGTTGTCGCAGAGACCTGTAAAATTTTCAGAGTAGGGTTGATCTCCGAGGCTGCTTCGAAACAGTGATCCAAATCAAATTGTAGGGAGGGCAGTAGATCGACCTTGTTCAGCAGCATCAATTTCATCTAGTTTAGAGAGTTCCTCCCGATCAAAGTGCTGATCATCCAAGCGCTCTAGATGAGTTTGGGGTCCACAGCGATGACAGGCGATTGGCTGGGCATGGAAGCGACGATCATTTGGATTGGTGAACTCTGCTAAGCAGACTTCGCAGAGTGGAAAGCTACGCATGCTGGTGTTGGCACGGTCATAGGGCAAAGCCTCAATGATCGAGTAGCGCGGTCCGCAGTGTGTGCAGTTGGTTAGTGGGTAGCGATAGCGGTCAAAAGTTGGCTGGGTAACTTCTTCTAAGCAAGCAGTACAGTTGGCGAGGTCGGGTAAGACTTGAAAAGCTGAACCATGCAGTGAACTCTCCACGATCTGAAACTCAGCAGGAGGAGAGCTAGTCAAGGCCTCAGAATTTAGAGAGATGATTTGGGCGATGGTTGGCAGGGCACTGGGCAGGAGTGACTGAAATTCCTGTAGTTGCGAGGGAATTCCCCAAATTTCGACGACAGCCCCAGAACGATCGTTAAAGACGCTGCCCGTCAGTTTCAGTTCTTTTGCTAGTCGCCAAACGGTTGGTCGAAAACCAACTCCTTGCACACGCCCCTGATAACGCAGACGTATACCGACTTTCTCTGGCGAACCGTTAGACTTCGAAAGACTGGAGGAGTCTTGATCAGTCAGGCCCATTCACTCTCACTTTGTTCAATTGAACTTCTATGTATTGATCTCGTTCACGGACTGGAAAGTAGCGCAGGGACAGCTCGGAAGCAAGTGGACAGGCCCCTGACAGTAGGTCAAATTCAAATCCATGATGAGGACAGATCAGCAATCCTTCTTCGACAGCACTCATGTCCAGTGGCCAGCCAAGATGGGGGCAAACATTTTCAAAGCAGATTATCTGATCTGCGATCTGGGTCAGTAGTAGCGAGTAGCCATCTTCTTCCCAGAGCAACAGTTTGCCTTTTGTGATCTCATCCAGTTTAGCGATGGGGGTCCAAGAATTGTAGTATTTCACATTGTGGATGAATGCTTAGTTGGTACTCTACAGCAGTAAAAATATTCTGAGCTTTTAGCACATCAAAAATTAACAAGAGATGTCTGAAATTTCTACGATTGACCGCTCAATGCAAGATCGACTGTCCCAAATCCTAACGTTTCTGCAGACAGCTGAATCACTCAAAAGTACATTGAGGAGCGCTCACACTTCCTCTGGTAGACCGGAGAGTGTAGCAGAGCATACTTGGCGACTCTGTCTGCTTGTGATGGTGCTGGCACCAGAGTTTCCCGAAGTGGATGCCCATCGCTTGATGAAGATCTGTTTGATCCATGATTTGGGGGAAGCGTTACAGGGAGATATCCCAGCTCCGTTGCAGGATCCCAATTTCGATAAATCTCAAAGCGAGCGGGAAGATCTATTGGAATTGTTGTCACCGTTGCCGGAATTGCAGAGAGGTGAAATTCTGGAACTCTGGGAGGAATATGAGCAGGCAGCGACCCCGGAAGCAAAATTGGCCAAGGCCTTTGATAAGTTGGAGACATTGCTCCAGCACACCCAGGGACAGAATCCTCCTGATTTCGACTATGCGTTCAATCTAGACTATGGACGAAGATATACGGAATTGAACGTCCAGACTCGTCAACTGCGAGCCTGGATTGATTAGGAAACTCGCAAGCGGGATGCAGAATCGAGATGAATTGCAGGGGTGAGAATAATCTATTCTCAAATCCCACCCGTCCGTGATGTCTATGGAGTAGACCCAGGCAGGCGTCGTTGTGGATGAATTGATTCGACAGTATAAGCCAAGTCCAGCAATTTCTGATCTGCCCAAGGTTCAGCAAGTAGTTCCAAGCCAACCGGTAATTCTCCATAAAATCCAGCTGGAACAGAGATGGCAGGCATTCCGGAACAGGCCGCCAAGCGACAGTTGGTCCCCATCTGATCCTCCCCAATTGGGGAAGCCACATGGCGAATCGAGGGACAGGCCAGTGCATCCAAGTTGTTTTCGGCAAGCAGACGAAGCAAGGCTCGGCGTACAACCTTGCGCTGTGCCATTTCCCGGTAATAGGTGGGTTCATCTTCACTTCGCATGGCCATCGATTTCTGCGTTCGGAGATCCACTTTGGGATGATGTTTTCCAGGGGCGAGTAGTTCCTCTAGATCACGGAAGCCCATCTCAGGATTGGCCTGAAGATAGGCGTTCACATCCTGCTTGAAGTCATACGCAGAGACAAAATAGCCTTCAAGTGGTCGATCCAGAGAAGCCTCCAATTCGGCTGACTCCAGTTCCACAATTTCCCATCCAGCTTTTGCAGACATGGCAGTCAAGGTGTCACGGATCACCCCAGCAACGGCTTCATCGCCTTCTTCTCTCTCCATCCACTCACGTAGTAACCCAATGCGAACTTTCTCGCGTGTTTGAAGGTTCGCCAGAAACTGAAAGTTATGCCCAAAGCTCTCAGCGGTCTGGATATCTTCTGCGTCATAACCAATCATTTGATCGAGCATGACCGCCAAGTCTCGAACTGATTTGGTGAGTGGTCCTCCAATATCTTGCGTTGAAGATAGCGGAAAAATTCCTCGTCGGCTCATCAGGCCTTGTGTGCCACGTAGTCCGACCAGATTGTTCTGTGCAGCAGGGATGCGGATCGAACCACAGGTGTCACTCCCCAATCCAGTGACCGCAAAATTGGCAGCCACTGCGGCACCGGTACCACCGCTGGAACCACCTGGATTTCTAGTCGTATCGTAGGGATTTCTGGTAAAGCCGTGGCCCGATCCAACATTGGTGATGCCATAGGCAAACTCCTGCATGGTGGTTTTACCGAGCAGGACCACCCCAGCGTCCTTCAGCTTGGCAACAAGATGGGCATCCCGACCCGGAGAATATCCTTGGAAGAGGACAGATCCCACGGTCGTCGGCATTCCTTTGGTCTCGTAGTTGTCTTTCACTAGAATCGGAATGCCGTGTAGCAATGAGCGAGCACCCTGCCGACTCCGTTCTTCATCCAGAGCGGTTGCGTGTTCCAAGGCAGCAGAGTTGATGGTTTGGATGCTGTTGAGGGCTGGGCCTTGTTGATCGTAGGTAGCAATGCGATCCAGGTAGTACTGGGTCAGTTCAACTGCGGTCAAACTCCCGGAGTTCATTGCCTCTTGCAGCGTTTCAATAGATGCTTCTAGCAAATTCATTGGGTTTATCTCACACTTTGCTATTGAAATGCTTAAAAAAATTCATGCCTAAGTGAACTGACACAAGAAATTAGTTTTCGGTGCTGTTTCATACATAGAGCGCAGTCAAAATTACACTTCAGCAGTCAGTCGCACTTTTGCGTCAGATAATAAGTAAAACATCCTTTGCTCTGCTTCTTCTGGTTTCTTGGTGAAAATAGAGTTTGCTACATCCTGATGCAGAGCAAGAGAGGCTTCATTTTGCTCAGCATCTCGATTGGTAAGACGAATCGAACTAAGCAGTGATGTGAAAATGATACCATCCATTGCGCTAAGAAACTCGTTATCCGTGGCCAGCAAAATAAGTCGATGAAAATTAGCGTCCGCTTCTACAAAAGCCTCGGCTGAATCGACAGTCTCTCTCATCTTATAAATTGCCTCCTCAATGCTTTTGTAATCTTCTGCCGTTCCATTTCTTGCAGCTAGTAGGGCTGCTTTGGGTTCAATTACCAATCTGAATTCATGTAGCTGCATCAAGAATTTTCGATTTGGAGGTGCTGATTGATGCCAGGCTAAAACGTCATTGTCCAAAATTCCCCACTCCAGCCGATTTTTGACTTTGGTTCCTATCCCGCGCCGTACTTCTAGTAACCCCTTTCCGACAAGAATTTTCACTGCGTCCCGTATCACGGAGCGACTGACCCGGTATTTCTCTGCAAGCGTCATTTCATCTTCAAGACAGGTACCCTGCGGATAGAGTCCGGCAACGATTCTGCGCCCCAGTTCACGGGCAATTTGGGTTGCTAGACTGTGTGTCAGGCCATTCGTCTGAGTCAGGTTGTAGAAAAGTATTTCGTTCATTCATTCTCGATTTAAAGGAGTCCACTACTCAAAAAATCTCAGTTTACAGGAATCATAGCGTGGTTTGAAGTCGCTTAGAAGACTTTGATTGTTTGTTCCACCGATAAGAGTTTCCCAATTTGCTGTGAAAATATTTTTTTGTGTTTGGTTGTTCATTTTGGAATCAATCAAACTGATGCGTGAAACTAATTTAACTCTTTCGGACAGGAGGACCGGCTACCAATAAGCTGTTGTAAGTGAATTTTAATCACTTTTTATTATAAGTATTGTTTTATTAAACATCATATGTTTAATATGGCGAACAAAACAAGGTGATTGGCGATGTGAACGACGGTTTGAAGCCAAAAACCTGAGCAGAGTAAGAGAGCTACTTCATGAAAATTAAAGAAGTCAAGAGTCACATTCTCCAATATGACCTTAAGGAAGAGTTAGGTTATTCCCAGCAGTATTATCAGAAAAGGACTGGGCATCTAGTAGAGGTGGTCACTGACGAAGGGATAACGGGGTGGGGTGAGTGCTTTGGCCCGGGGAATGTGGCTATTGCCAATAAGGTGATTGTCGAGCGGGTGATTCAGCCAATGATCTTAGAGGAAAATCCGCTGAACCGGGATGTACTCTGGCACAAGGTCTATAATCTACTTCGGGATCATGGACAGAAAGGAATGCCAATTCAGGCTCTTTCTGGGGTGGATATTGCGCTATGGGACATCCTAGGCAAGGTCACGGGGCTGTCAATTTCTAGGTTAATTGGGGGAAGATTTCGAGAACAGGTGCCAGTTTATGGCTACGGGATGATGCTTCGGCGTGAGAACTTACCAGCACTCATGGATCGCTTTGAAGATGAGGCTGCGGCAATCAAATCCGCGGGCTTTGTCGCGACCAAGATGAAGGTAGGATTGGGGTCCAAGCAGGATGTGCAGCTCGCAGAGTCGGTTCGACGAGGTGTTGGTGATGATTTTCCGTTCATGGTCGATGCAAATCATTGCTACACAGTAGATCAAGCGCTCTATGTAGGTCGGGCACTAGAGGAATTAGATGCTTATTGGTTCGAGGAACCCGTTGCCCCAGAGGATTTGGACGGTTACCGAGAACTACGTTCCCAGTTGAAAATCAACATTGCTGGAGGTGAAGCAGAATTCACACGTTGGGGTTGGCGAAATCTGCTGGAGAAGCATTGTCTAGATATCGCTCAACCGGAAGTGTGTGCACTTGGAGGAATCTCAGAGTATTTGCGAGTTCTGGCTCTAGCCCAGGCACACTTCACACAGGTGATTAATCATGTGTGGGGCTCAGCCGTCGCGATTGCAACAAATCTGCAGTTGTTGGCGGTCATTCCACCTCTTCCAGGTGGAATTCATCCGCAGGAACCGATGCTGGAGTTTGATACGACAGACAACAAGTTCCGCGATGACTTGCTGACCGAACCGCTGAATATTCAGCGCCAGGTCGCAAAGAATGGTGGTTATGTTCCGATTCCAGATGTTCCAGGGCATGGAGCAGAACCGAATCGTGAATTCTTGGAGCACTTCGCACTGGAAGTTTAGTCTGCCGGTGTGGTCAACAAACTAATCTCTGGAGGATCAATGTTTGGAATCAAGAAAGTAATTACTTGTGTTGCCCTTGCAATGATGTCCATGGCTCCCATAGCAGCAGCAGAAGATATGGTAGCGATGCTACTGCCTGAAAATGTGAACCCACGTTGGGAGAGCCAGGACGCCGCTTTTTTTGTAAAGCACATGAAAGATATGGCCCCGAATATCCAGGTAGAGGTGTTTAATGCGAACAACGATACTGCTGCACAACAAAGACAAGCCGAGCAAGCTCTTTCTCGAGGTGCAAAGGTACTGGTTGTCATTCCTATTGATGGGGAAGCAGCTGCGATCATAGCAGATATGGCTGCGGATGAAGGTGTGCCTACAATTGCTTATGACCGAATGGTGCAATCGACAAATACCAGCTTTTGGGTGCAGGCGGACCTGAGAGCTTCGGGTCGAGCCCAAGCCGCCCACATTGTAGCAAATACTGAGTTTGGGGACACTCTGGTAATGCTGAAAGGCTCCCCAACTGATCCTAACGCCCCAACTATTTACCATGGACAAATGGATGTCTTGGAATCCCTATTTGCCTCTGGTGAACGAGTTTTAGGATATGAAAATTGGACTCAGGGTTGGGATCCAGCAGTTGCCAGACGTTCCATGGATCAGGCTTTGACCAAGCTTAACAATAATGTGCAGGGAGTAGTTTCATCGAATGATGGAAATGCTGGAGCTGCTGTTGCTGCTCTAGCAGAGCAAGGAATGGCTGGCAAAGTCCCAGTTAGTGGGCTGGATTGTACGGTGCAAGCTCTTCAATTGATCCTGTTAGGTCAAATGACTCAGAGTGTTTGGAGAGATTTTGATATGATGGCAGAGGCCACAGCGAAGGCAACAGTTGCTCTCATTAACGAAGATTCTCTAGATGGTATTGTGATGGGGACATCGCCAGCAAATTCAGCTGGCAAGGAAGTACCTATGGTCCCTGTCGGTTTCTATAATGCTGTCGGCGAAGCCGGTGTTCAATATGTGATTGATAATGACCCTTCGATCACCAAGGCTGACGTGTGCAAAGGTGAAGCTGCCGCAACTTCGTTTTGTAAGGGCTGAATCACACTTCTTGTAAATTGCGATTTTCCTGTTCCTGTTCAGATGCAAGCAGAATTGCCCCATTTGGTAGTTAGAGAAGCTAGAAAACGCTTTGGTGGCCTGGAAGCTCTTCAGGGAGTCTCCTTCGAAGTGAAGCGTGGTGAAGTGATGGGATTGGTTGGTGATAACGGGGCAGGAAAATCCACTTTGATGAAGATTATTGCAGGTGCTGAGAGTTGTGACACTGGTCAGTTTTTTCTTGATGGCAATGAAATTTTCATTTCAAGCCCACAAGACGCGGTAGCTCAAGGCATTAGGATTGTCTACCAGGATCTGGCGCTATGCGAAAATCTGGACGTGGCTGCCAACCTTTTTTTAGGTCAAGAACCCGTGCTCGGGGGTTGGGCTAAGTTCCTGCCAAGATTCATGAAACCATTGGACACTCTCTCCATGGAGTATCAAGCGCAGCAGGCCATTCAACGCTTGAAAGTCAGGACACTACAATCAGTTCGTAGCCAAGTAGGTGGATTGTCCGGTGGTCAACGGCAGGCAATTGCGATCGCCAGGGCGATAGGTGCGGATTCCACAGTTGTCTTGCTAGATGAACCGACTGCAGCTTTGGGAGTAGCCCAGACGAGAGAGGTACTGGAGACCATTCGGCAGCTACGCGATACTGGGCACGCAGTTGTCTACATTTCCCACAATTTGAGGGATGTCTTTGAAGTTTGTGACCGAATTACAGTACTGAGACAAGGAACAAATGTAGCAATTTACAAAGTATCCAAAGTTTCTCCTGAAGAAATTGTGTCTGCTATGACACGAGGAATGGATGTTGACGATGCCTGAACTCGGTGCCATGAGTCTGAAAAAAATCAGTACTTCCCGTCTGGGCTCCGCACTCCCTGTGCTACTAGCTCTTGCTGCCATTTGGATCTATTTTGGTTTGACAGAGCCGGCTTTCTTAAGTCCACGCAATTTTTACTACCTCTTCATGCAGAGTTCAGTTGTTGGGACTTTGGCAGTGGGGATCACAATTGTTTTATTGATCGGGGATATTGATTTGTCTGTTGCTGCTACTTCAGGAGTTTGTGCAGCAATCTTGGCAGTCTTGACAACTAACCTGGGAATTCCAGCTCCAATTAGCTGTTTAGCTGCTTTATCGGCTGGAGTTTGTGTGGGTATCTTCCAGGGGGCAATGTCAGCTTTGGTTGGTATCCCATCCTTTGTGGTTACTTTGGCAGGATTGTTAGGATTTCAAGGATTGATGCTAAAAATTCTAGGAATTCATGGCGCGATCAACGTCCGAGATCCGTTTGTCAGGGGCATCACTACTACCACATTGCCTACAGAATTGGGTTGGGCTGCAGCAGCCTTGTGTATCGCAGCCTTCTCTTGGATGGTTTGGTACAATCGGCAAAAGCGCAGAAGACTTTCCTTGGAAAATAATCCTTGGGCCAGCGACCTCACCAAGGTGGGATTCTTTGTGGTGTTTGCCATATCGGTTGTCGCTACACTCAATTCTTACCGTGGGGTCCCACTGGTTGTCGTTATTCTACTGGGACTAACGGCGCTGCTAGGTTGGCTCACTACCTCAACCCCATTTGGCAGAGCTCTCTATGCAGTTGGAGGCAATTACGAGTCAGCTCGTAGAGCTGGCATCTCATTGAAAGGTGTTAAGATTGCGGCTTTCGGAATCGTGGGATTTATGGCGGCAACAGGAGGAATTGTGGGTGCATCCCGCTATGCCTCTGTGTCTTTCAATGCCTTTGCAGGTGGGCCTTTGCTGCTAGAAGCAATTGGAGCAGCAGTCATAGGTGGAACATCATTGTTTGGGGGTAGAGGTAGCGTCTGGAACGCCATCCTTGGAGCCCTTGTGATTGGTTCCTTGGGCAATGGCTTGGACCTGTCTGGAGCTGGAGCGGCAGACAAACTGATGTTTTCAGGAGGAATTTTGCTGTTAGCTGTTTCCATTGATGCTCTGTCTCGTCAGGGAAGAATTCAAAGTAGAGCATAGTGGTGTTTTTTGCGCAGCAAACTGTCTCAATGTGGGGTCTCTCATGACATCAACTGTTTCCACAACAAACCTCTGGAACTCTACGCAGTTAGCCCTACTTAAAGGAATTTTGGCACAACTAATTCCTTCGGGAGCTAATGGAACGATACCTTCTGCAGCAGAATTTGGTGTTGCGGATTTCGTCATACAGAAAGTTTCTGACAAGCCTGATTTGCAGTTGTTGTTTACACAAGGTCTTGAATACTTGGAAACTTTACTGCAGCGGTCTGAGAAGACGGCAGCAGAACTCTCAAATGAAGAGTGGATTGCCCTCGTTAGCCAGCTTGAAAAAAGCCAACCAACCTTCTTCGAAATGCTCCTCCGAACTACCTACATGGGTTACTACAGCGAGTCAGCAATTCGACCACTTTTTGGTTTGTCTGCGGGTCCTACCCAACCGGAAGGATATTTAGTGCCGGCAGACGATCCAGTAGAACTCGATCGGATGCTAGAACCTGTTCGTCAAAGAGGTGTTTGCTACCGAGAATGCTAAACTTCTGTATGAATAAGGAACCATGGGCCAGGATGCTGTTGATGTATTGATTGTTGGAGCAGGAGCTTCGGGCGCTGCAGTGGCATATTCGCTTGCCGATATGGGTTTGAAGATCCTTTGCCTGGAGCAGGGAGATTGGGTTGACCGATCCAACTTGCCGAGTACCCGGAAAGATTATGAACTGCATCGATACGACAAGTTCAGTTGCGATCCAAATGTTCGTAAGCTTCCTCAAGATTACCCAATCAATTCTGAAAACTCTGCAATCACTCCTGTCAACTACAATGCGGTCGGTGGATCCACAATCAATTACTTGGGGCACTGGCCCAGATTTCACCCTTCTGACTTCCGAGTGAAGACTTTAGATGGTGTTGCTGATGACTGGCCGATTGACTACGATACGTTAGCTCCCTATTACGATCTCAATAGCAAAATTATGGGTATTTCCGGGCTTTCAGGGAATCCCTCTTATCCACCTTACGATATTCCACTTCCCCCGATTCCTTTAGGCAAATTGGGCAAAACCCTCGCAAAAGGATTCAATCAGCTTGGCTGGCACTGGTGGCCTTCCGATACCTCAATCCTGAGTCGTGATTACCAAGGGCGGAACCGATGTGTCAATGCAGGGACCTGTGATCTAGGATGTGCCTCTGGTGCCAAAGCCAGTGTGGATCTGACGTACTGGCCTTTACTACTGGAAAAGAGAATTCAACTGCGGACAAACTGCCGTGTCCGAGAAATTATGCTCCAACCTAATGGCAAAGCAGGGGGTGTCCTCTATTACGATGCAGATGGAAATCTACAGGAGCAAAACGCAGAGCTAGTGATTATGGCCTGCAACGGGGTAGGAACACCCAGGATCATGCTCAACTCGAAGTCTAAGGAATTTCCAGATGGCATAGCTAATCGCAGTGGGAAGCTGGGAAAAAACCTGATGTTTCATCCACTTTCCGGAGTGGTTGGTCGATTTACAGAACCAATGGAAGGATTTAAGGGGCCAATGGCCTGTAGCATCATCAGCCAAGAGTTTTACGAGACGGATCCAAGCCGTGATTTTGTGCGAGGCTACGGTTTACACGGAGGGCGGTTCACCACCCCCATGACTTTTGCTTTGGGTGGTTATGGAATAGACAATTTGATGCCCTGGGGCGCGGAGCATCGGCGTCAATTCGACGAAATTTATCCTTATTGTGCTGGATTGACCATCGTTACGGAAGATCTTCCTCTAGAAAGCAATGCCGTGACACTAGATCCTGAACTTACGGATGGCGATGGCATTCCTGCACCTAAAATCAATTACCAGGTTGACGAAAATACCCAGAGAATGTTTGCCCATGGTGCGGCGAGAGCTGAAGAGGTACTTTTAGCTGCTGGAGCCAAGAGTATTGTCGCCTCGGGGGGTGACGCTTGGTGGCGAGCTGGATGGCATTTGATGGGTACTGCCCGGATGGGAACAGATCCAGAAAACTCTGTAGTCAATGATTGGGGGCAGTGCCATGATGTGAAGAATCTATTTATTGTCGATGGGAGCATTTTTGTCACCTCAGCCGCGGTCAATCCAACTCCCACGATCCAAGCACTCGCACTCTACATTGGAGACAGCATCAAAAAGAATCGGAATTCTCTTTTTTGCTAGGAGTTTTAAAGTCCATCCAATGACAAACTGAATATTCAACAGCAAATTACCTATAGAAGGGCTACTTTGAAATCCCTGACCGTCTTGGTCATGGGGCTGAGCCAAACCTTGAATTCATCAAGCGTTTTGAAATCTAAGTCCTAGCGAAACTGGTGTGAAGAAAACGAAAAATGATCTTAATGTTTATAAAATTAAATATTTTATTAATAAAATATTTTAATAAATTCAGCTAGTTTTTCGACTTTTGGTGAACAGCCTTTCGCCTTGACAAAAAAACTCTATCTCCGCAATTTGTGGCGCACGAAAAAGCAAAGTGCTTGATATTCCGAAACTTTGCTTTCTGAGCAAGGCTGTGCCTTGCGAACTCTAATAACCCATAGCCAGGAGGAAACCGACCCCAACGCATCCCTTGTGTCGAATCGAGTCAATGAATTCAATGCTACAGAGGAGTACATGAAGATTTCCAAACTATCGATTGCTTTGCTGGCAGTAACGACTGCCTTTTCGATGCTGACGACTTCGCTCTTTGCCGGCGGTCACTCGCTTGCTAAGGTGCCCCGGGAGCAAACCCTGGTACTAGGATGGAGCATCACTTCACCAATTGGAGTGACCAATCCCTTTGCATCTACTGGATATACTCATCAGGAAGCCAACAACCTGATGTGGGAGGGTCTGTCCTATTTTGGTATTTTCAACGATGAAGAAATTCCTTGGTTGGCTGACAGCATGGAGTACACGAAGAGTGACTACACGCAGTTGACCATCAAGCTCAACGCAATGGCTCAGTGGAGTGATGGAACTCCTGTCACTTCCAAGGATGTGGTCTTCACCTTTGAGAGCCAAAAGAGCAATAACAAGTTGCCCTATCACGCTAATTTCAAACAGTTTGTTGACAAGGTCACTGCGGTAGATGACAAGACCGTAGTTGTTGATTTCAAGATGCCAGCACCTCGATTTAAGTTTCAGGTACTGACGCTGAAGTTCGACACAGGAATTCCGATTGTTCCTGCGCATGTCCTCTCCAAGGTGGAGAACGTCAACGAATACGAAGGTGGCAACGACATGCCCCACTCTGGCCCCTATAACCTTGTGTTGTGGGATGCCAATCAGAAGATCTACGACTTAAACACGGATTGGTGGGCAGTCAAGGCAGGTCGAATCAGTATGCCTGAAGTCAAGCGTGTGGTGATGTTCAACATCGGTGGCCAGGTGGGACAGGGAATGGATGTGGTTGCCCAACGTGTGGTGAACAATGAATTTGATGCCACCCTGGACATGCGCAGTTCTGTGATTGGAAACATCCTGCGTCAGAACTCCAAGGTGACTACCCACTCGGCAGACAAGCCTCCCTACGGGTACCTCGATTGGTGGCCGAATTCTCTCTGGGTCAATACCCAACTTGAGCCCTACAGCGATGCAAGAGTCCGTCGTGCGATGAGCTTATTGATCAACCGCGAGTTGATCAATGAAATCATTTATGAAGGAGCTGGTATTGCGACAATTTACCCCTTCCCTCTCTACCCAGGACTTGAGAAGTTTGCCAACAGCCCAGCTGTTAAGAAACTGGAAGCTGAGCTTCAGCCAGGGCTCTATGATCCAGATCAGAGCGCTGAATTGATGAAGGCTGCTGGGTTCACTATGAACAGTGATGATATGTGGGAGAAAGACGGCAAGACGGTGAGTGCTGTGATCAACGGATTTGAGGGAATCCACAGTGACATTGTTCCGGTCTTAGTGGAAATGTTGCGTAATGGTGGAATTGATGCGGATATCAACTTTGGTACAGATGCCTACCAGAACATGGCTGATGGCAAAGCTGGACTCTACATGTTCGGCCACGGAGCCAGCCTGAAGGATCCTTACACCGCGTTGGAACTCTTTCATAGCCGCTACAGCGCCGCTTTAGGTACCACCGCAGGCTCTAACCGCTTCTCTCGCTACTCCAATCCAGAGTACGACAAGTTACTGGACGAGATGGCTCCTTTAGGAGGTGATGATCCAAGATTCCAAGAATTGGCAGCGCAAGCAATGGGAATTTACTGGAGAGATCAGATTGACATTCCTATCATTCAGTGGCTCCACCGGATTCCCTACAACCAAACTTACTGGGAGAATTGGCCAACGATCGCCAATCCTGGCCTGGGTATGAATGGTGCCTTTTGGGCTCATACCGGCATGCTGGTTGTCTCTACCTTAAAATCTGCTAAATAATCCCTTTCCACACGCCCTCGTTCTGGGGGCGTATCTGAGTTCTTCATGTTTGTTCTCAAAAGACTGCTATTTGTCCTTCTGGTGGTTTGGTCTGCCTCCACCATTACTTTTTTTATTCCCAGAATCTCAGATATTAATCCGATCCGGGAACGCTTTGCAGAATTGGCCCGTTTGGGTGGATTCTCTGCGGGTGAGTTGGAGAAGATCGTTGAGTCTTACTCCAAGGCTTTTGGGCTCGATAAACCTCTGATGCAGCAATATTTCGATTACATTGGAGGGGTGATGACCCTGGACTTTGGGGTATCACTGAACAAATTTCCTAAAACTGTCCTCATGTTGATTGCCGAGTCCTTACCATGGACGATCGGCCTGATCCTTGTTACCACGATTCTTTCTTTTGTGATTGGGAATCTCGTTGGTGCTCTGGCTGCCTGGCCGCTTTCTCCCAGATGGGTTCGCGGTGTTTCTACCAGCTTTATTTTGTTTCAAGGGGTTCCTCCAGTCCTGCTCGCGATTTTATTGATTTTCTTTGTAGCTTTTAAACTAAATATCCTGCCGATCGCGGGTGCCTATTCGATCGGGACCGTTCCTGATTTCACCTTCGAGTTTCTATTAGATGTGTTGAGGCATCAGGTCTTGCCCGGTATCGCCCTCATCTTCGGGTCCCTCGGAACGTGGGTGCTCTCAATGCGGGGAATGGGCATTACAATTCAAGGTGAAGACTATGTGGTCTTTGCAGAACACAAGGGGTTGAGTTCTTACACGATCTTTAAGGACTATTACCTGAGAAACGCCATGTTGCCCCAGGTCACCGCCCTTGCCCTGGCGCTTGGCAATGTGATCACCTCCGCGATCGTCGTAGAGACTATCTTTGGCCTTCCTGGTCTCGGGTTTGTTTTGATCACAGCGATTCGCTCCAACGACTTTTTGGTGATCTACGGGATCGTCCTGTTTATCACGATTGCCGTGGCCGTGTTGATGGCTCTGGTAGAGTTGCTCTATCCCTTGTTGGATCCACGCGTGCGACAAGGTCAAGAATGATCAATTACTTCAAGCGCAACATCAGCCTGACAATTGGTCTCGGGTTGCTAATTTTTTTGATTCTCTTCACAGTGCACGGGCTGTTGACGATTGAGTTCAAGCAGGCCTATCCATTGGCTGTGCGGCCCAAGCAACCGCCAAGTCTGAAATACTTATTTGGGACTGATTTCTTCGGGCGGGATCTCTACACCGCAATGGTTGTGGGAGTTTGGCAAACCGCCATCATTGGTTTACTGGCAGGAGCCGCAGGAACGATCATTGGCATCGTGCTGGGATTCATTTCTGCTTACTTCTCAGGACTGGTTGACGCGGCTATCAAATTCATCTGCCAGATTCTCACCCCGATCCCGGCCTTTCTAATCCAGGTTGTGATTGCCAGTTCGATTGACAAGCGGGATGTCACGATCATCACGATGGCAGTTGTCGTTTTTCTGCTCTCCTGGATGGCGCCAACACTGGTCATTCGTTCACAGGTGCTCTCGATGCGAGAACGCCAGTTCGTTGCTGTCGCCAAGCTCTCCGGAATGAACTCATTAGAAATCATCTTCAAGGAAATCTTTCCGAATCTCTTGCCGTTCATTGCGGCGGCTTTTGTCGCTCAGGTCTTTCAAGCCGTCTTTGCTTCCTTCTATCTCGCTGTGATTGGTCTCGGCCCCTTGCGTGAACCCTTGCTGGGCAACACAATCTGGGCTGCGCAAAGTCAATCTGCCTTCTTCAATGGTTGGTGGTGGTGGCCTGTTGGACCGTCCTTAGCGATGATCCTGATTTTGGGCTCGCTAGCGTTGATCAACATGGGTCTGGATGAAATGGCAAATCCCCGCATCCGCAATAAGGAATAACGTTGGAACATTTGTTGGACATCACAGGCCTGACCGTCAGCTACTACACTGACATTGGTCGGGCCATCGCCTTAAATCAAGTGGACCTGAAACTCAAACAGGGCGAAAAACTGGGTTTGGTAGGCGAATCCGGCTCTGGAAAGAGCACGATGGGCTTAGCCATGATGCGGATGATCAAGCCACCTGGGAAGGTAGAAGGTGGCTCCGTTGTCATTGGTGGGGTGGACATGCTGCAGCTCAGCGACAAGGAAATGCTCAAGAGGCGACTCAGCACGATCTCCTACATTCCTCAGGGGGCGATGAATTCGCTGAATCCTGTGTTGAAGATCAAGCGTCAGATGATTGACGCCTATAAGGCACATTATCCGAACCACAAGCTGGATCAGATCCTCCAGTTGGCACATGAGGCCATGACCTCTGTGGAGTTGCCGGCGCATGTGCTGGAGATGCATCCTCACGAACTATCCGGAGGTATGAAGCAGCGAGTCTGTATTGCCATTGGGATCTTGCTCCGACCCCAGATCATCATTGCCGATGAGCCAACCAGTGCGCTTGATGTAGTGACTCAGCGTCAGGTGATCGAGACGCTCAACCGGGTACAGCAGAAGATTGGTTCTGCATTGATTTTGATCGGTCACGACATGGGCCTGATGGCCCAGTCGATGGACAAGGTAGCGGTGATGTATGCTGGAGAAATTGTGGAAATCAATGACGTGCAAACGGTCTTCACCAGTCCCAAACATCCCTACACGC
>DJYX01000155.1 GCA_002450295.1 Deltaproteobacteria bacterium UBA6967
GATAAGCGAACCTGTGCTTTTCTAGGAGCTATCCATTGGGTAGCGGCGGTCATCTGGCTAAATTGATGACAGGCCCTAATGAAAATAGCTGCCTAAGTAAACTAACTTAAATCCCTACAAATGAAATTACCCATATGTTTTTACGATGAGACTTCAAAAATTTATCAATTAGTATGATTGGTAGGAGTAAGTTGACTAGCAGCTTCCAAGGCAGCTTCTGGTTTCTTCAGTTTCAAAGCGAGTTGGTAACGTAGTGCGTGGTAGAGTGAGGCCGCAGCATTGGAAGATTCGGGTTGCATTTGCTGAAGGCGGCGCTGGGCTTCCTCTGTGTTACCGCTGCGTAGATTGATGCGAGCAAGCGTCAAAGTGACATAAAGCGAAGTCTTGGAAGAATTCTCCAGGCGCTCCAGCATATCGTAGATCGCCTGGTTGTTGCCAGTATCAGTGTAGAGTCGTTCCAACTCATCGAGCAGGCGAGGTGTCCCATTCTGTTCGAAGCTCGTGCGCAACAATTCTGCTGCCTTGATCGACTGACCGTTCTGGTGAAGATGATTGGCCTCACTGATTGCGGCTGAAACGGAGTAAAGGTGCTTGATTGCTTTTTTGCCACCAGGCAAATACGCCATATTCCAGTTGTTGAGAAGTTCAGGTTCCTGCTCTGCGGCAAGATGTAGCCTTTGCTCATGCCGGGATCGCACTTGATTGCCAATCACACCATCGGGATACAGCCCCAGAATATGTCGCTCCTGTCGTACACAGGCGGGCCAGTCTCCACGTTGGACAAAGACTTCGCGCAATCCCATCAAGGCCTCTGGATGATTATGAGCCAATCGGTCAATTTCATGGCTCAACTGCTCTGCAATCCCCCACTCGCCAACTTCCAAGGTGAACTGCTGATAAGGTAGCAAGACTTCCAACTCATTTGGGAATTCCTGCCGTAGCTGAAAGAATCCCTGTAGCATACGTGGAGTATCCCAGATGTAGCGCTTGCTAACTAAATTTTTCACTCGAATATCTAACGGAGCTCTTCGTGGAGTGATTCGAGCAAAGAGACGCTTTACTCTTCTCAGGTCACAGGACAAAACAGCACGGTGAAAATCACGATAGGTTTCAATTCTGCGCTGTTGCCGAGCTTTTTCCAAAGACACTCGAAAGCGCTGAAAGAAGCGGTCTGGATGCAGTACCAAGGATCGCAGCTCAGAGGCCAGAAAGCCTAGGACAGAGAAAACGAGCATTACTGCCCACAGAGGAATATTCAGCGAAAGGGAAGGCGACAGGTATAAGAAAATCGTGTCGCTATTGAGGATCGCAAAGTAGCCTAGCCCGCTGAGCGCAAACAAAGCAGCTGCTAATAAGATCAGTATTCGCATGAATTCTCTTGGAGAGATATTTTATCAACGGTGATGGTAGGGTTCACCATTGAGAATAGTAAAAGCCCGATAAACCTGTTCTAGTAAAATCAGACGAACCATTTGATGACTGAAAGTCATCGGGGATAAGCTTAGTTGTTTCGTCTGCTGCGGAAACGCCTCGCAATCAACACCATAGGGGCCGCCCAACATGAAAGTAATCTGTGGTACGGATTGTAGATGGAAATTTTCCAGCCATCGTGAGAGACCAATCGAGTCAAGTTGTTGACCTTGCTCGTCCAGTAAGATGGACTGCTCACCTGGGAGTAGGCGCTCCTGTAATGCCTTGGTCTCTGCTTGTTTTCGTGTGATCTCTGGTAACGATTGCCAACGTCGTTGCGGCTTGATTTCTTCCGTAACAATATGGGCATAGTGCTGGAGGCGCTGCTGATAGATTTTCAGTCCCTCCCGCAGATAGGCTTCTTGCGTTCGGCCAATCCAGAGAAAACGGATACGGAGCATGGCATCAAGCGAGAAAATGATCTACCTCTACGGGAGCATCAGCAAAAAGTAAAGCCATGCCGTCACTAGCTCTTCCAAAGCCGTTCGTCCCAGCGAACTCAAGGCCCTATTTTCAAGGAAATTCATGAAATCAATGACTGTTGCGGCACTTCAGCGATCTTGGTCAGATAACACCGAAGAAAACGTCCAGCGAGCAGAAGATTGGATCAGGATTGCAGCAGCAAAAGGAGCCCAACTCATCTTATTGCCTGAACTTTTCGAATCACCTTACTTCTGCAAAGAGCAGCGCCCTATACATTTTGATCGTGCACATCCGGTGAAACAGCACCCAACACTGCTCAGGATGCAGCAGCTTGCTCGTGAATTGGCTGTGGTTCTGCCAGTTAGCTTCTTTGAGCAAGCTGGTCCAGTATTTTTCAATTCCTTGGCGATGATTGATGCTGATGGCGAGTTGTTGGGCCTTTATCGTAAATCGCATATTCCTGATGGACCAGGCTACCAAGAGAAGTTCTACTTCTCACCTGGGGATACAGGTTTTCGTGTCTGGATGACCAGATATGGATGTGTGGGGGTCGGTATTTGTTGGGATCAGTGGTTTCCAGAAGCTGCGCGCTGTATGGTGCTCAAAGGAGCTGAGATTCTGCTCTACCCAACAGCGATTGGCTCTGAACCCTTAGCTCCAGAATGGGACTCTCAAGCGCACTGGATGCGAGTTATGCAGGGCCATGCAGCTGCCAATATGGTTCCAGTGATCGCAGCCAATCGAGTAGGGGTGGAGACTGGCGAAGAGTACACTCTTAGTTTTTATGGTTCTTCATTCATTGCAGGCTCAATGGGTGAACTTCTACAAACCGCACCCAGAGATGAGGAAGCCATTTTGCTGCAGTCATTTGATCTGGAAGCGCTTCGAATACAACGACAAAGCTGGGGTGTTTTTCGTGACCGCAGACCAGACCTGTATGAACCAATTCTGAGTTTGGAAGGAAGGGTGAAGCAACACCCTTGAATCTCTTCGGGGACGAAATGATCTTGAATTTGAAGGGTGTTCTCATAGCTTAATAATTTTGTGATCTTATAATTTGTCTTAAAAATATCGGCTCTCACACGGAAGAATCTAAGGAGTTGGTATGTGGAAAATATTTTTTGCGCTAACACTGGTTTTATCGGCAACTGGTTTTTTTCTGGTTTGGCAGGAACAAGGCTCGTCGCGAGCCGCTTACCAAATAAATGGCCCAAAAACCTTGCTAGATGAACTGAAGGTTGAGGAGTTGGCGACACTGCGGGTCAGCACTGCGGATCAAGACTTTGAATTGAAGCAAGTCGATGGGGCATGGCGAGTTGGGGAGTCGGACTGGCCTGCTGATAGTCAACAGGTTCGCAATTTACTATTAGCCCTGCTGGAAACCAAAGTCGGTGACGTAGTGACCAGTAATCCTGATCGACATCCTCGACTGGAATTAGTTGATCCGGAAGCTGGGGGTGACGGCACTGCAAAGCGTCTGGATTTGATAGACCAGCAGCAACGACCTGTGCTGCAACTTTTGATTGGCAAGCCAAGGGAACAAGGGGACGGACAATACATCCGGTTTTTTGGTGAAGAAACGGCTTTTCTGATTGCGGAGCAACTCCTCCTTGAGACTTCAGAAGCTGGCTGGATGCAGAAAAACCTCTTCACTCTGGGTGATGCTTCCATTCAAGTCTTAAAAGTCGAAACCCCAGGAGGTATTGAATATGCCTTGGAACATAACGCAGAAGCTACTGATAAGTGGAAACTGTCAGATCAGCAAGCTGTCGAACAACTCAACACTTCTGTGGTAGAACAGATGGCTCGTGCTTTGCGCAGTCTAGAGTTTGATGCCTTGAAGTCCGTCAAAACTCCCCCTGAAGAAGTTGGCCGAAATGAAGTTTTTCAAGTCACAGCAACTGCTAGTGATGGCAGATCTCTAAAGATGTCGATAGGTGCAACAGAGGTTGCTGAACAGCATTGGATCAGTCTTACATTGAGGAGCAACAGCGATAATCAAACGATGAATCA
The DNA here is from genome assembly GCA_002450295.1 of Deltaproteobacteria bacterium UBA6967. Taxonomy (GTDB): domain Bacteria; phylum SAR324; class SAR324; order SAR324; family NAC60-12; genus JCVI-SCAAA005. The sequence continues at coordinate 3,907 of DJYX01000155.1, forward strand.
GGAAATAGAACTGCTGAATCAGCAGACGGAGCCATGGATTTTTTCAATCTCTGCCTATTCGATTCAAGCCTTGTTGAAAGATCGCTCTGCTTTGTTGGAGCAGAAGTAGTGTCACTGCAGATGATAGAGGGTCATACGGAGCTGAGTTTCCAATATGCCCGAGTGAATGGTCAGGAAGAGACTCTTTTAGAATTTTTGCTCCGGCGCTTTCGTTATTACGGTCCAAAGGAGTGGGGAGATCATATTAAATCCGGCCATCTATTGGTGGATGGTCAGCAAGGGAAGGCAGGACAAAAGTTGCGAAACAACCAACGGGTGGTCTATCTGCGTCCTGATTCGCTTGAACCTTCTGTGGATGCTGATTATGAGGTGCTTTTTGAAGATGAGTGGCTAATCGGTTTGAATAAGTCTGGAGACCTTCCAACTAGCCCTTCAGGTAGGTACTTCAAAAATACACTCATGCACCTTGTTCGTGAGCGCTTTGGTTGGCAGAAACTCTACACGATTCACCGTCTAGATCGTGAGACCAGCGGGGTCGTGCTATTTGCTAAGACTCATCAAATGGCTCAACAGATGGCGGCTTTGTTCCGTGATAAGCAAATCCGCAAGGAGTACCGTGCCGTTGTCACCACCCCATTACCCAAGGAAGAAATTCTGGTATCGAAACCCATTGGACCAGATCAATCTAGTTCCATTCGGATCAAGCAATCGGTTTGTGAGGACGGAAAACCAAGTGAGACACGCTTTCGCCAATTAAAAACCATTGGAGAGTGTGCTTACTTGCAAATTCATCCGATGACCGGGCGGACTCACCAGATTCGTGTACATGCGGCAGCTAGTGGGTTCCCAATTGTGGGAGACAAGCTTTATGGACTGGCTGAGAAAGATTTTTTGCGTTGGCTGGAAGAAGGAGAAGCTTTTCTAAAAGCTAGGGACTTACCGAACCGCCAACTCTTGCACGCCTACCAGATTGATTTCATTCATCCCCAAACAAATCAACCAATTTGCCTGTTGGCATCAGATGAAAAAATGCTTCTTCATCTTTCAGCCGAGGAAGAACTAAGCCACTAACCACCCTTTGAGGTAGTATGTCGAATGTTCGTGAGATTGCTCAGTATTGGGCTGAGACCAATTGCTTTGATGAAACCACTCGTGAAGAAGCAAAACTATTGCTGGAAACAGCAACAGAAGAAGAATTGAGGGATCGTTTCGGGACCACCCTGGAGTTTGGTACAGGTGGTCTACGTGGAGTAATGGGAGTTGGTCTGAACAGAATGAATCGTTACACCGTGATGCAGGCCACAGAAGGGCTGGCTCGCTACATTGAGAAGCGCCAAGAAACAGATGCATCAGGCGTTGTGATTGGCTTTGATTCTCGAAACAACTCAGAGGTGTTCGCCTATGCTGCGGCTGAGGTTTTGGCTAAGCACGGTATCCCAGTTTACCTATTCCGTGAAATCGTTCCTACACCGATAGTCTCTTATGCCTTGCTGCAAAAAAAAGCAGTAGCAGCGATCATCCTGACCGCCAGTCATAACCCACCGGAATACAATGGCTACAAAGTGTACTGGAAACATGGAGGTCAGATTATCCCACCAGACGATGAGATGATTATCGATGAGGTCCGTAGTGTAGACGACATTGCGGAGATTCCTCAGATGGACTTCGAAGAAGCTCTACAGCAAGGTCGTATTGAGTGGATTGAAGATGACATTGATCTGGAATATCTAGAAAATTTGCTTCCACTGAGTTTCGGTAAGCCGTCTCAGAACGAGCAGTTGGGAGTAATCTACACACCGCTTCATGGAACCGGAGGGCGACTTGTTCCGCGCTTGCTGAAGGAACGTGGTTTCACTAACGTGCACTGCGTTGCCAGTCAAATGGTTCCTGATGGAAACTTCTCAACAGTAGTTTCTCCAAACCCTGAGGATGCAGCGGCCTACGAACTACCAATGGCGGAAGCTCAGGCAGAACATCAACTGATTCTTGCCAACGATCCCGATGCTGATCGCCTTGGTGTGATGGTTCGGAATAATCAACAGGAATGGGTTCGGTTGAATGGGAATCAGATCGGTGCTCTCTTACTAGATTTTGTACTCGGGGTTCTGCAAGAGAGTGGAAAGCTGCCAGAGAATAGCCTCTACATTGGATCAATCGTGACATCTCCTCTGGGTAAGCGGATTGCTGAACACTATGGTTTGGCTGTGAAAGAAGTTCTCACAGGTTTCAAATGGATTTGGTCTGTGGCTCTCCAGGCAGAATCGGAAGGCCAGAAATTCCTCTTCGGAATGGAGGAGAGTCATGGCTATTTAATGGGAAATCATACAGGGGATAAGGATGGTGTCTGGGCTGCGATGGCCTTTGCAGAAATGGTGGCCTCACTCAAGGCTCAGGGCAGTGGTCCAATCCAGCGCTTAGAAGAATTGTATCAGCAATATGGCTTTCATCTGGACTCTCTGCACAATCGAAATTTTCGTGGTCTTGAGGGCAAGCAACAAATGGAAGTGACACTTTCACAACTTCGTGAGAATCCACCCGAGCGGCTGGCAGGTTTGAAAGTCGAACGGATCATCGATCTACTCACTGATCAGGTGCGTATTCCTGGAAGCCCTGAGATTCAGGTCGGACCCGGCCTGCCAAGGTCTAATGTGATAATTCTGGAACTGGAGCAGAACGCACGAGTAATCGTTCGTCCATCAGGTACAGAGCCGAAGGTAAAATACTATTTCAATTTGAGTGGAGAGAGAAAAGAGCTGCAAGAGCGGTTGGCTCAACTCAAAGCCTCACTGGGACTCAGCACATGAGACTCTTCCTCTTTTTGCTGATAGCACTAGGGCTCTGGTCTCAAGGATTACAGGCTCAGGGTGTTGTTTCAGAGCGTGGTCAGGCTGCTGTTCGGGTTTATAATGAAAATTATGTACGAGCTCGCGAGTCAGCGATTACGATAGCCAAGAAAGATATTCTGACCCGAACGATGACCCAATTTCTGAAACCCGAAGACGTGGAACAGCTTTATCCTGTCTTGGAGAATCGGTTACTCAACGAACCTGACTCTTTTATCGAGTCAACCAGAGTGATCGAAGAATTTGCTGATGATAAGGCTCAGGAATTCTTTGTTGTCATGGAAGCTCGCCTTTATCGCTCCAGAATCATAGGAGGTCTACAACAACTGGCAATCCCACTGCAAAATGATCTCACACAACCAATTTCTATTCGGTTACGTTTTGATGAGAGCGAGTGGTTTGTTAAGGCAGATCAAGAGAAATTGCTGAAGAGCATGTTGCAACGCCGACTTGCTCCCTATCGGATTTTTCTCGGTGAAGAACAGGAAAATCTTGATGCCCCAGTCTTCGATCTGCGCTTCAGTAAAGCTGCACAACAACTTTTGAATAAGAATTTTAATTCTGCCACCATCGGCATTCAATTGTTGCTAAAAAACCAAGGTCAAACACTTGGAGAGGTTTACGCACAACGCTTGATCAGCAATCGAAATGCTGGCTTTGTGATTGCTGTTTTGTTGGATCAACTGATGTTGGATTGGGCTCCCCTCATTCGAGATCTTCGCCAATTGCAACGGAAAGATGATGGACAGCTACGACTTGAAGTGTTGAATGCCCCTTCTGCAGAAATGGAAGATGAACTCTTTAGATCAGTGGGGAGGCAAATCGGTTGGAATCAACCAACTTTACACATGCTCACACCCTATAGTGTTGTTTACCAAGGGAGGCCAGAACAACAACACTCAGCAATTTTTGAGTCTCTACAGGAGTTCCAAGAGTCTCGATTTCGTTCAAGAGAGCTTGGCCGGGAACAATCTACTATCTTTTGGCGTCTTGATTGGAACGAATCTCTGCAACCCTTGAAGAAAGCGCTTGAAAACCCACCTGATTGGCCAGAGACGAAGCCTCTCATTGATTGGAGCTTACCCGAAAACCATCAGGGAATCTTTTATTTGCCGATACAGTCCTCAGTTTATGCAGAACTGTCTAACCGTGGAAGCAGCCACTGGTTTTTTCTTGAGTTGCCCAAAGAGGTCAAAGCAAATTGGCAAATATCTTGGGATGTGCTTGGAAGTACAAAACTACAGCCAGAAATTTTCCTTCTTGACTCCAAGCGCAAGCGTATAAACCAGCAATTGATGATGAAAAAGAAAGCAATTACAATTAATTACGAAAATATACCAGAAAATGGAAAATTATTTCTAAGGATTTCAGACGAGATTGGCTATATTAAATCTTCAGTTGGTGGGTACCAAAGTTTTCGATACGTAATACGTGTGGAAAAGAAATGATCTCAGGAATTTGAAGAGCTTTGTAAGATCATGGAAGGCCGTCAGTCCGTTGTTGTTGGTGAATATCTTCACCTGATCTACCGAATTCAAGTAATGGGTCGGGTGGTGAAAGCCTCTACGCTCGTTCAAAGATTAGATAGCAGTCCGTCTACTGTCCATGCAACACTACGTCGGTTGGAACGTGACGGATTAGTGAATTTAAACGATCGCAAAGAAATTGAACTAACTGAGAAGGGAAAAGAAAGTGCTGCGGGTATTGCCCATCGTCATAATCTCGCAGAATATTTTCTTTGGCATGAGTTAAAAATCCCATGGTATCTAGTCCACACACACGCGCACAGTTTAGAGCATGCGATCACTCCTTTGGTTGCTGCCCGCCTAGAAGAATATCTTGGGCACCCGAAATTTTGCCCTCATGGGTCTCCGATGCCCGGGATCGAACACCCTCATACACCTCTATTGCCTCTAAGTGAAGCTTCAACAGGTACGAAAATCGAAGTCGTGATGCTGGACGAGTCTATTGAAGACGAGGAAGATCTCCTCAAATACCTTCAAGATTCTCTGGTGATGCCTGGGCAGCAGCATATGGTTCAGGAACGAATTGATGTCACTCACACACTGGTCTTGCAGTCGGAGAATGGACTGACAAATCTCCCTTATGACATTGCAGCTTTGATTGATGTACGCGAGATTTGCTGACCAACATTCCTCTCTCGTTGAGCCCTCCTAACAATTTTCAAATTATCTTAAAACATCGCTTGACATCCTTGGGTAGGATTTATATTCTCATAAGCTTTCGCG
>DJYX01000195.1 GCA_002450295.1 Deltaproteobacteria bacterium UBA6967
TGACACTCATCTTAGACTGGTTTGTCAATCCAGACCACGGGCCTGTGATACTTGCCCATGAACTTGGTTATTTTGAAGAGCGAAACCTAGAAGTTGAAATTATTGCTCCAGCCGATCCGGCAGATCCTCCCAAAATGGTTGCTGCAGACAGAGCTGACTTGGCTATCTCTTACCAACCCCAACTTCACTTGCAAGTCGCTGAAGGTATGCCCCTTGTGCGTGTTGGGACCCTCATCGCCACACCTCTCAATTGTCTGCTGGTTCCTGCCAATGGCCCTGTTCAAAAAATCAGTGATCTCAAGGGTCGAAAAATTGGTTTTTCAGTTGCTGGTGTTGAAGAGGTCTTATTAACCACGATTCTTGAGCGACATGGCTTACAACTTTCGGATGTCGAACTGGTCAACGTCAACTGGTCACTCTCCCCATCTTTGATGTCTAAACAAGTTGATGCTGTGATTGGTGCTTTTCGTAATTTTGAGTTGAACCAGATGCAATTGGAAGGTGTTGAGGGACGTTGCTTTTACCTCGAAGAAGAAGGACTGCCTGCTTATGACGAGCTAATCTATGTTGCCAACTCTGAAAAACTGAATTCCGACAAAATTTTACGTTTTCTAGAAGCAGTTGAGTTAGCAACCCAGTATATTATCAATCATCCACAAGATAGCTGGGAGATATTTGCTAGCACATCTAGCGAACTGAGAGATGAATTAAACCGCCTCGCTTGGCTGGATACATTACCAAGATTTGCACTTCGGCCCGCAGCTTTAGATCTTGGTCGATATCAACGCTTTGAGACCTTTCTTGAACAAGCTGGTCTTTTGAAAAAAACCCAGCCCGCTTCTCAACTGGCAATAGATTTAACTAGTCAATGAATAACTACGGTAAGTGCTTTATAAGTTGGCGTAATGATTCTGGTATTCTTTGGAATGAATACGTTAAGCATTTATTTGTTGAACAACTCGCAAATGGCGATCTTTCAAGTTCCGCCTTTCTGAAGTATTTAACGCAGGACTACCTGTTCCTTCTCAATTTCTCCAGAGCTTGGGCGCTAGGTGTGACCAAGTCGGAAACAATTGACGAAATGAGGACTTGTGCAGCGACCGTTCACTCTCTTGTGAACGAAGAGATTCAACTTCACATTGCGCTGTGCGCGGATGCTGGGATTCTTGAATCAGATCTTAAATCTGCAAAAGAGGAGACTGCAAACCTTGCCTATACCCGATATGTGCTGGATGCTGGTCACTCTGGTGACCTTCTAGACCTGCTTGCAGCATTAGCTCCATGTGTCCTAGGCTATGGTGAGATTGGTCTTCGATTACAGAGCAACCATCACTCATCACGCTATGAAAACTGGATTCAAACCTATGGAGGAAAAGACTATCAGGAGGTTTGTGTTCGAGTTGGGCAACTGATCGACAATGCTGTTGCCCGAAGATTGGGTAATGATCCTGTGCTATGCCCCCGTTGGATAAAGTTAACGGAACGCTTCTGTCAAGCCACAAGGTTAGAAATCGGCTTTTGGGAGATGGGTCTTTCACCATGACGGTTTCTCTGCAACTTCAGGGATCTGCCTCAATTGGGGAGACTCCTGTGTTCAGTACTTTGAGCATAAAAATACCAGGCGGTGCATGGACTTGTTTGCTTGGACCCTCCGGAGTCGGTAAGTCCACGATACTAAGACTTTTTGCCGGCCTGAACTCAGGGATTACTTTTAACGGTGAGATCACAGCTACGGATGGTCAACCGATTTCACCTCGAACAGTAATGATGGCTCAATCGGACCTGTTGATGCCTTGGCTAGATGTACTCGGCAACGTGACTCTCGGTGCTCGGCTGCGGGGTGATGAACCGGATTGGGAGCAGGCATATACGCTAATCCAACGAATCGGACTAAATGGCTTAGAGCGCCGCAAACCTAATGCTCTTTCTGGTGGACAGAGACAACGTGTTGCGTTAGCCCGGACTATGCTTGAAGACAAACCTGTCGTTTTGCTCGACGAACCCTTTTCTGCTTTGGACGCCTGCAGTCGCAGCGCAATGCAGGAAATCTCCTTTGAGCTTTTTGTAGGACGGAGCGTCTTGCTCGTAACTCACGATCCTGCCGAAGCAGCCAGACTGGGTGACCAAATTCTGGTCCTAACCGAGAAAGGGCTTCAGTCCGTTGAACCTCCTCCGTTACCTGCAATTCGGCCATTTGATGAGTCTAGGGTTCTTGCTTGTCAGGGCAAACTCCTCCGCCTTATTCGTAAAGACAGCGGATGACAACAATTATTAAGGCTGTCTTTTCAGTCGGGTTGGCACTTACAGGATGGCATGCTTTGGTTGTGCTGGCTGATTTGCCACGCTTTATTCTACCAGGCCCTTTCCTTGTTGCTGAAACGCTCTGGAAGCAACGACTGTTAATCGGAGAACACGCCTTAATCACGATTAGTGAGGTTTTAATGGGCTTGATTCTGGGCTCAAGCCTTGGGGCCCTGACAGCAATAGGCCTTGCATATTCTTCACTTGGGCAAGCTTTGGTTCGACCTATGTTGGTCTTTAGTCAAGCAATTCCTGTCTTTGCACTGGCTCCCATACTGACACTTTGGCTCGGCTACGGACTATGGTCAAAAATTGTGATGACCATACTAATCATTTATTTCCCAGTTACATCTGCATTCTTTGATGGATTGATTCGCACGCCTCCTAAGTGGCTTGACCTAGCAAAGGTAATGTGCGCGAAGCCACGACAAATTATGTGGCGCATTCGGATTCCTGCGGCTTTGCCTAACTTGACTTCTGGTTTGCGCCTCGCAGCTGTTTATGCACCTATTGGGGCGATCATTGGAGAATGGGTGGGATCATCAAAGGGATTAGGATATCTGATGTTACTGGCTAATGGGCGAGCTAAAATTGATCTGATGTTTGCTGCTTTACTGGTGTTAGCTGCTTTCACATTGTTACTACATAATTTGGTAGACTTTACATGCCAATTAGTACTGAAGCGACAACTAGGAGAGAGTTTGTCGACAAAAGCCTAGCAATTTTTGTCAGGTAACTGCTAATGCCTATCTTTTTTCTTTGAAAAACTTTCAAATGCATAGAGTTTTATCGTTAATCAGAGGACTCTGGAATATCGCGTCGCATCACTATAATACCTTGCCATGGTTTCTCTATTGATTGAGTTTTATGGTCCTCACCTCCATTTTTACC
>DJYX01000275.1 GCA_002450295.1 Deltaproteobacteria bacterium UBA6967
AGTAGTCGTAAAGCAGTGGAGGATTGGAGTGATGTGTAATCTGGATCACACTAGCCTCCCAGTGGGCACTGATCACCAGAATTTGTTTAGGCGCTTCCAAGTCCTGCGAGAGCTGCCGAAGATGCTGAATCAGCTCAATATGATTGGGATCGCCCAGCAAGGGTAGGGGACCTCCTCCATGAGAGAGGAAAACGACCTTAGTCATATACAGAGTCAAAGAGATGGGTGATGTTTGCGGGTCAGCTCTTCAAGAGCTTCTTGAGATTCAGCTTGGGATCGCAGAGTTCTGCTGGATTCATCGTTTTTTGGGCAGCAATCAACATTTCGGCTAGACGAATATCTTTGGCGACACTGTTTCCAGTTCCTATTCCAGCTGCAGAAACCAACTGTTCCTGATCATTCAATCCGAAATAGATCGTTACTCCATCCGGTCGGGTTCGTGGGATGACTCGTTTTGCAAAAGAAGGAAGCCCTGCCACCTGCAAACTGAGTTCAAACTGATCACTCCAGAACCATGGGATAGCGCTGAATTCCTTAGTTTCCCCCAAAAGATTTTGCACGGCACACTCTGCTTGATCTCGGGCGCAACGCCACATCTCCAGGCGCATACGTTGCTGCTCATACAGAGGATGAGGAAAGGAGCAACAGTCACCTACCGCGTAAATATCTGGATCCGAGGTCTGCAGGAACGCATTGACAGAAACCCCATTCTCGATATCCAAGCCCGCTGCTTCTGCCAAGGCAACTTCAGGGACAGCACCAATTCCAGCGACAACCAAATCACCTGAAATGGACTCACCATTCTTCAATTCAATGGTGTAGCCACTTTTCGATGCCTGGATCTGATCCAATTCGATATCACATCGAATCTCTACACCCTGTCGCTTGTGTTCAGAGGCAACAACCTCCGCAACCTCGGGCGGTACAGCACGTCCAAGGATTCTTTGCGCCATCTCCAAAACAGTTACTTTACAGTCTACCTTTCGGGCACTGGCCGCCAATTCCAAGCCAATGAAACCTGCTCCAATCAGAATCAGGTGTTTGCCTGGAGCCAGCAAGCAACAAAATGCAAGGGCCTCGTCCAGATTACGCAAAACAAGAGCGTGCTCACCTCCGGTGCAGGTCAGTTTGCGAGCACTCGCTCCTGTGGCAATCAATAATTTATTGTAAGGAAAGAACTCGTCATTTTGGAGTCGCAGCCGGTGGGATTGACGGTCAATCTCAGCGACCTGGCTACTCTGTAGAAATTGGATTTGAAGTTCTTGCAGCTGCTCGGCAGAGGATAACAAGGGAGGTGGAATGCCTTCGGCGAGTAAAGTTTTGGAAAGGGGAGGGCGTTCGTAGGGTGTGTGGGGTTCCTGGCCAATCAAAACGATCTCACCATCCCAGTTGCTTTCTCGCAAATGGAGGGCAGCTCGGGTGCCTGCTTCACCGGCACCAATGATCGTGAGGGACTCCATCAGACTACCTTTGCTTTACAAGCTGATAAATACGAGGCCGTCTTCTACCTTTACAGGATAAGTCTGTAGATTTACGCAAACGGGGGCTCCCAATGCGCTACCATCGGTGTAGTCAAACCTGCCGTTGTGCTTTGGGCATTCGATGACATTATCCATCACGAGGCCATCGGCCAGATGAATTTTTTCATGAGTGCACAGACCATCGGTAGCGTAGTATTCATCATCTGGAGAACGATAGACCGCAAACGTTCGATCACCGTGATCAAAGCGAATCACATCTTCTTCTTCAATATCATCAGCAGCACAGACTTGAACCCATTTGGTCATGATGTCCTTGTATCGGTATTTATATTCTTGAATTAACGAGCATCAGCAATTGTGAATGCCTTTTGAAATGCTTCAATTGCCTCTTCGGGATCACCAGATGCGTACGCTTCCATGGCAACAGGTCCCCGGTAGCCCATTTGATAGAGAGCTTCGGCAATCTTTGGGTAATTGATTTCTCCAGTTCCAGGTTCCTTCCGACCTGGCACATCGGCAACTTGGATTTCACCAATGTAGGGTAGACATTTTCGGCACATTTCAATCAGGTTCCCTTCGCCAATCTGCACATGATATAAATCCAGATTGAGCTTCAAATTGGGGCGGTTGACTGCAGCAACCAAAGCTAGGGTGTCTTCCGCCAAAGCGAAAGGTACTCCTGGGTGGTCCACCGGCAGGTTCAGATTTTCAAGAGCAAAGACAACTCCCTCTTTGTCAGCCAGGTCTGCGACACGATTTAGTGTATCCACAGCTTTCAGCCACATCGCTCCAGTTACTGTTTCACAAGGTTGTACTGGCAATCCTCCCTCGCCCAAACCGGTGCCATGGAGGTTCAGTCGATCCACGTTGAGTCGTTTCCCAACAACAATGGTCTCTTTTGCTGTAGCAAGGAGTTCTGCTGCTCCCTCATCGTCAGCAAGACGTCCTCGCAGGTAGCCATTCATGATTGAAAAATTGGCCTTGGTTTTCTCAAGCTTGTACAGGTCATGAGCTGGCCAATTCCATAAACCCACAGCAAATCCCATTTCCGTCAACTTGCTCACACGCCACTCGATCGGCTTATCTTGCCAGAGCATTTCGGCACAGACTGCTAGTGGGAATTGATAGGACATATTTTTTCCTTTTATTGCCTGTCGTAAAACCTGAATCATGGAATCGTTTCAGTCAAACTTTTACACTCTAGCCTGAATGAGAGAGTGCGAAGTGCTGAGTTGGATTCTGGAAGATGTGAACGGAGATTGGTTTCTTGGGGTTGTGAAGCTGGCTTCTTTAATGCCGAATCAATTAGGGAGACGCTGGCCTCAACCCGGATCGAACCAAGGATTCCCAACACTGAATCGGTGATGAATTGAGAATCGTCTCTAGATCAGTTCTTAACTCAATGATGGAGGTGGAAGGAGCTTCCTCACCAATTCTCAAGTGGGCAAGTCGGCTGAGTGCATCCATTGCGAAACCAACAGAAATCACATTCTGGTCTTCTCTGATGATTTTCTTAAGTTCCTCTAGTAAAGAGTCTAGATTTTCACCGAGGACTTCCTCTCCGTGAGAGCAGAGCATCACCAGCGCCCATAGGACATTCTCACGAACTGTCGAGCGGACTGGCTCAAATCTCTCAATCCCAAAATCAATTCCCATTCCCTCACAGACATCACACTCATCCGTTGGTCTTACGAACTTGATGTTTCTCTTTTGTACCCGATCCATGGAGAGCCGATTCTCTTCCTGCTGAAGACTTCGGATGAGAACCTCGATACATTTTGGAATCCACTCTAGTCCTTGCCCCGATGCAATCGTACGTCTACCGAGACACCCCAAGGAACCCGCAGCGACAGAACGCACATATTTGGACGCATCCTCCAGTAAACATCCCTTGACCGCATCAAAGATTTCTTGGTTCAGTGTACTCACTTCACCCAATCCGTAGACACCTGCCTTCCGCAGCCATTTAATTGGTGATTTGATCGTCTCTAAAAATACATCTTCGGCGGCAGTACCCAGAGCGACAAGTCCATAGGTTCCAGCTCTTCTGACACTTTCACGCTCATTCAAAAGTGTTTTCCGCAGTAGTACCTTGGCAAGTACCTGATCCCTGATTGCTGCAAGTTCGTAAGCAGCACCAATTCGGATGGGTTCCTTTTCATCTCCTTTTTCCAGCATCTGCCCGAAGAGTTGTAAGGCCTGTTTTTTCAGATATTCATTAGATTGGATCGTATCGTCGATTTTTGGCGATGGTGGTTTACCAGTTTCTAGCCAATGCTTGTGGTAACGCCAGGTGCTCTTGATTCCAGAACTCACCTCAGTCAGATCAAAGCCTGTGAGAGGATCCACGCTCTCCTCACACCAGTCCACCTCTCCTGAGTCCGTCCCCGAGGGTTCATTTGTGCGATAAATCCAAAATCTCCACATAAACCTTGGATTTTCTGTCCATTGACGCCAATCATCTCTTCGATGATTCCCACGATGGAAAGTGTTGTGAGAATAGAGAAGGACACTCCCGGCCCGCAGTGGGGCAACTTCAAAGACACTGGTCAGTGGCCAGTTTAGCCCTGAAACGGCTTCCATCATTCTACGGTCGTGCTTGGTTTTGCGCTGAATAATGTCTTCCAAAGTGTATTTGGAGTCAGGCCCACTAACGGGTATGCTCTCCAAGCCCTCGATTAAGTAACCAAAGTCAATGTGATCAGCTCCTGCAAAGTTATCGTGGTTCTCCTCGTGGTTGAAAGTCCAGTAGTGGCTGAACGGTACAATCGCTGTTGGTCCCATCTCTGATGAAACATCTTGTGGGTAGTAAAGCATCTCAATTTGGATCGCTTGGTGATGTCTCTGTTTGCGAGCATTGTAAGGAGCATTATCGTCTTTGTGCCAGTGTTGGTCACGAGCCCCGCTGATGAAAGGAGCATTATGAATGAAAGGCACAATCGCCCAGTTTTTGCCGACAAGTCGATCACAGGCGTCGATCAATCCGGGTGCGTTCAAAATATCAAAAATCTCTGGAATCACTTCAGGAGTAATTCGTAGCTGATCCTGAACTGCTTTCTTTTCCTTTTCGTAAATACGTTGATGGATTTCAGAAGAGACTCCTAGACTTTCTGGACAAAGAACGGCAACCCCTCTACTCGCAAACTCTTGAACGAGATTTTTTGATGTACTGTAGATGATTGATTCAGAGGTCAGGTGTTTAGAAATCAATTTATGCAACCTTTGATTATAGTGTGACGATAACTTATGATTTGTAAAAATAAATAAATGTATGTATATTTATATTTATTGATTTATTAATAAATGTTGGCTACTGTAAATCTGAAAATTACAGCAATATGCTCTGACACAGAAGCTAAGCTGATACAACTTTTCTATCACTGATGCACTTCACAAATTCAGTCAGTGAGACAATTTGTGGGAAATTTTGACCAGCGTGGATATTTCCTACATCAGGCTTGTATTCGTTCACCCTCACCATGAGAGGTCTGTATGGCACCTGCTGATTTTCGTCGTTGGAAGAGAATTTTGGTTTGGAGCGTTCTGACTGGTAGCACGGTGTGGTTATTGAGCTTGGTTAGTTTCTGGAAACCCGAACTCTTCTCCTCTATATACAGTATCGTCGGACTCTAGTCATTAAAGTTGCTTCGGAAGGCTTGGTGAGACACTTTCCTTCCGCATCGTCACGTATTCAGAAATATCTTTTCGATCTGTGTGCGTGATTGTCCAACATTAGTAATCCCACCTTGTCAATAATGACCTTTGTTTGACCCAAATAAATTTGCTTAATATCCGTATTTCTAAAAATTTCGGGTGTTGTGTCTTATGCGAATAGATTATTCAGCAACAAGGAGTCATATGCAGAAACAAGAACGTTTAGATCCAGGATGGGCTTGGACAAAGAAATATAATATAGGTGCCGGCGTAAAGGTTGGGCACACTATCTATGCATCTGGCTTAGTGGCCCTAGACAGTGAGGGCAATGTGATTGGCGAGGACGTTTACACCCAATCTAGTCAGGTTTTCAAAAATATTGAGAGTCTGCTAGCTGTTGCTGGAGCAACAATGGCTGATGTAATCAAGATCAACACATTCCTGACTGATATGTCTCAATACGGCGAGTTTAGTAGAGCGCGCAATGAAGCTTTTCCAGCCGGTGTTCCAGCTAGTGCTTCCTACTCCACTCCTGCACTGGTCCTTCCTTCTTTGTTAGTTGAGGTTGAAGCCATTGCGATTATCGGTAGCGGTAGTTGAATCTTGCGGGCCTTCCTTAAGCCTAATGGGGATCCTAATTACTAGGATCCCACTTTTTCTCTCTTGGCAGAACAGATTCCTAAAATTCCCACTAATTAAGTCTAATTTCAGAAATGAATTTAGACTTTACTGTGTAGTCATTCCTGTGATTCGCTATTTTTAGACTCTAAGATCATAGTAAATTCAAATCGAATTTTTGATTCGCTATCTCGTTTTTACTCTTACAAGAATTGACTATGACTACCGCCCAATTTGGACCTGGTGAGAAAACTCGGAACTTTTTTGGCTTCAAGGCGTTTTTTAGTGGTTTAGCCAAGCAAGGTACTTCAACACTGACAGTGCTTTTTGTTTTATTCATGGCACACTCTATCCACCTCCTCTGGGCATTGTTTTCAAAGTTTTTCTGAATTCAGATCAAAACCCCTGCAAGAGCCTCACTTAGATTTGTGGCTATTTGAAAACATGATCACAAGCTCCCAAAATCTCTCACTCCCTTTGAGTCGATCCCAAAATAAACTGCTACAGTCCGTTTGCTCCAGTTGAATACCAACACTGTTTGGAAACCGTGAGTTTACCGGCTGTGAGTGAACGAGATATTTGAAGTAGCAGAACACTTTCCCTTATCTTATGCCCTTCCCATTTCCTCTCCCTTTTGATGGAAAGCCACACCGCTGGACAATGGGGTTACGTCCGCTTGCTCCAGCAGACTGGCTCTGGCTAGATGGCCGCTACGACACAGAGGTTGCTCTGAGGAGAGAACTTCTCGATCAGCGTCGAGATGAAGTGTTTCAGGCCTGCCCTGAAGCACATGCCGCCAGCACGGAGATACTCGAACTGGTTCTCACATTTCTTGAAACACAGCATCTGGAGCGCTTTCAACAGATTCAGGAAGACAAGAGTCTGGCTCCTGGGCAAACAACTTTTGAAATGGCCGTTAGAACAATGCATCCGCTGGAATTGGCTGGGCGGTTGGTACAGGAAGATCTCTGCGTGATGCAGGCAGTTCCAGAGGATGCCGAGGATGCTGGAGAGTATCGTTTGACCGCAGCAGCACTATGCTTCCCTACTCGTTGGAATCTACAGGAGAAGATTGGGCGCCGGATGTCCGAAATCCATGATCCAGTGCCGGGATACAGGGAGCAGATCAATGCCCCAGTGAATCAGTTTATGGGTCGTCTGACACCAGAGAAGCCGATGTGGCGTGTCAACTGGAGCTTGAATGAGGACCCAACACTCTTTCAGCCGGGAGGTCATGGAGTTTTAGAAGCCGCACCCAACCTCACCTCAGAAAATGCTGGAACAGAAGTGTTCTTGCGCTTGGAACGCCAGACACTCCGCAGGCTTCCCAAGACAGGTGCCATTCTCTTTACCATCCGGATACTCCAGTGCCCACTGGCGGAACTGAAGGATTCAGAAGCTTACCAGTTGGCCCAAACACTACGTCACTGGCCCGAAGATCTTCAGATTTACAAGTCTTTTGCGGTGTATGGACCAGCGGTGCTGAGCTACTTGGACGGGCGGGCTTGATTCAGAAGTGGAGATCAATGGAGTACATCGCATATAAGCTGTGAGGCAGGAATAGATCTGGATTAGATTAGAACTTCCATATTGTTGAGCATAAAGTCCTCAGTGGATGACCATTTTTCTTGAGCAAATTTGAGAAAAAATGATCATAGAATTTTCTGGAATCTCATTCTTTGTATGATTTCACAATGCGGGATGGATGAACCAGCTTTCGTCGTGTAGCGCAAATAGTTTTTGAGAGACTGAACTGGTTGGTATCTTAAGAATCTATTTCATTATGGCAATTTTCTGGAATCTCAGAGTTGCATTCAAACTAACCAACAAATCCCGATGTGTGAAGTAGTGATGCCGTTGCCAAGCTTAATAGCAACACCAGACAAAAGGTTTTGTAGTAACGCTCCATACTCGGTCGAAAGATAAACTGTCCCAATAAAACACCAGCTGTGACGGGTATAGTCATAGCCAAGCCACGTTTGATAGCCAGCCAGTCCATCACTCCCAAAGTCAAAAGCCATACTAGTACAACAACCGAAGACAGCATTACATAAAAGATTAGCGTGGCCCGCATGACTGGTGCAGGTCGGTCTTGGCTTAGTACGTAAAGCGCCACCACCATCCCACCCAGTGAGGCGATTCCTGTTGCAAATCCTGCCAAGATACCAGAGCCCAGTAGTCCAGGCTTACTGGCTAGTGCTTGGATACGGATACGCGCCAATTGCAAACTCGCAAGAATGATGATCAGCAACAAGGCAACGAGGCGCGAGTCATTCTCAGGCAACCAGCCCGTCACGGTCAGACCAATCGGCATACCAAACAGAACGCCAGCAATCAAACCCAGGGCCATACCCCGATCTGCTTCTTTCCAGCCACCACGCACCAAAATCGCAGAGGCTACGGTCTCCATCACCCAGCAAACGGGGAGTAGTGCAATGGGAGGTAGGAGTAGCACGGACAATGACATGAACAGCGCTGAGAGCGCAAAGCCAGAAAACCCTCGAACTAGCCCGGCACAAAAGGCAACAGCTGCTAAGAAGCCAACTTCATTGATGGTTAAGGAGAGCGCGTCAAGCATCTGTGATCTTTCTGAAATCAGTACGATCCAAAACTACTAGCTCTTTTTTAGCCAGGCTAGCATTTCTCAGATTAATCCTTTGCAAATCAAAGAAATCGATTCCTCGCACACACTAGATAATCATGGTTTTTTGCTGATCCAGAGATAAGCACCAATGGTCACTAACCCCAGCAGTAAAAAGAACCAGCCCAGTGGGATCAGGGCAAACGGCTCAATGAGCAATCCTTCCGTGTCTACCGATGCTCCGATCAAGTGATATCCAAACAAACAACCACCACTCAAAACAAAAAATACCAACGACAGTCCAAGATAGCTTTCCTTGCTCATGATAAGTGCCGTGCGACTTTGGCCCGACCTTCCAGCCAAAAAATGGATTTTCAAACCCAATCTGGGTAAGTGAAAGAAGAAAATCTCAAGCGAGAGAGCGAATTAGCGAGCCTTGTCGAGAATCCGTCTGACCTCGGCCAATTCGTAATTCAGTGCTGTGTAACGGGTCAGGGTGCCTACTGTCCGAACAGCCTGGTCGATAGCCTCTGGGGTTCCAATCAGAACAAACAACTCTTTGCCCCTTGTCATTGCGGTGTAGAGCAGATTGCGTTGCAGCATGAGGTAGTGGTGGTGGGTTAACGGAAGCAAGACTGCTGCGTATTCACTTCCTTGGGACTTGTGCACAGAGATCGCGTAGGCGAGTTGCAGTTGGTCCAATTCACTGGCGGTGTAGGGAATAATGGCGTGTTCAAATTCTACCCTGAGTTCTCGAGTCTCGGTG
>DJYX01000193.1:0-7179 GCA_002450295.1 Deltaproteobacteria bacterium UBA6967
GGGTGCCTCAAAGCCATATTTTTCTAATAAATCTGCTCGATAGAACAAATGAGTTCCATCTATATAAAGAGGAATGGCATAAAGCTTTCCGTCAACTGTCGCTGCTTCTGCAAAACTTTGGTTATACTGACTAAGTTCTTCTTTTGTAAATAAATCATTTAGTGGTGCTATCCATCCTCTTTTGGCAAAGTCACCTGGCCAGATAACATCAACAGAAATTATATCTGGTTTACTACTTTCAGCTGTGAAGTTCGTAACATACAATTTCCTTGATTCATTAGGGACATCAGAAATTTTCTGCCAATTGACCTTGATGTGAGGATTCTCTTCCATAAATCCTTCGATAAGCCTTGGTGTCATCTCACCAAAACCTCTCGGTCCAATTGATATAGTTATTTCTGTTTCATCGCTAAATGCTGTTGAAGCATATTGAAATGCAAATAACAATATTGTTAATAGTTTAAGTACCTTCATTTGTTCCTCATTCAAGAGAGATTGGAATTTAGTTTTAATTCTGTTTGAATTAAAACTTAGAAAGTTTGGTTATTACCCTTCACTTTTATTTATGTCAAGTTGTTTTAAATATATAGTTATAAACATTAATCTTTAGATAATAACGGCATAAAGATACGACTTGGCAGGACTGTTAGGAATATCTGTGAAGGAGATATGTGTGTATTTTGAAAGCTTAGCACGAGATCGAGTGAACAACTAACTAGTTCAAAATATCAATTACCCTTTGACAGCCCCCAGAGTCAAGCCTCGGACGATGTAGCGTTGGGCGAGAAGCGCGATCAGGATGGGGATCGACATGGCAATCATAGTTCGCACACTGAGGAACCAGAACTGAACGCCTCGTGACTCAAACGAACCAGAAATGAACATCGGGATGGTGATAGCGTTTTTGCTGCTGATGACCAGCGAAAACAATAGCTCGTTCCAGGTGAAGGCAAAGATAATCAAAGCAGTGGCAGACAAGGCGGGTGCACAGAGAGGTAGGGCGATCTTAGAAAAAGTAGTGAAGTAGTTGGCTCCATCCATCAAACAAGCTTCTTCCAACTCGACAGGCAAGTCTACGAAAGCTTGTCTCATGATCACTACGGCAAAGGGAAGCGTGAAAGTAGTATTGATCAGAATCAATCCAGTTCGAGTATCCAAGAGGTTCAGGAACTGGAGGGTTAGGTAGAACGGGATGACGGTCGCAACTGGAGGGAGGATCCGCTGAGAGAGGAACCAGACGGTCAGATCCTTGTTAGAAATCTTCTTAAAGCGGAAGCGAGCCAAAGCGTAAGCAGCAGGAACTCCCAGGCAGAGTGTGAGCAGGGAAGTGGAGAAGGAAACCACCACACTATTGATCACAGCGTTGCGCATTTCCACTATTTCTAATTGAGAAATCCAGTTATTGAGAGTAGGCGAGAAATTGAGCCAGGGAAGACCGACTCCGGTGACTGTAAAAGTATCTAGGGGGTTACGCAGACTTGTCGAGAATCCCCAGTAGAGCGGGAAGATGAAAAACAGCGCGATCGTAATAGCCAGCAGCGAGAGGAGGGAGTCCCGAAAGTCAAATGAACGAGTCTTCATTGAATGGACTGATCATCACGGCCAAACAGGTGACAGTGGTCGGTCGTGAAGTGGATCTTGAGCTTCTCCTTGTTGGAGACGTCTAGCTCACCATCACCAACAATAGTTAGTAGGTTATCGTTGGCATCATTGGCGTAGATGTAGGTTTCGTTGCCTAGTCGTTCGATGATGTCTACTGTCGCGGACAGCGAATACCCCTGAGTCTGTTCCAATTCGAAGTGCTCTGGTCGGATACCAAGGGTCAGGGTATCACCTACCTTAAAATTGATGTTCTCCCGTTGCAGTTGCATCTGATCTTCACCAGGCAGCTGAAGTGTGATCTGTTGTCCTTCGATTTGTAGAACCTTGACAGATAGGAAGTTCATCTTGGGAGAGCCAATGAAACCAGCAACAAAAATGTTTGCTGGTTTGCGGTACAGTTCCAAAGGAGTTCCAACCTGCTCCACGTAGCCATCGTTGAGAATGAAGATCCGGTCAGCCATCGTCATTGCCTCCACCTGATCATGTGTCACATAGATCATGGTGGTTTTGAGATTGGCATGTAGCTTTTCCAACTCCATCCGCATCTGTACCCGTAGTGCAGCATCTAAATTCGAGAGTGGCTCATCGAACAGGAAGACGCTTGGTTCACGGACGATGGTTCGACCAATCGCAACACGCTGACGTTGACCACCAGAAAGCTGGGCAGGGCGACGATCCAGCAGTTCCTCAATCTTCAGAATCTTGGCAGCCTCAGCGACTTTGCGTTGAATCTCTGCCTTGGGCACTTTATTCAGCTTGAGACCAAAACCGATGTTCTCTCGCACGCTCATGTGTGGATAGAGCGCATAGGACTGAAAGACCATCGCCGCTCCACGATCTGCTGGGTGTAGGTCATTGACATAGGTGTCACCAATATAGATTTCACCCGCAGTGATGTCCTCCAGGCCAGCAATCATCCGTAGCAGTGTTGACTTGCCACATCCGGAAGGACCAACAAAAACGACAAACTCTCGGTCCTTGATCTCCAGATCAACTCCGTGGATCACCTCCACTTCATCAAATGACTTTTTTACGCCGCGCAGTTTTACTTCAGCCACGTGAGACCTCCAACATTGATAGAGGAGTGATCATCCTTTTACAGCCCCTAGGGTGAGGCCTTGAACAATATAACGTTGTGCCAACAAGGCGATCAAAACGGGTGGAATCATCGCAATCATTGCCCGAACAGCCATGAACCAGAACTGAACTCCCCGCGTATCCACCGCACCAGCCATGTGAATTGGGATGGTGATTACTTCTTTGCTGCTCAGAGTGATGGCAAAGAGAAACTCATTCCAAGTGAAAGCGAACATAATCAGACCAGTTGCGGCTATTGCTGGAGCTGCCAAGGGCAAAGCAACACGAAGAAAAGCTCCATAGTTTCGTGCTCCATCCATGAAGGCGGCCTCTTCCAACTCAATCGGCAAATCCAGAAAGGTCTGACGCACAATCACAACGACAAAGGGTAGCACAAAGGTGGCATTAATCAGGATCAGCGCCAGCTGTGTGTCCAATAGATTCAGAAACTGCATGATCAGGTAGAATGGGACCACTGTTGCTACAGGTGGGAGCACACGCTGTGATAGGAACCAAATAGTCAGATCCTTGTTGGAAATCGTTTTGAAGCGAAAGCGGGCCAGTGCGTAAGCTGCAGGAATTCCTAACGCCAAGGCTAGAATGGAAGCAAAAACAGCGATGACCGTACTATTGTAAACAGCCTTGCGGGCTTCCTCTGTGGCAAGCTGATCCACCCAATTGGTGAGGGTTGGTTCAAAATTCAGGAAGGGAATTCCGAGACCGGAGACGGTGAAGGTGTCTAGTGGATTCCGCAGACTCGTTGAGAAGGCCCAATAGATTGGAAAGAAGAAGATCATTGCCGCAACCACGGCAATCAGCGAGTAGATCGAATACCTGAGAGGGTGCTGGTTCTGCTTGGGCTTCATCTTATGCGTAACTCTGTCGCAATTTTCTGAAGAAGAGGGTCACGATGATCATCACAATAATCAGCAAACAGTACGACATTGCTGAAGCGTAGCCGAGGTCAAAATAACGTAGCCCAGTCCTGAAGGCCAGGAATGACATGGACTGTGTGGCAACTCCAGGCCCCCCTCCCGTGAGAGCAAAGGGAATGTCAAAGAGCTTGATGGCTTCTGCCAGACGCAGCAGCAGTACGATGACAATTGTTGGGGTCAGCATCGGGAAGATGATATTAGCGAATAGACCCCATTTGGATTTACTTTCCATCTTGGCGGCTTCCATCAACTCATTGGGGATGCCTTGTAGTGCAGCCAGGAAGACTAAGAAACAGAAAGGCGTCCATTGCCAGATATCAACTAGAATTACGGAGAACAGAGCCCAGTCCGGATTAGAGAGGAAGGGCACGCCCAGGAAGCCAAGTGGGCCACCTTCTTCATAAAAAATGGTAAAAAATAGATAGCCGACAGCGAGGGGAGTAGCGAAAATTGGCAGGAGCATGACCGCCCTGAGAAACGATCTGGCCCATAGACGCTGATTGAATAAGAGAGCTAACAGAATCCCCAATACTAATTGTGACGGGACTGCAACTAAGACAAAAATCGAAGTGACTTTTATGGCAGAGTGAACTTGTGGGTCATCAACTAGCCTTTTGAAATTGGTGAATCCAATATTTGTCCAGGTTGAGATCTTTTCTCTATTAATTTTGATTTTGGTTCTGGGATTGCCTTTCGCATCCAAAACGGGGTTCCCGCTTGCATCCAACATGGGAACTTTTTCACGACTTACATTCATTTTTGTTTCCACTTTGTGAACGCTGATGTAGAGCGAATAAACCAGTGGAAAGATCGTGAATGTTAACACCCAAATTGCGGCTGGTAGTAAAAATACGAAGCGCGCTTTTGTATTTCGGTGTGTTTTCATAAGAGGGTCATGTGATGAATCACGGGCCGTTTTGATTCCGAAAGACTGTCAGGCATGGAAGGTTCCACACCTGACAGCTTGGTAGGATTTACTTGTAGCCTATCGCTGATTGATAGTAGCCCAATTGCTGATCTCGACCCAGACGGTCAGTGATCTGCTCCCAGGTCTTGGCAGTACTATCCAGCGCCTGCTTGGCAGAGATCTCACCACTCATGGTAGCCGAGAGGTTTTTATCCAGGATATCCCAGTACTCAAAGGAGCCGGGAATCCTGAGGTAAGGGAGGAAGGTGTCGGCAAAGAAGGTCTCATAGTAGGCCTTCAGGTAGTCTTTGACATCTGCCTCAGCCCAGCCAGCGTCCAGATAGTCTCCCAGACCAGCTTCACCTTGTGGCTCCAAGAATTGGTAGGTAAAGCCTGGATCCACACCGGTCCAACCGTTCTGAGCTAACCAAATTGAGGCTGGCTTGATAGCCATCAGGGATAGCAGTGAGTAAGTGGCTTCTGGATTGGCAGAGTAGTTAGAGATCACACCATGCCATGATCCACCAGTCGTGTTTCCTACCTTCACAGGATTGGTAGTCTTCACAAATTTCTTGGTTTCATGGTCGTAGTAGGTGTCTGATGAAGGTAGGATGGAAGAAGCACAAACTCCCTGGATTTTGGAACGGGAAGTATCCTGGCAGAGTGAACCAACATCACCCCAACTGAAGACAAAGACAGACTTGCCTCGTAGGAAGTAATCCCAGGCTTCACCCAAGCTCCAGCCAACCTGTGCGGAGGGTCCGGTTTTGTGCAATTCCTGTAGAAATTCCAGGGCTGCAACGTGTCCAGGACTATTGATCAACGGCTTCATATTGGTCGGATCGAACCAATAGACGTTATGGTACTGATCCAACTCGGGCCCAGGTGTAATGGCAAAAGAGGCTGACAGCGACTGGAAGTGATAGTGTCCCTGCTCTCCAACCTTTAGGTGAAGGACGGTTCCTGAGTCAGGATCAGGATCATTGCTATCCCAGTTCTTGCCATTGAAGAAGTTGCTAATATCCAGCATCTGCTGCCAGGTTTTTGGCGGAACAGGCATGCTGTAGCCGTATTCTTTCTTGAACTGAGCCCGCCACTCTGGATTGGCCAGTGCGTCTCTGCGGTAGTACAGAACTTGTCCGTCCCCGTCGTTGAGTACTCCGTAACCCACACCTTCCCAAGTATGCAGCGTTTTCAACGACTGAGGCATTGAATCATAGGTCCATTGCGGATACTCTCCAGTGGTCATAAAGTCATCAATAGGGAACGCGTAGCCGTTGGGAACAATGTCCCCATACCAGAAGGCTCCAACCATGAAGGCATCGTACTGGCCGGTACCGTTGCGGAGATCCAACATCATCTTGGTGTAGTGCTCTCCGAATGGCAGCTCTACAATTTCTAACTTACCCCCGGTCAGTTCCTCCCAAATTGGACGGAAACTATACAGTGGCCCTGAAATTCCACCCTTCGGACCACCAGAGTTGACGGTCACCGAAATACTTACTCCATCGAATGGCTTCTGATCTGGGCCAAACAAGGATCCTAGTTCCTCTCGTGTTGTTGAAATAGTTGTCCCATCTTCCATGACCAGATCAACCTTACCATCGTCATGCCACTTCACGTGATGATCTGCTGCGGTCGCGATTCCACATGTTAAGCATGCGGAAACGAAGAGACCCAGCGATTTGAATAGCTTCATAGCGCTCCTTTGAATAAGGGGAAGAAACACTATTCCAACAGGTTTGCTGGATAGTTGGGGGACAGTAATGTTCTTTACTTTAAATTGGCAAGATTTTTTTGACTGACAATATGAAACAAGGTTGACATATTCTTATCTCAGACTCTTTTTTTAGTTGATTCTCTAATCACTATTTTTCAATTAATTTAGGAAAAATGAACTAATATTTTTCTGGTTTATTTTCTTAAAAATTAAGTAAAATCTTTTGAGAAATTAGTTCTTCATTTGAAGAGTTAATTTTTATGATTTTGATTCATTTTTGGAGATTTATGAGTTTCGAAAAACGCCTGCAGGAACTGGGACTGGAAATACCAGCTCCGCCACAGCCTGTGGCCAACTATGTCCCTGGATTGGAAGCCCAAGGATTGCTATATATCTCGGGTCAGGGGCCACGCAATTCCGAAGGGCAGTTCATTCAGGGAATTGTGGGGCAGACTCTCACGGTGGAAGAAGCCTATCAACTCGCTCGGCAGACCGGACTCTTTTTACTCTCCGTTGCCAGGCATCAGCTCGGATCGCTAGATCGGATTGAGCGTATCGTCAAGCTTGTGGCTTTTGTGCGCTGTGGCGCAGATTTCATGCAGCAACCACAGGTGGCTAACGGGGTATCGGACTTGTTGGGGGAAGTATTCGGAGAGCGAGGCAAGCATGCTCGCTCAGCCGTAGGGGTGGCAGCACTTCCCGGAGGAATGTGCTTTGAAGCAGAATTGATTTTACAGGTCCGCTCAGACTGATTGTCTGTTACTGACTGTCAGCTAGGAGTGAATGGGATAAGCGACGTAAGCGAAACGCTGACTATCTGGAGCCCAGGAATTGACGTTGATTGTTCCCTGACCTCCCCAACACGATACTAAACTGCGCATCTTTCCACCGTCTGGATTCATAATCCGCAACTCAACAGCCCGATCAGGTGGGTGTCC
>DJYX01000193.1:7484-7707 GCA_002450295.1 Deltaproteobacteria bacterium UBA6967
AACAGCCCGATCAGGTGGGTGTCCTTCTGTGCTAGGAGGATAGCTCAGGTAGGCGATTTGATGCCCATCCGGACTACAATGTGGGAACCAGTTGGCCCGCTCATCGTGAGTCATTTGTTGTACGTCAGAGCCGTCTGGTCGCATTCGATAGAGTTGGGCGTGCCCTGGTTTTCGGTTTGCTGCTTCCGAATTGAAATAGATCCACTGACCATCTAATGAAAAT
>DJYX01000024.1 GCA_002450295.1 Deltaproteobacteria bacterium UBA6967
CGTGGAAATTTGAGCATCAGTGAGTTTCTGCACGACAGCGAGCAATTCCATCAGTACGATCTGATTCTGCTCAATCAGTGGGATGTCAATCAACAGAAATTCATGGTGCGGCTCGGTGTGCGCAAAAAAGCGATCCTGAGCAAGAAGGAAGAGGCGATGATGAAGCGCCAGGATTCGCTGGACGACAACATCGCCAAACTTCAGAAAGAGCGTGAAGATCTGAAGAATCGCCTGCGTACCACGGTTGAGCAACTCAAGGAGATCGAGGAACAGGATCCGGATTCAATCAGCAGCAACGCAGAAAAGAAGTACCAACGCCTGCGTACCGTGAGAAGTCGACTGGTCGAGGACCTCAAGCGCAAGACTCTGAAGATTCGTGAGTTGGAACGTCCAATCAATGCGGACAGTGAGCTCACCTTCAAGGATCATGACCTCTTCGAAGTGATCATTGAGCGCCAAGGCTTCCAGCAGTGGATGAAGTCTCAGGTTGACGACATCGGTAGTATCTTTGGCAGCTCCGGGCAGAAGAAAGAAGGGGTTCTTAACCAGATGCTCAATCTTGGAGAGATCGTCCGTCAGCTACGCAAGGAGAGTCTGCAGCTACAGACCCTGCAGCGCACTGTCACCCAGCTGCAGGAACAGCTGACCACTTACGCTACGGAGCATGGGATCACTACAGGAAAGAAGACGATCGAAGACGTGATGGACGATCATCTGCTGGACAAGCTCGAATACATCTTCCTTGGCGGGCAACTCGCTCAGGAGTTGGCCCAAGCAGCCCAGCCAGCAGAAGTTTCTGAAACCACGCCTGATTCCGATTCTACCGCGGTTCCAGGATAGCGGTGCTACTTGGCATTGGATCCATTGCTGGGCTTCCCAGTGCTACTTTCTAGGCCTAGCAACTCGGCTGTATTGCTCCCGAAAACTCTCCCTCGTCGCTAACTCGTACAGGAAACCACACCCTCCTTTTTGTTCCTGCTTGTTCCCTGCCCACAACTCGTGCTAACTTTGCTGCTTTTATTTCAATCATCCGTCCCAATGCCCTAGTCAGTCGGAGTCATATGTCTCAGTCTTTCCGGATCGAAAAGGATTCGATGGGGGAAGTGCAAGTCCCTCAAGACGCCTACTACGCCGCCCAAACTCAACGTGCTGTTGATAATTTTCCTGTCAGCGGACTGCGTCTCAGCCGCTCACTGATTGCCGCACTGGGTTACATCAAGCAGGCTGCAGCCAAGGTCAATGGCGAATTGGGACATCTACCCGCAGAAATCGCCGAAGCTATTCAAAACACGGCTAGCGAGGTGATTGCCGGCAACCTGGATGCCCACTTCCCGATTGATATCTACCAGACTGGTTCGGGGACCTCGAGTAACATGAACGCTAACGAGGTGATCACCAACCGGGCGATGGAGCAGGCTACTGGCAAGTTGCCCCGTGCGATTCATCCAAATAACGATGTCAACTTTGGGCAAAGTTCCAATGATGTGTTCCCCACGGCGATCCGTATCGCAGCCACACTACAGGCGCGTCAGCAGTTGATCCCTGCACTTCAACACCTACACGACACCTTTCTAGCCAAAGGAAACGAATACGCCCATGTGGTCAAGACTGGCCGAACCCACCTGATGGACGCCATGCCCCTGACCTTTGCCCAGGAGTTCGGTGGCTACGCTCGCCAGATCGAACTCGGTATCGCCCGAGTGGAAGCGGCCTTGGAACGCCTGTGTGAACTGCCCCAGGGAGGAACTGCTGTCGGTACAGGGATCAACACCGATCCAGCGTTCCCACCAAAATTTGCTGCTGCGGTCTCAGAGTTGACCGGAGTTACCTTCTGCGAAGCACAGAACCACTTTGAAGCTCAGGCCACCGTGGACGCTCCCGTGGAGCTGAGCGGACAGTTGAAGACCATCGCCGTCAGCTTGATGAAGATTTGTAATGATCTACGCTGGATGAATTCTGGCCCCAACGGAGGTATCGGCGAGATTCAACTGGCTGCTCTTCAGCCAGGCTCTTCCATCATGCCGGGCAAGGTCAATCCAGTCATCGAAGAATCTACCGCGATGGTTTGTGCCCAGGTCATTGGTTATGATGCCTCGGTCAGTATTGGCGGACTCTCTGGCAACTTTGAATTGAACGTAATGCTACCGATGGTTGCCCACAGCCTACTGGAATCAATCCGCTTGCTGGCAAATGCTTCACGGAACCTGGCGGATCGTTCTGTTTCTCGAATTGTTGTTCGGGAAGACCACATCGCTGCCTCGGTTGGCAAAAACCCAATCCTGGTTACTGTACTCAATCCTCTGATCGGCTACGACCTAGCCGCCAAGATCGCCAAGACTGCTTTTGCTGAAAATCGATCCCTCAAGGAAGTTGCCCTGGAACTGGCAGGCGACCAATTGACCGAGGCTGAATTGGATCAGGCCCTCGACCCCGTCAAGATGACAAAAACCGGCTTTGTCGAGTAAGAAATCATGTCTTTTTGGCCTGTTGACCCTACATTGACTGCTCTTGTTTCTTCTGGAGAACCCATGCAATCCACCAATAACATAAATGTTAAGCAAATTACCCCGTTGACGCCTCCTGATGAGATCAAGGAGGAACTTCCCCTCAGTGAAAAAGCTTGCCAGACCGTGGTTCAGGCGCGGCAAACTGTGCGCAATGTCCTGGATCGGGAAGATCATCGACTCTTTGCCGTGGTTGGGCCCTGCTCCATTCATGATACGGAAGCCGCAATGGAATACGCCCAGCGGCTCAAGGCCCTGCACGAAGAGCTCAAGGATCGGATCTACCTGATCATGCGAGTGTACTTTGAAAAACCCCGCACCACTGTTGGATGGAAGGGATTGATCAACGATCCAGACCTGAACGGTACCCACCAAGTGGAAAAGGGCCTGCGTCTGGCTCGGAAGATCCTGCTTGATATCAACGAACTGGGACTACCGGCAGCCACAGAAACACTGGATCCGATCACACCCCAGTACATTGCTGACCTGCTCGCCTGGAGTGCGATCGGAGCCCGTACCACCGAATCACAAACTCACCGGGAAATGACCAGTGGGCTTTCCATGCCCGTTGGCTTCAAGAATGGTACGGATGGCAGTTTGGATATTGCGGTGCACGCCATCCAGTCTGCAGCACATCCCCATCATTTCCTGGGCATCAATCACGAGGGGCGTGCCTCTGTTGTTAATACAAACGGCAACCAACACTGCCACATTGTCCTGCGCGGTGGTAAGCACGGACCCAACTTTGATGCCTTGTCCATTCAGGATACGGAAGAGCAGCTGCGCAAAGAAGGGGTCAAACCGATCATCATGGTGGACTGCAGCCATGGAAACTCCAACAAGCGTCCGGAAAAACAGGAAATCGTGCTGCGTGACATCGTGCGCCAGATCGTTGACGGCAACCAGTCCATCGTTGGCACCATGATCGAGAGTCATCTACATCTAGGCAACCAGCCGATCAGTGACGAGATGCAGTACGGTGTTTCCATCACGGACAAGTGCCTGGATTGGGAAAACACAGAGCGCATCTTGCGAGAAGCCTACGAACACCTGGGAAATTTGCAGTATCTGACCAACTGCTGAGACCTAAAGGAAATTCTTGACATTTTTTTGGTAAATACCGATCATTTTTGATTTTCATTTTTCCTGGAGAACACCATGGCCAAGAACGCCAACCGCGTGTTTGTGAAGATGAAGAGTCCGGAGAGCGGCTACATGTACTACACCTCTAAGAACCGGGTCACGACCCCAGGACGCTTAGAGTTGCGCAAGTACGATCCGATTGTCCGCAAGCACGTGCTTTTCAAGGAAACCAAGTAACCGACCCTGTCGCGAGACAGTGCAGATTAGGAGAACCCCATGGCTCGTCGCTGTGACATCACCGGCAAGCGACCACTGACTGGCAACCGCGTTTCGCATGCCAACAACAAGACCAAGCACCGCCAGTTGCCCAACCTGCAGACCCGACGTTTCTTTGTTCCGGAGCTCGGTCGTGAGGTTAAGCTGAAAGTTTCGACCCGTGCGATCCGTACCATCGACAAGAAAGGCTTGACGGCCTTCCTCAAGGACAACGGTCTTACCCTCCGCGACGTCAGTTGAAAAACGGGGGTCCATGTCCCGTTTTTCTGATGTGGACCCACGATAGCAAACGCTTTTCCCAGAATACCGGAACCTGTCCTTCCCGAACCTGTCCTTGTCCCTTCCGCTTGCAGGAGTAGACCATGCCGGACTGGATGCGCAGTTCCGGGACTCGAGTCCTGCTGATTGCCAGCTTGGCCCTTGCGGTCCTGTTTGGATTTCAGTTCTATCAGAACCAGAAACGACTTGAGGCCCAGAAGCAAATTGAATTGCTGGACGTGCGTGTGGCTTTTGGCCAAGACGAACGGCGTGTGAGCACTGGTGTCTTTGGGACTGTGCTCAACAACAGCGAGCAGGTGATCAAGATGCTGGAGATCACCATTGACTATCTCAGCAAGGAGGACGAGGTGATCAAGAGTGCTCGTTTCTTCCCCGTCTACCACCTATCTTTTCAAAATCCTGGCACCTTGGAACCCAAGCAGTCACGTGAATTTGGCTTTGACCTCGAACCCCAAGCTCCCCCTGACTGGTCTGGAGAAGTCCGGACTCGGGTGAGTGAGGTTCAATTCCGCTAAGTTTCCAGCCATGCATCTTCAACTCGAAAACTTGCACAAGAGCTATCTTGATGGTGAAGGCCGTACCCTGCACATTTTACGGGGAGTAGATTTGCGATTGGAGCAACCTGGCCAGACAGCTGCCATCGTTGGTGCTTCTGGAACAGGCAAGAGTACCTTGCTGCACTTGATTGGCTTACTTGACCAACCAGACCAGGGGAGAGTTTTGCTGGACGACCAGGACCTGAGCCTGCTTTCCCAGGATGCCCAGGCTCGCTACCGCAACACCCAGTTGGGCTTCATTTTTCAGTTTCATCAGCTCCTGCAGGATTTCAGTGCGCTGGAGAACGTGATGATGCCAGCATTGGTTCAGGGACAGAGCCACAGTCAGAGTCGCAAGCGTGCGAGTGAACTGCTGGAACAGGTCGGACTAGGGGAGCGCTTGTTGCATAAGCCCTCTCAACTCTCCGGCGGCGAACAGCAACGGGTTGCCATCGCCCGGGCCCTCACCAACCGCCCGCGTCTCCTGCTGGCTGACGAGCCCACTGGCAATCTGGATCAGGAAAATGAGTCGCAGGTATTGGATACCTTATTGCGCTGCTGCGCCGATGGGCAAACCACCATGCTGATGATCACCCACAATCTGCAACTGGCCACTACACTGCAGCAGTGCTATCGTCTGCAGGATGGTCGTTTGCAATTGGATTCCAGTCCTTGAACCGCTTGTCAATACTCACATTCTAATGCCCACCGTTTGTGCTCCTGGCCGTTTTTGTAGCAGCCTTTGGCTGTTGCTGGCTTTCTTGCTACTGGGTTTCCCCAGCCTACTCCTCGGGCAGGAAGCCCGAATCCTGGAAATTGAGATCCAGGGAACCTCAGAATTAGAAGAAGCCCAACTGCTCTTCACCCTCGAGAGTCAGGTCAACTTTCCGCTCGACCGCCAACGTATTCGTCAAGATATCCGCCAGATCTTTGAGACCGGACTCTTCCGCGACGTACGAGCCGAAGTCGAACCACTCGGTGATGGCTACCGACTGCGTTATGTTGTCGAGGAGCGTCCTCGTCTGCTCTCAGTTCGACTGGAAGGGATCAACCTACTGGATCTGGACGAAATCCGTGAGAAGCTCCTGCTGAGGGCCAACGACATCTACGATCCTTTCAAAGCCGAGCAGGATCAGACAATGATTCTCGACAAGTATCGAGAAGATGGCTACACCACTGCCCGTGTGCTACCCCGTTTGGAGAAGGAATCCGAGCAGGAATATCGACTGACCTATGTGGCCCAGGAACAACCAAAGGTATTCCTGACGGATGTAGACATCAGCGGAACCAAAGTGTTCGCAGCAGTTGATCTCAAACGTCTCATGCTCAGCGCAGAGGTAGACTGTTTCAACTGGATCAACAGCTCTGGTATCTTTCAGGAGGAGCGGGTTAATCAGGATCTGGTCTTGTTGACTCAGAAGTACCTACAGCAAGGCTACATCAAAGTCTTCATCGACAAGCCCGATGTGATGCTCTACCACAACCCAGAATACAGCCGTGTCGAACTATCCCTGAACGTCACTGAAGGAGACCAGTACTTCACAGGATCGGTCAGTGTCAGCGGTGACTTACTGGAACCAGAGGCAGAACTGCTGGAGCAACTCGAACTGAAAACTGGTGGGGTCTACAATCCCTTCTTACAGAACCGAGATCGAGCCGTACTGGATGAGCTGTACCAGGAGCGTGGCTATGCCTTTGTACGAGTGATTCCGCAGACTAGGATCAATGAAGACAACAAGACTGTGGACGTGAATTACCGCATCCTGCAAGGAGAGAAGGCTTACATCGGCCGTATCTCCGTTGCAGGAAATACCGAGACACGTGACCACGTGATCCGCCGTGAATTTGAGGTTAACGAATCACAACTCTTTGATGGCAAGCGACTCCGGCTGAGCCAGGAAAACCTTGGGAAGTTGGGCTTCTTCGAGCCAGGCTTGCAGCTTGAACGACGAAGACGTCCTGAAGAGGATAACGTTCTGGACCTGATGGCACGACTCAAGGAAACTCAAACTGGAACCTTTCAGGCCCAGATCGGCTATAGCGATGTGACCGGATTCAGTGGTGGACTCTCTCTCACCAAAGGAAATCTATTTGGTAACGGACAGACACTGCGATTGAGTGCGCAATTCAGCGAACAGGATGTCACCAACGAGTACAGCGTCACTTTTATTGATCCCAGGATCTTTAGTACGCAACTTTCCAACTCAATTCAGTTCTCACATCGACGTCTCGCAGACAGCACAGGTTTAGAGCGAGGCAGCCTGCGTGAAAACACCTATGGTACCAGTGTAGGGATGCCCGTCTACTGGCGTTACCTGCGGCTCTCTGTGAGTTGGAACGCAGTGGATCGGCTCTACGACAATGAAGGATACAACGTCTTCAAACGCTCCATTGCACCAACGCTGACCTACAATACGGTCAATCATCCAATTTTTCCGACAGAAGGAATCAAGACTAGCCTGACACTTGTACAGACTGGCACACCCTTCGGGGGTAACGTCCAGTTGCGTGAATTCATCACCAACTACCAGCAATTCTGGGCGCTCAATGAAGCACAAACCCTGATTGCCATGGTCAAGGGACGGCTCGGTTGGCTACAGCAGATGGGTAGTTCTCCAATTCCTCCAGAAGATCGTTACCGCTTGGGAGGCCTAAACAGCGTGCGTGGCCACAACTACTACGCCATTGCAGGGCCTTACGGTGGTACAGAGAGAATCATCAACCAGCAGTTGACCAGCTACATCGACGAGTTTGGTCTAACGCAGACACGATTGAGCGACAAGCGCACCTCAGGGCTGAGTTTTGATGAGTTGGGGAAGCTGAAAAGCGGTGGGATCAGCGAGCGACTTTTCAACCTGGAATTGCTCTTTCCACTTAGTCGCGATGAACGGAGCTTCATTCGAGGCGTGGTCTTTTTGGATGCAGGCAACATCAACGCTGAACCAGAGCAGTATGCGCTGCTGGGGGAGGCAGAACCGGATTTCTTCGATCTGCGTCGCAGTGCCGGAGGAGGGGTACGGCTAATCACCCCACTGGGAGTACTGCGTTTCGAGTATGGTGTTAAGCTCGATCAACGACGTGGAGAAAGTCCTGACCGCTTCGACTTCAGCATCAGCGGCCTATTCTGAGCAACCTTCCCCATTGCCTTGCTCACAAGCACGCCTTACCAGTAGCTCCACGTGCTCAATTGTGGCTTGGTGGGTCACTCAAGCTCCGCTTGACGACTTCCTCAAAGCCTGAAGACCTCAGCCGCTCCAAGTCCTGGGGCAAGATGTAGAAGTAATCATTGACCTGAAAACCGGTAGTGGTGATCAGTGATTGCTGCACAGACACCTCAAAACGGTCGAAGCTGTTGGCCAACTTGTAGAAGATCAACGGTGCGTCTTCCAAGGTCAATTTAACTCGCAGATAAGACTGAGCCATCCGCACGAAATGTCCGTCAATCTCCTGTACAACATAGCCTTTTTCATCGTCTTCAAGAAACTCCAGCTGCAATCGTGGATTATGCAGGAAGTGCTGTTGATCCAGGTCCAATTGAGGTGGAGAATCGTAAAGAATCGAGTGCTCCAACTCCCTTGGGAAAATCATTGCCGAAGAACGAACCGTGATCTGGAGGTAATAGCAGTAAGCACTCCGACCATCGGCAAAACAAACCCGATTCATCTTGGCGCCTTCAATATTGATCTGTCGACGACTAAGCGCGTACGCAATCCGACTATGAATCTGAGGCGCCTCCCGAACATAAACCAGTAGTCCAACAGGACGTCCCCTTGGATTGGTCAGCACGCTCACCGTTGCCTCCGAAGACCAATTTTCGAAGCGCATCATCTGCTGGGCCAGGATCGCGGAACTGGAGCTCAGCAGAAAGCGGTTGGGGAAAGCTGCGAAAAACCATTCCAATTGGCGCCGATAGGGATTGATCAGAGCGTTGATTGTATCTGGACTGAGGTACTGTCGGATGGTCCGAATCAGCTTTTCAGTGGTCTGGCTCAATCCTTTCTCATCCAATGAACCCATCTTGAGCAAACGCCAGTGCTGCTCCAGTTCCTCATGACTTTTCTGCAGCCGTTCGTATTCCTGAGGCTGAATTTTGGCTACTGGTGTATAGAGCGCATCTTCGATTGAATTCTGCAGACCCTGCTGAATCAGCAGGTTGATACGGGTATCAAACTCCAGATCTTGCTTCTTCCGATCCAGGTAACTGTTGATAGCATCCATTGCATCATTCAGTTGGCCGCTGGAACGCATCTCCGCGTAGACTCGGTAGGTTTCCTCAAAAAAAGTTCGTAGGGTACGAGTATCTTTCGCTGTCACATCGCTGACCGAGCGATAGTCAGAAATGTTCACCAAGAACAGCAGGATCACGTTGACCAGATCCCGGTTGGCAATTTCAAAGAACTGCTGGATGGCCTGGTCGAAGTACGCTGAGGTCTTACTGAGTCGTACCACGGTCATGTGGTGGGCGATCATCAGAGAGATGCTACCAAAGAGTTCTGGATCAGCGTACCCCAAGCGTTCAAGGGCTCTGACTGCGATCGAGGTGCCAGAGATCTGGTGCCGTGTTCTTGGATCAATCTTTCCCACGTCATGAAACAGTACAGCCCACTTGAGTGCAAGGATGTGCTTAGGCTGGAGGTACTGGTACAACTCAGGATACTGCTTTTGCAGAATCTGTAGCTCTTCTTCAGCAGCCTGCACTGCATTGAGTGAGTGAATGCTGACCGGGTACTGGTGATAGGACAAATTTCGAAGTAGGAAGTGCATCTGGTTGCACTCGGGAATGAAACGTCCCAGCAGCGTGTCAGGTAGATATTTCTGAGTTGTTGTTCCACCAAAGAACGCGGGTTCATTGAGTCCAATTGGGTCAGAAATTTCTAACATGATGCGCAGTGCCTGGTCGACATAGGGCGTCATCATCAATTCGCTGAATTTCTCAGAAAGTTCAGGAGCTCGACTCTGGACTACTTCAACCGTTAGTGATTGAAGCAGGTCAGCCATCTCATCTTTCAACTCAAATGAGAGATCATAGCCAACCTTGCCAACATAGATGAACAGATCCAGCAGCTTGAGCGGGTCACTGAAAATTAGACTCAGGGGAACCTGCGGCATCCCTTCGAGTGCATTGATCTCAATGATGCGACGTTGGCGCAGATATACCGTAACTTGGAAAGTCTGGAAGGTTCGGACAACGTGTCGCTCCAGAATATTGCGAAGTAATGCTCTGGAGAGTTGCTGAATCGTGTCCTGCATCTGCAAACGATAGCGATCAAAATCATCAACATCCTGAAACCGCTGCTTCTTGAGCAGATACAGGCGCTCCATGTTGTCGTTGATCACGTTTGGCTGCAGGTCTTCTCCTCGGCAACCGCTATGTCGCGCCTCCTCATCAAAGTAGTGATCTCGGGCCGCACCAGTGAAGTTTCGTAGATCGTAGGTGAACTCCAGGGCCTGACACAGCTTGAATGCTTGTCTTGGAGAGAGCAGACGCTGCTTGATTAGCAACGCAATCATCTCTGCTGTGTAGGATGGGAAGACACCAAAGGTTGCTGCTGCAATCCACAGAGGAATCTGGAGACTGCGTAAACCTCCCAGATCGTGTTTGAGATCTGCCTGGTTGAGTTGTGGGCGCTCCGTCTGCAGGTAGGTGTTGATTTTCTCTAGAACGTAGGGTTCATAGGGGAGGATTTCAAAGAAGTGTTGTTTGAGGCGTTCCGCCAGACGTTGGCTGCCTACCAGTACGCGACTCTCCAGAATGGAGGGAATGGTTTGCAGCATGCTACCCTGCTGGAAGCGCGTCAGGTCCTCGTCAATCTCAAAATATTGGTGAGCGGTCATCACCTGCGCTGCATTAAGCAATGTCTCGATGCGGATTACCAGTTGGCGGACTACCTCGGCTTGTCCTGCAGCCAACTGTTCGGTATCCAGGCAATAACCCAGATCTCGATCCGAAGCCAGGCTCAACTCACCACGACCGTAGCCACCCCGTGCAAGAATGACTAGATGGGCTTCAACAAACTCCCGATCAACCGGGCAATCCCTTGCGGTCTCCAGTAGTTCTTCCAGCTGACCAACGCGCTTAGCATGTTCTTCGATGTCGTGTTGCAGATCTCTACAAATCTTCTGGTAATAGCGGCGCATCTCGCGCTCTTCGCGTTCTCCTCCTTGGCCAGGAAGATTCTCTAACTCTTGCTCCACACGTCCAAGCTTCTCTCGCTTTTCAGGCAGAATGCGCTGCTTGTAGTGAAGCTCCGTCTCCATTTGCTCAACATGGAGCCGACGTAACAAGGGCAGATCATTCAGCGCAAAATCAAAGGTTGCCTGAATGATGCTGTCCATCAACAGTGTATTGCGTGCCAGAATTTCAAAGGAATTTTCTGTCTGGAGATTGAGTTGAACAATTCGCTCATTCTCTAACTGGAAGAAATCTTGAATGACTATCCCGCACCCTTTTTCACGCTGGACCAG
>DJYX01000053.1:0-5769 GCA_002450295.1 Deltaproteobacteria bacterium UBA6967
ATTCAACTGCTTCTTCGAGTGCCTGTAGATTGTCTTCCAAGTTTGCTTCCCACTCTTGCTGAGTGTTCGCCGGAAATATTCCACCTCGACAAACTCCGGAGACACGCAGGCCCAGTTCACGAACTTGTTTGGCAGTCGCCTTTAATCCAATCTGAGCGATTTGATCCCGCCAGGGACTGACTGCTGGGATACCTAGTCTTGCAACGAGGTCGAGTGCCTCTGAAATGGTGCAACGTTCCCGAATTGTGGCGAGATTGATCGAGAGTTGAGAAATATCAGGCATCAGTTCAACCCTCGGGTTCGTAACCAGGATTTCATGCGAGAACAGGCCAAATCCGGATCAAGTAGCAGTCCTGCTTGATCTGCGAGGCGAAACAGTTCTGCAAGGTGAAGGGTGGAACGCGCAGATTCCTGTCCACCGACCATTGTGAAGTGAGATTGATGACCGTTCAACCAAGCCAGAAAGACAATGCCTGTTTTGTAAAATCGAGTCGGTGCACAGAAGATATGCCGGGACAACGGCACTGTTGGCGCAAGAATCTGATGAAAGCGATTGAGATCTCCCTGAGCCAGGTGTGCCAATGCGGCTGATGCAGCGGGAGCGATGGCATCAAAAATTCCCAGCAGAGCATCCGAGTATCCTTGCTCATCTCCAGCGATCAACTCTGCATAGTTGAAATCATCCCCCGTGTACATTCGGACACCCTCAGGGAGTAGCCGGCGCATCTTTATTTCCGCATCCTTTGACAACAACGAGATCTTGATGCCATCAATTTTTTCAACGTTCGAACGGATCACATCAAGACAAGCATCCATCGCTGCCTCGGTTTTTGAGGATCCCCAGTATCCTGAGAGTGCAGGATCAAACATTTCTCCCAGCCAATGGAGGATAACGGGTTGATCTGCCTGTTGGAGTACTCTTGCATAAACCTTGGCGTAGTCCGCGGGATCTTCAGCAATCAACGCCAGGGCACGACTGGCCATCAGGATCACCCGACTTCCTGCCTGCTGAACCGCCTCCAGTTGTTCCAAGTAAGCCCCTTCAACCTGCTCAAGCTTCAGATCTCCGGAGGGTTGAAGATGGTCTGTTCCCACTCCTGAAAAAACCACGGCCCCATGGAAGGACTTTGCTTCAGTGACAGATCTTTGAATCAGTTCCAGGGCTTGAGGCCAATTCAAGCCCATCCCACGTTGCGCGGTGTCCATTGCTTCAGCAACCGCAAGTCCATGTGACCAAAGGTAGCGTCGATAAGCCATGGTAGCGTCCCAATCAATGGCGACCTCAGTCCACGGATCGGCAGAACTAGTTGGATCTGAAACAACATGGACTGCGGCAAAGGCGATACGATTGAGGGATACGCTCGGTGCCTGGAAATCAATCGGATTGCCCAATTCATAGCGATCGAGGCGGTTCGCTCCCGAGGGTAAATCGATGGTCAACATCATGCCTCCAGATCCGGGACATCCAACCAACGTCGCTCTGCCCAGCTTTGCATGCCCAGTTCTGCCAACTGAACACCCCGAGCCCCAGCCATCAGATCATATTTCCAGGGGGCATCTTCGGCTACATGACGCAAGAACATCTCCCATTGCACACGGAAACCATTGCCAAAAACCTCTACATCAGGGACCGCTTCCCAGCATGCCTGAAAATCAATCGGGTTAGGCACATCCGGATTCCAGACCGGTTTGGGAGTATTGACACGATGTTGCGTGACACAGGAAGTCAATCCCGCAACCGCCGAACCATGAGTGCCATCTACATGGAACGTAACCAATTCGTCTCGCTTTACCCTTGTGCACCAAGATGAGTTGATCTGGGCGACAATACCTCCAGCAAGTTGGAAGGTGGCATAGGCTGCGTCATCAGCATCAGCGTGATAGTGTTGCCCTTGTTCATCCCATCGATCAGGAATGTGGCGCGCACCAAGGCAAGATACGGCTTGAACCGAGCTAAACAGATTGTCCAGCACATAGCGCCAGTGGCAGAGCATATCAAGGATGATCCCTCCTCCATCCTGCTTGCGATAATTCCAGGAAGGACGTTGAGCTTTGCGCCAATCCCCTTCAAAAACCCAATAGCCAAATTCCCCACGAATCGAGAGGATTTGCCCAAAGAACCCGCTATCGATCAAGGATTTTAGCTTGAGCAAGCCTGGCAGAAAGAGTTTGTCCTGAACAACGCCGTTCTTCACCTGTTTTGCTTGAGCTAACCTTGCGATGGTTAACGCATTCTCCAGAGTGTCAGCACTGGGTTTTTCACAGTAGATGTGTTTGCCAGCTTGAATTGCCTGGCTGAGCAGTTCAGCTCTCATCTGTGTTGTTCCTGCATCAAAAAAGACGGTGTCGTCCTTGTTGGCCAGGCACGCTGCGATATCGTCCGACCACCGTGCAATGCCTTGTTCAAGCGCCAGAGCTTCCACTTTTTTGGCATTGCGCCCCACAAGGATTGGGTCCGGTAGCAAGCGATCTCCGTTAGACAGTAAGATTCCACCATCTTCCATGATCGCCTTGACAGAGCGGACCAAGTGCTGATTGTAGCCCATACGGCCCGTCACTCCGTGCATGATAATGCCAATGCGTTGAGTAGCCATTTTGAATTCCTTTACTTACAAATTGCGGCAGAACAAAGGTTCTATAGTGTCTTCAAAAATTTTGAGCTATTTGTTCAATCAAATATCAACCAAGGTTTTGGAGAATGAATACTGTTGGTTTCAAGATCTTCCAAATTCCTGCTTCATCGTATCAATCCAACCAGAATAAAAATGGGTGCTCTGAAGGAATTGGGAGGTGGACAGTTTCACCGGTCTTAATTGACCAATAGGCAGCTGTCAGCAGTTCAATAGACCGCCGCGCATCTGCCAGAGTAACAGGAGTCTGTGCTTTCCCT
The DNA here is from genome assembly GCA_002450295.1 of Deltaproteobacteria bacterium UBA6967. Taxonomy (GTDB): domain Bacteria; phylum SAR324; class SAR324; order SAR324; family NAC60-12; genus JCVI-SCAAA005. The sequence continues at coordinate 2,891 of DJYX01000053.1, forward strand.
GTGAGGGCTTCATGAATACGAAGGAATTGGCCTGGGAATCGCTCCAGCCTTGGAGAAAAGTCAGCGAGAGCGTTTTCAATCACGATTCTTTGATCAGGATCATCATGCGAAAATGTCCATGGGTCGTGACCAGGGTTGTAGGGTTCACGGCCACTCTCCGCAGTCAGTCCCTCAAAACAAAAACGTAATCGGGACATCTGCTCAGGAGAACCCAGAGTGACTGTGGATGTGGCCATCGCACCGCTGGCAAAATTCAATAGCAATACCCCCAAATCCTCTGTTTCATAGCCATTGATCACATTGGAGGCTTGCGCAAAGACGGAAACAGGATTCCCCAGCACCTCGCAGATCAAGTCATGAATTTGAATCGCATGGGTGGCAAAACTACCACCTGCAGCACCCTCCCAAGTGCTTCGCCACATCCCCCGACTGTAATAACTCTCACCACGCAACCAGTGGGTCTCTGCTGTTGCAATTGAAGGTCGACCAGCCACACCCTTTGCGATCAAGTGATGGAGTTTTTGGATTCCGTGACCGAATCGATACTGAAAAATTGGGAATAATTTCTTACCAGATTGCTGTTCGACCCGGGACAACTCATCCAACTCCTTGAGCGAACGGACCACTGGTTTCTCGAGGACAACATGGAATCCCGCATTGAGCGCAGAGCAGGCTTGGGAAAAATGCAACCCGGATGGTGTACAGATATCGATCAGATCCAGCTCCTGTTCAAAGAGTTCTTCTAATCGATCAGTTTGGAACTTCACTCCGATTTGCTCAACAAATTCCAAACGTCTTTTCTCATCAATTTCGCAGACGGCAACAACTTCAAAAAGATCTGGAAGGGTCTGATACATTTTGGCGTGAGCCATTCCAACCCCTGTCCCCACTAGGGCAACTCGTAAGCGTCTCAAGGTATCAATCTCGGCAAGGAACCACTCGGGATAAGCAAGGAATTATCGATTTAAAGAATAACTGAAGATTTTACCCTCGATGGGCACAACCCCTTGATGAGTCCATACATTTCGACCAGGTGTTCCCTGGCCTGATGAGATGAAGAGTTGGCCATCATGAATAGAGAGATTCGTTGGCAGGTCAAGGCCTTCCGCCAAAACAAAGACCTCCTTCGATCCTGACCGCATCATACTTAATCTTCCTGAGTAGCGAACATAACCCCCTGGATCAGGTGGCGAGTTACGATTGTATAAATCAAATTCTCGTGAAATCAGGTTGGTCGGCCAAGCCGTGGTCATCTCTAGAAAATAAACATTGTCATCTGCGTCTGTGACTACATCAATTGCAGTGGTGAGTCCCTCTAGAAGATACTCAAATGTCCGATCTGCTAAATTCACGTAAGCCAGCTTGGCATCGCCTGGCATGAAGGAGATGGTTTCTCCATAATAGGCCCACAATTGACCGGAAAAGAGTGTCACCAGTAAATTACCTTTGACATCCAGGGCTATTCCTGTTGGGACAGCTTGTTGCTGATGATCCAGTACATCAAAAAGAAGAAGTTCCTCGTATCCAGATTCAAAGTGGTATGCCCCGATCTGATTTAAGGTGCTCTCTGCCAAAAACAGTGTCTGCTGATCAGCGGAGAGTACGATCGAATTGACGACACCTGGACGCTCAAAGAGGATAACCTCGGAGAGATCAACTAGATCCAGTTGGACAATCTCAGTTGATTCTCTACCGCTATCTCTGGTGTAAATCAGTCTTCTCTGATCAAACAAAACCCCATCACCTGGGCCAACCACCTCATCTCCCCCTGGATTAAAGAACTCCATGATGTTGTAGGATAACAAGTGATCTACAAGCACAGATTTCTCTATGGCAGAGAGCAAACCATCTCGATTTATGTCATGTCCTAGGCTGATTTTTCCAGGGTGTTTTCCACCAAGCTTTTTTCCAGTACCAGCCTCGATGATGATCCACTGGTCCGTCCCAAACGGGAGAAAGCCTCTGGGATTGTTGAGCTCATTGGCAAATGGAACGGGTGAAAGGCTAGTTGAATTCGAGAAGGCGATACTCAGCGGCAGGAACAATACCAGCAATATTAGAATCTGTTTCAACACTGGAAATCAATCCAAGCGAAGCTCATCAGGAACGGCCAAATCCTTGATGAGGTCTTTGATCAGAATGACCTTTCCTTTCTCCATGGATCGATTAATCGCAAAACCTGTAATTGCTGACCAGGCTGCAGAAAAGTGATTTGATTTCCGTTTCAATGGATCAGGAGTGCCGTCATCAGCGAAGATATGGTCCAACATCAAGGGGTCAGCTCCTCCATGTCCACCTGCTGAACTGGGGTTCTTGATTTTTTCAGGCGCCTTGCCTGGAAGAAGAAGAGTCGTTTCAACATTACTCCCTTCTCTCAGTGAGCTCTCATCTCCATTGATTAAGCTGCGCTCCAAGTACTTCTGTGAAAGAGTACCCTCAGTGCCAATGAATGTGATCTCATAGCCCTCCCAGGGAGAGAACGCCACCAAGCCATAGTTTAAGACAGCACCTCTGGAATAGCGAACCTCTGCTCGAATCATATCTTCGATTTCAATATCTTGATCAAAAACACATTGATCTCGGTAGTAGCCATCAAACTCTTCATTTTCTGAATATAATTTACGCAAGTTTTCAATCGAACTTAGATCCAATCTAAAAGTACAGTTTGAGGAGCTACAACTCGTGCAGCGTTTTCCTCGATTCTCAATCTTCAGATTATCAGCATTTGATGGGTTGTAATAGTGATTGCTACCAGTTGCGTACGCAGACACTGGAACATCGCTTAACCACCAATTAATCAAATCAAAATGATGTGTTGCTTTATGAACTGCCAATCCTCCAGAATTCTTCTTGTAACGATGCCATCGCCGAAAATAATC
>DJYX01000053.1:6101-16296 GCA_002450295.1 Deltaproteobacteria bacterium UBA6967
GCCCCATGAATTCGATCCAGATGCCAGCCGAAAGTTATTGCCTTGATGGTCCCAATCGTACCATTCATAAGGAGTTTTTTGACTTGTGAACGATGTGGAGAGTAGCGGTAATTATGGGTGATTGTGGCTTTTAAATTCTTTTTTCCTAACTCATCAACAATTCTTTTAAGATTTTCTAAATTGTTCGTTACTGGCTTTTCACTGATGATCTGGCAGCCCTTTCTTGCTGCTGCAATGATATATTTGTGATGGGTATAATCAGGCGATGTAACGATCACAATATCAGGATTTTCAGTTCGTAAGAGCTTTGAAAAATCTTTTTCAAGGTAAAGCCGAACACTAACGTTTGACGTTTTAAGTGATTCTTCTGCAAATCGAAGTCGACCAATGTTTGAATCACAAAGAGCCACTAACTGATACTTAGTTGAATACTTTTCAACCAAAGCATCCCGAAACATTTTATGTCTACCACCAACTCCAATGATCACGCATTTTTTCATCGCGACTTTCCTCCTGAGAAAGCCCGCCAACCCTGGTACCAGCGAGAGAGAGTGGTTATGCAACAGGCAGCAGCAAAAAGGTAAGCAAATTCAGGAAAGTGATCGGGGAGGAGACACATGAAAATGAAAAGTACGATCGTTTCAAATCCCTCGGTCAACCCACCAAGATAATAGAAGCCCTTTTGAGGAAAGGATATTGTAGTTTCACCACGCTTCCCAGCGATGATTGCATAGGCTAGGAAAGAGGAGCCCGTGCCCACGAAAGAGGTGATCAACACCGCAGCTGGCAGGGTATTGACAGGATCAGCGAACGCAAACCCCAAGGGGAACAGGGCATAAAAAAGAAAATCGCAGCTGATATCCAGAAAAGCCCCTTGGTCCGTGGGGTTTGTCTGGCGAGCTACTGCCCCATCCAGCCCATCGGCGAAACGATTGATCAATAAAAGAAGTAGTGCCAGAAAATAGGCTTCAAAAGCCAGGGCAGGCACGACCATGACTCCTACCACGAAGCCAACCAGTGTGATCTGGTCAGCCTTCACTCCCCACTGTGCTAGAATTTTCGCAGGTGATTGAAGAAAACGTTGCTGCAGAGGCTGAAGAGCCGCATCAATCATCCGCGCCTCCACTCATGAAAGCGCTCTACAAACAATAACAGCTTTGGGTTTACATGAGCTCGACGCCATTCACCGGCTGCATACTTGTTGGCTTCTGCCAAGGTGGGGTAGATATGGATGGTTCCAAGAATTTTGTTCAAGCCCAATCCATGTTTCATCGCCATTACAAACTCACTGATCAGATCTCCCGCATGTTCACCCACCAGGGTAACTCCGAGGATCTTGTCCTTACCGGGAACCGTCAGCACTTTGACCATTCCCTTGGCAGAGCCATCGGCAATTGCTCGATCCAGATCATCAATGCCATAGTGGGTGACTTCATAAGCAATCCCCTTCTCTTGGGCTTCCAATTCATTGAGGCCTACTCGAGCTACTTCTGGATCACAGAATGTTGCCCAAGGAATCACCCGATAATCCACTTTGAATTTCTTGAACTTCCCAAACAGCGCATTGACCGCAGCATACCAAGCCTGATGCCCAGCGGTGTGTGTAAATTGGTACGGCCCTGCCACGTCACCGGCGGCTAGAATGTGAGGATAAATTGTTTCTAAGTACTCGTTGGTTTGAACCACCCGACCCACCGGAATTCCCAGTTCTTCCAAACCGAACCCTTTCAGGCGAGGTGCACGCCCCACGGCAACGATCAGCTCATCAAAGCGGATTCGTTTAGCTTCTCCAGATTCTTCCACTTCAATCCACTTCTCACCATTCGTCAACCCACAACTCATGGCTTTGTGGTTTGTTAGAACCGTCACTCCGTCTCGCTCTAATGATTTTTGAACCATCTCAGAAACCTCTGGATCTTCTCGGAGCATGATTCTCGGAGCCATCTCAATTTGGGTGACTGTGGAACCCAATCGGGCAAAAGCTTGGGTCAACTCCGTCCCGATGGGTCCGCCCCCAAGGACTACCAGGCGTTGAGGCGCCGCTTCTCTTCCCAGCAATTTTTCCCAGAGGGTGTCTGAAGTCAAATAGCCCACTTCTTCCAGGCCGGGCAACGGTGGAACAAAAGGTGCCGCTCCAGCCGCAACGATGATTGCCGTACTGTTCAAGCGCTGTGAAGAGCCATCGGGTTTTTGGATTTCAACCGTCCAGGGATCTATGATCTTGGCATAACCCTGAATGACCTCTACTCCCAGGGAAGTGTAGCGCTCCACAGAATCATGAGGCTCAATCTCTGCAATGACTTGATGTACACGCTTCATCACCTTGTCAAAGGAAAACGAAGGATTACTATCCTGCAAACCATAATTGGAAGCATTGCGCATCTGATTCAGCAACTTGGCGCTTCGAATCAAGGCCTTCGAAGGTACACAACCATAGTTCAGGCAGTCACCGCCCATCTTGTGTGCTTCAACCAGCGTCACCTTCGCTTTTGTTGCTGCCGCAATATAGGCAGACACCAAACCAGCCGCACCAGCTCCAATCACGATCAGGTTTCGGTCAAATTGCTTGGGCTTTGACCACTTGGCAAGTAGCTTTCGTTGTTCGATTTGGGTCACGAAGGAACGCGCCAACCATGGAAAGATTCCAAGCAGGGCAAAAGAAACCAGCAATCCTGGCGAAGCAATCCCGGAGAGGCTCTCCAGTTGAGCGAGTTGAGTGCCAGCATTCACATAAACGATTGTTCCTGCGAACATGCCCACCTGGCTCACCCAGTAGAAAGTCCACACACCAATCGGAGTCAGTGCCATCCCAAGGTTGATCACAAAAAACGGTACCACCGGCACCAGCCGTAGGATGAATAAGTAGAAGGCCCCCTGCTTTTCAACACCTTCATTGATACGTTGAAGTTGTGAACCAAAGCGGTTTTGCACGGCATCACGCAACACAAACCGACTGGCCATCATCGCTAAGGTTGCTCCCAAGCTACTAGCAAAGGAAACCAACACCAGACCCCAACCCAAGCCGAATAGGGCTCCCCCTGCGAGCGTCAAAACAACGGCCCCAGGAACAGATAGTGCAGTTGACGCGACATAAATCAGGAAGTAAATCAATGAAACGGTAAGCGGTGACTCTGCGTAGGTCGCTGCAAAGCTCTCACGCGAAGCCTGAAGATATTCAAGCGTCAAAAATCGCTGCAGGTCGAAGATAAAGAATAAGATGATTCCTAGAAAAATCACTGCGGCTAGAAGCCATCGGCGTGGGTCTTTCTGGAAAGTTTGGGTTTGGGAGGGGGTGCTCATCTTTTGTTAATCTTAAAGGCTATAGGTCTGGCTAAAAAGCTTCTAATCGTAGCACATTTGTAACATAACCACAACCGAAACAGGGCAAAATGTGGGTTGGCAGCCCAGAATTCTCTTGATTAAGGTTGAAGAATCGCAGTGCATCTGGATCTTGAAATTTCATTTAGAAGTCAAATGGACTTCAAAACCTCGGGAAGGGTTTCTTCTAGAAAATCTAATTCTATGGGCAACCCTGCTGTAATCCGAATACATCGGTTCAAAGGTGCCACTCCGGGCATTCGCACAAAGACGCCACGCTCAATCAAACCTTTCATCACCGCAATCGCATAATCTCCATCTAGACCACAATCAATGGTCAAAAAATTAGACGCGGTCGGCAATGGTTTCAATTGATTGTCCAAAGCAATTTGCTGGATGCGTTGTAAAGATTCCTGGACTTGCTGCTGAACATTGTTCAGATGTTTTTGATCCTTCACAGCCGCAAGTGCAGCGATTTGTGAGAGGCGACCCAAACCGAAATGATTGCGCACCTTGTTGAACTCTGCGATCAATTCCTCGTTGCCAATAGCGTAGCCCACTCGCATTCCGGCCAAACCGTAGGCTTTCGAAAAGGTTCTCAGTCGAATCACTCGGCAGTTGTCCATGTCAAACGTTGGGAGAGTGCCTGCTGGGGCGAACTCTCCATAGGCTTCATCCAGAATCAGCAGCGAACCCTCAGGCACTGCTTGAATCATTGACTCAACATAGCCGGCATCCCACCAACTACCCATCGGGTTGTCCGGATTGGCAAAGTAGATCAGCTTGGCTTCGTTTTTCTGTGTAGCAGCCAGCAACGCGTCTCCATCCTCACGGTCTTCGTGATAGGGCACGAATTGCAAATCCCCTCCAAATCCTTGGACATGATAATTGAAGGTTGGGTAGGCTCCAGCCGAGGTCACAACCGCATCACCTGGTTTCACAAACATTCGCACAAGGTAGCCGAGCAAACCATCAATACCCTCTCCAACCATCACGTTGCCGATTCCTACCCCCAAGTGTTCTGCAAGAGCGGCTCGCAGTTCGTAAAACTCCGGATCTCCATACATCCAAGCTTCATCAACTCTTGCTTGCATAGCTTGAGATACCTTGGGTGAAGCACCGAAGACATTTTCATTTGCCCCAATTCGAGCCCGGAATGAGCTGCCCCGCAGACGCTCCTGAGTTTCTGGTCCAACAAACGGGACGGTTGCGGGCAATCCCCGAACAAGCGGAGTTACTTGATAATTAGCCATGAGGAAACCTGATCTAAACGATTTAGAAATTCTGATTACAAGTTTATTAAGGTTGATCTTTAGGGTGAAGAAGATGGAAAAGTTACCTGATAGATATTAACCATGAAAGGATATTGATGGAACGAAAAGACCATATCGATTTATTTGGCGGCAGTGTCCTCGTGATCTTCGCGATGGTGATGGGCTTGAACCAGGTGGTGATCAAGGTCGTCAATGAAGGGATGCAGCCTGTCTTTCAAGCAGGATTACGCTCGCTGTTTGCTTTTTTTGTCGTTTGGGGTTGGGCTCTATGGAGGGGGAAGCGAATCAGTGTTACCGATGGCACTTTCAAGGCAGGAGTCCTAACTGGCTGCTTGTTCTCGATTGAGTTCATTTTTCTCTTCCTGGCCTTGGACATGACGACTGTCGCCCGCAATTCGATCTTCTGGTACTCGATGCCCGTCTGGATGGCAATCGGAGCTCATTTCCTGATCGAGGGAGAACGGCTCAATGCCAAGAAGATTCTTGGACTGATCATCTCCATGGTGGGCCTTGTTTGGGCTTTTTCCGATCGTGGACTAGACGGGGAATCAGGCAGCTTGCTTGGTGACATGATGAGCATTCTTGGCTCCATGTGTTGGGCTGGGATCGGGCTTTCGGTTCGGGTGAGTAAGCTCAAAGAAGCGAGTATCGAAATGCAGCTTCTTTACAATCTCGCAGTTTCAGCGATTGTGTTGCTGCCCTTTTCTCTGCTCTTCGGTGACTGGATCCGAGACTTACAAACCATGCACGTCTTTATGCTCGGCTTTCAGGTTGTCATAGTCGTCGCTGGTGGTTTTCTTGTTTGGTTCTGGATTCTCACCATTTACCCTGCTTCAGACATGGCCTCCTTTGGCTTTCTGACCCCTGCCTTTGGGGTGATCTTCAGTTGGCTCATCCTTGATGAAGCGATCAGTTTTACCATTCTGGGTGCACTGGTGCTGATCTCCGCTGGAATTGTCCTGATCAACTATAAGCCCAAAAAGCCTATCTCCAACGAGGATGCCTAATTCCTAACTGAGTTTCATCGAGAAGGTAGCCTAGAGGCTCGGAGTCGCAACCGTTTTTCATCTATGGATTTTTTCGAGGAATACTGGAACTGGCTTTTGAGCGTCAGCGTCAGCAAGAGCTTTTGACAACAATCGGCTGAAGCGGAGGGGCAGGGGGAAGCAGAGAACGGATATCTGCAAATGGGTGAATGGGATCATGGCGAAGGCCTCAGCAAAGCCACCCAGTTGACCGCACTGGGCTGAACGGAAATGCCCTTGAACTCGGGACATTTCGACAAAGTGCTCTGGCCGCTGGCTGTTGTGACAGAGAATGGCCCGCTCCTTCAAATCCTGAAAAGGTGTGATATCGACGTAGTAGTTGGGTAGAAAATCATTACCCATCATTGGATCCACCCAAAGTACAGGAGCTCGAAAACTTGCAGCAATGAGTGCTCCAGCAGAGACTGCTCGATGATCGGCGTGATAGTCATTGGGAGCATGCGCTACCAACAGATCTGGTTTGAGGCGCACCACCTCAGCTGTCAATCTTGAAGCAAATTCTTCAGACTGAGCGAGTTCACCATCTGGAAAATTCAACTGAATCAGGTTGGCGTCCAAGACTTCGGCAGCAGCGGTTGCCTCCGTGGCGCGCAGCTGTGCAAGTTTTTCGGGATCAAAATTTCCTCCCCTGGCACCATCGGTTGCGATCATGATCGTTACCTCGGAACCCATGGATCGCCAAGCCGCTACCGAACCCCCACAATAGATATCGGCATCATCTGGATGCGCCACGATCAGGGCAATGTGCATGTTACTGATCTTGAAGAAATTCCAGCACCATTGCAGCGGTCCAAGTGAACCGTCCCCCTCCACAAGCTTCACCAGTTTTGGGGTCATAGTACTCGGCAAAACCGCTTGAACCAATCAACTCCAGGGAATCGTCCACAATTTTTGTGCTGGACTCCTCTAAATCAGCGGCCTCCAAGCCATCATTGATCATATAGTTGATGATTAGCCAGACAGGCCCACGCCAGTAACGTTTGGCATCAAACCGTACATCAGCTGGATCGTGACTAGGGATACTGAAGCGGCATCCTGCGGAAATTTGCTCGATGCGTTGAGCAATCGCTTGGGCCCGAATGTGGCGAATGGGAGCAAAAACTGCTAGGAGGCCTCCAATCGAAGTACTCTCAATCAGTTGCCCTGTCGTTCGATCCTGACAGAGATACTGCCGGTGCGGATCACTCCAAAGATTCTCCAAGGCATCTAATCCTCGACGAGCCCATGCATAGTTGCGCTGAGCGACATCATCCATTTCCAGTTCTTCTGCGAGAGCGGCCAAGTCAAAGCAGGAACGAATCAAGATCGCATTAAACCCTGGATCAACCACCTGAAAAGGAGAGGCCTCGTGCAGTTTGCTGTTGTCCCAGCCGAGTGAGCGAAAGTGTTCCACCAACCAGAGGTAGCGGTCGTACTGTGCCTTGGTGGGGCGATGTGCTGGATTAGCGTGCTCAGTATCGCGGCGAACGTAGTCAGTGATGCCTTCGGTTGGTACTCGCTCAAAAGCTTCGTCCCAGTCAATCGAGTTATCTCGTCCAGCTTCCCAAGGATGGATTATGGATACGAGTCCTTCCCCCTGTGGGTCTCGAGTTTCAAAAAACCAGGCATGCCATCGATCAACTGCGTCGACCAGGTCTTCGATACGTTCTTCAATTTCTTCCGGGTCGGCACAGCGTTGGTACAAACGCCTCAGGACAAAACCGGCAACAGGCGGTTGAGTAATGCCACTGGTAGGAACTGAACGGCCAGTAGACCAAACTTCTGGGCCAGGAAAATAGCCATCGTCTGGTTCATGAAAGACAATGTGTGGAACCATGCCGTCTGACCACTGGTGTTCAAACAGTGTTTCGATTTCGCGCCAGGCGCGATCTTCGTCCAGATAGGTCCAGCCGAGGGCTGTCAGGCAACTGTCCCAATTCCATTGGAAGGGATACAAGCCTTTGGTGGGTATCGTGTAGCGTCCCTCGCGGTCGTTCTCATTGAGGATCTCTGCAGCAAGTTCACGAAGTTCTGCAGGTTTCATGGCCTCTTCCATTATTTCCTTTCAAGTTGAGGCAAGTGGTAATTGACGTCTATGATGAATTTTCGTGATCGAACAACATCAATTTAGATTCCAAATTACTGGCAAATCCAGCTAAAGTTTCCATCTCTCTCTAAAAAAATTCACTAAAAAGGCCATGGCACCCAGAATTGAACTCAAAAAATTACAGGAATTGATTCAGCAACGAAGCTCACAGGGAAGAATCCTGGTGGCATTGGCTGGGCCTCCCGGTTCTGGTAAATCCACTCTGGCTGATGAACTGGAATCCGCTCTGAATCAGGAACAGTCTGAGCAAGCGATGATTTTGCCAATGGATGGATTTCATTATGATGATCTGTACCTGGTGCCAGCAGGTTTAAGGCCACGCAAAGGGGCTCCGCAGACCTTTGATGTGTGGGGGTTTTATCACATTTTACGACGTTTGCGCGAGAGGCAGGAAGAGTTCGTGGCAGTGCCGGTTTTTGATCGAGATTTGGAGATTGCCCGAGCTGGAGCTCGTTTGATTCCTGCAAAAGTACCAGTGATCTTGGTGGAGGGTAACTATCTACTACTTCAGCAGGAGCCATGGTCACAACTGAGGTTGTTGTTCGATGTGGCCGTTCTGCTCGAGGTGCCGGAAGCGGTGCTTGGAGAACGACTGACTGCACGCTGGCAGCATTATGAGTTGCCCTCAGAGGAAATTGCTGCGAAGGTGAATGAGAACGACCTACCGAACGGGCGTTACGTTATGGCTGAAAGTGGCGGAGAAGACTATCGCCTGAAGAGCGGATGAACGCTTCCCTCCTGATATTTTCCTCCTGAATTCCGTTTTTCGCAGACCCTCATCCGATTGATCCTCTTGATTTGAATGGTGATCAATTCGTCTGCTTCACCGAGTATCCTGTTGATTCTGGTACACTATTGGACCGAGGCGCGCCCTGTCTATAAGGGCATTTTGCTAATGATTCTGGCGAGTTTTGCCTTCAGCTGTATGGACACCATCGCCAAGATGATGAGCGCGCATTATGATCCCTTTCAGGTGGTCTGGGCTCGTTATTGTAGTCAGAGTTTTTGGTCCCTGGTAGTCCTTGCGCCCTTTTTAGCACGCTTGCTGAAGACCCGGTATCTCAGGCTACAGATTCTGAGATCAGGGCTGTTGTTTGGCGCAACATTAGCCTTTTTCTCAGCGCTACCCTATCTGAAGTTGGCTGAACTGTTTGCCATCTTTGAGGTAGCTCCGCTGCTGATCACCTGCCTCTCCTTTCTGATTCTCAAGGAAAAAGTCAGCTGGCCACGTTGGGTGGGCGTCACCATCGGTCTGCTCGGAGCATTAATCATCATTCGCCCAGGTACGGAGGTCTTTACTCCCTACGCACTGCTACCGATCGTGGCAGCGAGCTGTTTTGCCGGCTACTCGATTACGACACGTTTTCTAGGATCAGAAGAGTCGCCTTGGACAAATTTTCTCTACACTGCTCTGATTGGAACAGTCATCGCCTCGGTACTGGTAATTCCAAAGTGGCAACCGATTGCGATGGAGGATCTGCCGATTCTGTCCAGTTTTGGAATCATTGGGGGAATCGGGCATCTGATGCTAATCTTTGCCCTGCGCTACACTCAGGCCTCGATCTTGGCACCTTTCTCTTATTTTGGCTTGTTGTACAGCAGTTTCTGGGGATTTTATGTTTTTGATGAGTTACCTGATATCTTCACTTATCTTGGCGCCTTTGTGATCGTCGCTTCGGGTATTTTTGTCTGGTATCGAGAGAACAGGAAAACCGTAGTTGCGGTGATGCAGGAGGGCTAGGTTCTCGTTAGAAAATCTTCGGCTAGCACCAAGGTCCCAGCTGTGTACGTTTCGATCACATCCTGTGCTGTTGGCGTCTCAGAGTGACTACCAATCCAAGCGGTTAGTAATAACCGGCGAAGCATCACAAAAGTGGGAAGCATCCGCGCGTCTTCTTCGCTAAATGGGGCAACGCTTCGGTAGCCTTGAATCCAAGAATCTTCCAATTCAGCAATAATGGGTTCATGTTCGAAGAAACTAACGGCAGCCGCGAAATCATAACCAAACCAGCCAAAACCACAGTCATCAAAATCAATAATCCCCAAGCTTTCTCCTTCGACGAGGAGGTTTGCGAGCCGTAGGTCGGCGTGGATCAATCCGAATCGGTCTGGTCCCTCGCCAAACACATTGAGTTGACGTTTCAATTCCAGGCAGGTTCTTTCCAACAACTGTTCCCCATCCTTTGTCAATTTTGGTGCATCTCGCCAGTCTCCCCAGTGAGGCTTTGGACCGACTGTAGTGTCAAAATTCCAAATCTTGCGGACAAAGGAAGATGGTCGCTTCCAAGTTCGAACATGTTGATGTAGTCGGGCGCTGATGGCTCCTAGTTGCTCAAAGCCACTGTTCAGATTTTCTGTTGGAGAAGGCTCAACTCCGGTCATAAAAGCGAAAGCCGCCACGAAACGTTGCTCTCCCTGCATTTCGAAGCTGGTCAGATGTTTGCCATTTTTGACTACAAGAGGTTCTGGGG
>DJYX01000055.1 GCA_002450295.1 Deltaproteobacteria bacterium UBA6967
CAAGATATAATCGTGTAAATTGGATGGAAACCAAGGTTCATCCTCAGCGATTGGCTGAGAGATCAGCTGAGACATTTCGCCGAGGGGCATACGCAACTCACCCCCTTCCAGAACCGGATTGACTAAATGAGAGTAGATGTTGATGGACTTCACAATCCAAGGCACCCCCTCATAGGTAACCATTTCTCCTTCTCTGACGGCTCCCAAGTTCAATAGGAGCTTTGCCTCCGCCAGAAATTGAGGCAGGTACTTCTTCAGTCCAATCGCGATCCCAGCCAGTATCAACAACGCTAAGCCCAAAAGCAGCCAGTCTCCTGTGACGTACAGAACGATGAGAAAGACGGCGGTTGAGGCCATCATCATTAGAATTCTGTAGGTGTAGAAGAGCACTCGCGAGTATTGACTCCTGGTCTGGAATTCATCAACACCCTCTTTCGGAACCATGAAGCGAAGGAAAGTTCGCATCCCGAACCAGACTGCCATGGTCGCAAGGACGGCCAACATCAGGTTGAGGCCCCGACCTGTCAAGAAAGCTCCAAAAGCCGACCAAACACTTGTCCAAATTGATTCCTGGCGAATCTGTAGATTTCTCAATTGCAGCTGGAACAATTCCAGGTTTCGCTGTGCCTCTGCCTTACGCTTTCGCCAATCTTCCTGAATTGTTTGAATCTGCCCTCTTGTCGCCCGATCGACCTCGGCTTGTGACCACTCTTCAATCTTAAGAATCGAGTTTTCAACTTCTGAAAGATTTTGCTGATAGAACTCTATGGTTTTCCGAATTCGCTCAATCGCTCTGGGCTGCTCCGTCAGATCCTTCAAGCTCTGAAAAATGGGCTGAATGATCTCAATCAGATCGCTTTGCCAGTCAAAGCTCTGATCCGGCACCTCCTTGAAATTTTCTAGGTCCAACCCTCCGGTGACAATTGACTCAAAAGCAACCTCTGCGTTTTTCAGAATCTTCTCAGACTCAGCGACTTGTCCTTCAAGGGCAATTTTTGTCAGTTGCGTTGGGTTTTGATCTAGCTTTGCCCTCAGATCCTTGAGTATCTTATGCTGCAAGCTGATGATTCCGGTAAATTCAATCAACTGTGTCTTCAGCTCCTGCTGACGCTGATCTGAATTTTGCTCTACACTTTGCTGGACCTCATTCAGAGTATCGGTCTGTTGTTTCTGTCCCAGACCTTCCGAGGCAAGAACGAAATAGAAAAGCGTCAAACAAGCGAGTTTGACGCTAAATAGCTTGGTGTGATTGAGAAAATGCATTTCAGACTTTTAATGAGCTATCGTTTCAAGACTCAAATGGGAAAAGAGTAATTAGATACTATCCAAAACCCAAAGAATTCATATTTCATTTTTTCGAAAAAAATTCAGAAATACGAATCAACGAGAGTAGTAGTTGGTATTGACTTAAAGAGAGGACAGGCCAAATGCCCAATGGAATTGACCTGCTTGGGGAGTGAGGAAATTTTTAGTCTGTTTAAAGCCTGTACATTGCTTCGACTTGTCCGCGGAAGGAAGTAGAAGCCTTGAAGACCTTGCCTCCGTCGGGTTGATTTGCTCTAGCTGCGGAGTCTAGGTGTTCCAATGCCGTGGTTGCTCTCAACTCAGAGCCGTCTTTACCACCAAAGACAGGGCAACTGACATTGCTGGCTGTTAGCGAAAATTCTGTTAAGGAGCTACCATCCGGTCTAAATCCCACAACTTTGTAGGCTCCCCAGAGAGCAATCCAAAAATTCCTGTCAGCGTCCACAACTGCGCCATCTGGTGCAATTCCTGGCTCGAATGTCAGGAAGACTTCCCGTTCGCCTTGTGGTAGTCCTGTTGCCGGATCCAATTTCACTCTCCAGACCGTACTCAATGCACTATCAGCGAAATAGCCGGTTGCTCCATCCTCGGTGAAACAGGTTGCATTGGGTATGGTAATGTTTGAATAGAGCAGTTGGAGCTTTCCTTGGGAGACATGATAAATAGAACCAGCCTCTTTCTCTGCATTGCGACCCATCGTTCCAAACCAAAAAGAGCCACTGGGGTGAACCCGGCTGTCATTGCTGCGTGTGACTGAGTTGTCTGCTTCCACAGCAAGATAGGGCTCCCAGCTTTTCGAATCCATGTCGAGAATATGGAGTCCATCATCAACCGCAACCACTAAGCGTTTTTCATCAATTCGAGCTGCTGCGCTGGCATTACCAGGGCAATCAATCACGCGGACAGGTTGATCCTCAACCTGCTCATAAAGCTGCTTGCCAAGGATATCAAACCAACAGAAGCTCCCTCGCTCAGGGTGCCAGAAGATCCCTTCGCCAAGCTCACAGACTGGGACATTACAAACTTGCATCGAATCCATGGTTTTACTCCGTTTGAGGATACAAAAATTGCCAGGCAGCGGTAAGGCCTAGCCGAACCAAGTCATCTCCAGAGTGCAAATCTACCTCTCGACCAACCAAACTCAGCGCTCGAGCATATAACTTGGTCAATGAAGATCCCCCTACCAGTTGAATCTTCTCTGTTTTTTCAATGTTTTGGGTTGCCGATCGCAGTTCCTCACCAAGCAGCCGACCGCTTAAAAATGCCAAATTCGCAACCGGGTCTCGATCCAAAAGCAGCGAGCTAGCTCTCACACGAAAGAGCGAAGTCAGCAACGGAGTACTTTCCACGAAGCCTGTTGAAACACCTTTCGCAAAAGCAGGGTGTTCTGCGTCAACGTCTCCTGCTTCCAAATCATGCCGTAAAATACTGTGCTGACGCAGAATTGAGAAGAGTTCGCCCGTTAGATAGGTGTCAAATTGTTGAACCTGCCCCAAAGCTACTTTCACCCACTTACAATGTGTCCCAGGCAAACATATCATTCCTGACCATTCAGCTGACCCTGCTCCCAATCCAAGCATTTGGGTCTCTTCTCCCCGCATCACATCTGGCCTTGATTCTTCTTGGCAAGCCACCCCAGGCAACACATGCACCTTGCGCTGCAGATCTTTCGTTTGAACATCTACCGCACCAATTGCCACATCTTTCAGTGAGACCGGCAAGAACAAGTAGGGAGCTTCCTGCCAGCCCTGACGGCTCCCCACCATTCCACTCATCAGTACTGGGCTCTCTGTGGGCCATCCATGGAGATGCTCCTTCAATGTAGGTTCGAATTCCTCACGTTTCAAACTCAGTAGACCACACGAGGCTTCACGTCCTTCAAGGGCTTTATCTCCATGCATACGCCAAATTCTAAAGTGGGTCGTTCCCCAGTCTACTGCCACCCAATCCTGCTGATTTTCCATCATACTTTCTGAAAAAATGACCTATTAACGTTGTTGCTTCTGAGAATTCTGTTTGACATACTCAAACAGAGTCGTACCTTTGTCAACGATCCAACAGCGAGAAGGCTGGAACTCCAAGAATGTGGCGTCTTCATCCTTCGAGCAGCCTGCAGAAGCAAGTTGAAAAGTTGCCACCTGCGTTCATCCGCCACTGAGTATCCATATTGAGGAGACATGAGTCAGTCTAAATCCAATACACGCTTTCGATCACAGGAATGGTTCGATAATCCAGCAAACCCGGACATGACCGCTCTTTACTTGGAGCGCTATCTGAATTTTGGTCTGACTCGCGAAGAACTACAGTCTGGGAAACCTGTGATTGGCATCGCCCAAACTGGCTCAGACCTCTCTCCGTGCAACCGGCCACACATCGAACTAGCCAAGCGAGTGCGGGAAGGAATTCGCGAAGCAGGGGGAATTGCGATTGAGTTTCCGGTTCA
>DJYX01000182.1 GCA_002450295.1 Deltaproteobacteria bacterium UBA6967
CACCACCTGCATACGATCCCCGGACTAGCCCTGACAATTCGAGAAATGAAGGTACATGGAAAAAACTATGCCGCCGATATTATTCGAAACGCACAAGCTCTTGGAAGTGCGCTAGATACTGCTGGAGTTCCGGTGGATGCGAAAGAGTTTGGATTTACGCAGAGCCACCAGATTGCGATCAATGTTTCTTCGTTTGGACCAGGGAAAGAGATTGCTCGACGACTTGCTGAAAGCAACATCATCAGCAATTACAACATGCTCCCTGGAGATCAGGATCCTCGTAACCCTTCCGGTCTACGAATCGGTGTACAGGAAATGACTCGTTGTGGCATGGGACCAGAACAAATGGGAGAGTTGGCAGAATTGATGACTGCGGTGATTGCCAACCAAAAATCTGTGACCAATGAAGTAATCCAACTTCGTTCCCGCTTCAGTGAAGTCCAGTACTGCTAATAGATTATTCTTTCGTGCTATACACAGTTGGGATTGGCCAGGTCAGTCCCAACTCCCACCTTTGTCGAATCAAGTAAAATCTTTAGAGATTTAGAAACATAGCAAGAGTAGCGTCTTCTGTTCTAGGACTGTTATTCTTTGCTGGGAAACGGAGATCGAAGAGAGAGAAATGAGGGAGGAGACCAGAGCCTGAAGATTATCAGGCTCCCATGGGGTTAGCTTAGAAAGATGAGTTTTCAATCAATCCAAGAACGGTTCGTGGAACCTGATTGGCTTGAGCGATCATAGCTGTGTTAGCTGAGAGCATGATCTGATCACCAGTCAACTGGGACATTTGCTGAGCCACATCAGCATCTCGGATGGTTGACTCTGCGCTGGTCAGATTTTCTTCTGCGATACGGAGACTGTTCAGATTACTTTCCAGAGCGTTTTTCTGGAAAGCTCCAAGATCCGCTCGTAGTGTTGAAATTTGATCAATTGCAGCGTCCACAACCTTATTAGAGTCCTGAGCTCCCTGTGAGGTTGTTACATCAATGTCTGTAAGGCTTTGAAACCCACTATTGTTCTCTATGCCTTGGCCAAGCATGTTGGCTTTCACGTTCTTCAAGGATAGTCGCTCACTCTGTCCAGCATTCGGCCCAAGTTGAAACTCATTCGAGAATTGAGCTACGTGAACATATCCTTCTGGGCCACCACCAACGACTTCCTCGTTGGATTCCTCAATAAACTCAGTCCCGACCTGAACACCTCGCTGATCTAATACCGGCACTTCCTTCAAGCCAATCTCTCTCTCATACGCCACTGTAACGCCACTGGCTTTTGTACCATCAATCGCTGTCAGGAACTGACCGTCACCCATCGCAATCTGACCAGCAATCGTTCCTTCTACATTTTTGCCAGCTTTGGAAAAAGAAGCCACATTTGCTTCCTCAGAACCAATACCGGCAATAGAACTTGTCACCGAGAAAATGGCCTTGTCCCCAAAATCGTTATGGCGAACCGTCAGTAATCCGTTAGGATCCATGAAGGTGTGCAGTGCCAATCCTGCCTCATCAATTGCAGATTGAAGCCGATTGACAACGATGGTTCGAATATCACGTGACATATCTTCAGGAGGGAACCTTTGGGGATTTTCTATGGCGTTTTTGCGAATCTTTTCAATCTCTACTTTAAAATCCCCAAAGCGAGTGTCGATGGTAGCATTTTTACCTCCCTCATTGAGGAAGAGCACCAAGCCTTCTCCCATGTTATCAACATCAATCGGAATGGTTCCCTTCTTTTCAGCTCGTGTTGCCACCTGGGTGATGTCAATTTCAAACCCGTCTTCAGGAGACATGTTGGTGTAGGCCTCTGCCGAAATGAAACGAAGGTTTTCACCAACGGTTGTTCCGTTGACGCCCATCGATCCGTCCAAGAGATTTTTTGTCCCCCAGACCGTGTTTTTCGCAATTCGATCTAGTGAGCTCAACAGATGTTCAATCTCTTGCTGATCTGCGGCAAGCATCTGCTTGTCATTGGTAGCTTCGTTAGCAGCGTGAACTGTTAGTTGCTTCAATCGAAGCAAAATGCTGCTGATTTCGTTCAAAGCACCTTCTGCGGTCTGAACAATGGAAACAGACAGTGATGCGTTCTCGTGTGCTTGCTGCAAACCAATGATTCGCCCCCTCATTCTTTCAGAGGCAATCAAATTCGCGGGGCTGTCTGCGCCAGAATTGATACTGAGTCCTGAACTTAACTTCTGCAATGAATCCTTAACACGATCCATCGTGTTACCTGCATGGCGCAGTGAATTAAGTGAGGAAATATTATGCTTGATGCGCATGGCCTGACTCCAGGGTGAACGTTACGGTGAACAATCCAAAATGCTCTATGTCCCTATTATCGACAGCTTGCTGAAGAACTTTAGCCTGAATTTCAAAAAAATTATGTGGTTTGGAGGT
This sequence comes from Deltaproteobacteria bacterium UBA6967, assembly GCA_002450295.1. Classification (GTDB taxonomy): domain Bacteria; phylum SAR324; class SAR324; order SAR324; family NAC60-12; genus JCVI-SCAAA005. Next base: position 2,394 of record DJYX01000182.1, read on the forward strand.
TTGGAGGCTTTGTCTGCGGTGGTCGTCTAGAATTTGATTGATTCAAACAGAAACTGAGGGGTCTTCCGTGCACCCAAAATTCGTATGTTATCAAGCCCAGGGCTGGGGTGAATCATCGACTTGTACTTGGCGTAGTAATTTCATTTTCTGTTTTTTCACTCTTAGCAGAGTGTATATTTCAAGAAAAAGTTTGTTCCACCTTCTCTTTTCTAGTGGTCATCTCCTTCTGAAGATAGCGAAAACAGCCTTGCGATGAACTCAACTCTAAAGTTCAGCTATCACCTCGGAACCATCTTTGCGCTCGGTGGAACTGCCCTGATATGGTTTCTGGGGATTGGAGGGAGAGATCTTTATATACTTCCTTTGATCAGCTGGTTGCCCTTTGCAGGGTGGCGTGTGTGGAAAGGTAAGAGCGTTTTCACTTTCAACTGGCCATCAGAAAGATCGATCAATCAGGCCTTCGTGTATGGGAAGTGGGCTCTTGGAATATTTTTTCTGCTTTGTTGCTTACGAGCTACGTTGCGCTATCTCAGCTTCCAATGGAGCATCTGGGATTC
>DJYX01000198.1:0-2263 GCA_002450295.1 Deltaproteobacteria bacterium UBA6967
TTGAGCAATACCTTCCTGACCTTGATTTCACTCGGTTTACTTCAGCCATGGGGGGCTGTCCGTCGGTGGCGCTATGAAACTGAGAGTCTACAGCTGATTCCTGGGGGATCACTAGATGAGTTCATCGGGAAAATCCAGCCTGCCGAAGGCGTAATTGGATCAGAATATACAGATCTTCAAGACATTGATGTAGGTATCTAAAGTCGTTAGCGAATGGAAATATCTGGAAAGCTGTACTTGTCGGGTCAGTCCAAATCCTTACCAGCAGTATTAAAGGGTATCGATGGAGTCTGTTGGTTGCAGTCAAATTCTAAGGAGATCAACCTGGAAGTGCCTAGAGATGAAATGGTCATTCAAGCTCCTGTGGGCAGTCTCCCGTATAAGATCCTCCTGGCTGAGGGACAACTCTTTGAAGCAGAGAACAACCAAGAAACCAAGAAATTCCTGGAGTTTTGCGAGAAGCCGAATGCTGAAAGCTGGCTCAGCTATCTAGAACAAAAAAAGATAGTCATTCTTGTGGGAATCATGATTTTGGCTGGCTTGGTGATTACGGTACCAAAATACGGCTTACCCTGGATGGGGGATCAGGTAGCGCATTGGATTCCACATAGCTGGTTGATGATGGCAGGTGATGAAACCTTAGAAATTCTTGACGAAAGCTTCTTTTCTCCCTCTGAGATGGCGCCTCAGGATCAGGATCAATTTACAAAAGAATTTAACCGCATGGCTAGCCTGGTTCTGAAGGATCAAACTGCCAGACTAGTTTTTCGTCAAAGTGAAGAGATTGGCCCGAATGCGTTTGCGCTACCAGGAGGTCTGGTGGTTTTGACGGATGAGCTAGTGGAAATCGCAGAGGATAAGGCTGGAGTAATCGGTGTATTGGCCCATGAATTAGGCCATGTTCAACTGAAACATCCAGCACGACGATTGGTTCGCTCGCTGATGGCTTTGGCCTTGGTTAGTTTGATTTTTGATGACGCAGCTACCTTTGCCGAAGAATTAGCAGCAATCTCAGGATCTCTGATCAGTCTTGCCTATACCCGTGAGTTTGAGGAGGAGGCAGACCGAGCCGGAAAAGAAATCTTGATCGGAGCCGGTTTGTCTCCAATTCCGCTCGCCAATCTTCTGCAAAAGTTAAGTGATGGTTGCGAAGAGAATTGCAGCCAATTACCAGAGTGGCTCACAACACACCCATCAGTGCCCTCCAGGATTGAATTTCTGTTGAGTGAGTAACTCCAAAACAATCATTAACTAGATCACAGTCAGAATGCTTTGATCTACTGAAGTGGCGGGTGAGGAGGAGTGGAAGGCCAGGGATACTTCATCCCCAATAGCTGTTGCATCTCAGGTGTCGTGCCTTTCAGATAATTCTCACCTAAATCCTTCAGCAAGTCTTCAATTGGTGTGACAAACTTTGGTAAGAACTCCACTAGAATTCCGATTCGCCCTGCTTCACTCTGATTAGGCATGGCACAATGCCAAGCTGCTCCAAAGAACAAAACCACGTCTCCTGGTTTCCCAGTCAAACGGATGCATTTCCCAAAAAAATCATCATTCTTATCTGGATAACGCAAATCTCTCTGAGAACCTGGCGCCAGAGCAGTTGCGCCATTTTCTTCGGTAAATTCATCAATCAAGATGATTGCCTGTGCGTTCAATGGGAAAGAGGAGTTGGTGCGGGTTGGGAAGGTTTCGTTACGATAAAAATCCCAGTAGGGGTAATCGATGTGTGGTTCTTGTCCTCCATAGCCGGGCATGATCCTGGATGCGCACATGCTCCCCATCACAAATTCCTTGCCTAGGAAAGCCTGCATAGACTGAAAAATCATTGGTTCTTCTACCAAGCTCGCGATGTCAGGGTCCAACTCAACAAGCCGAGTAAACCAGACTCTACGTTGGAGCAGAGGATCTTGATCATTTTGGTTGAAGTGGGAACCGGTATCAATCGCTTCATCAGTTTCTGCTTCAAGCGTTTGGGCAATTCGCTCTATGCGTTCCTGCGAGAAAACATCCTTCAGCATGATCGCCCCTGCACCATCCATTAATTCTTCCACAACGATTGATGGGCTGAATTCATCCCGAGTAATGGTCTTCATAACTTTCTTTCACCAGTATTAGGAAAGTCAAAAACAGAATGTACAGATTGGGTTCCACCACAGCGATTCGCTGGAGTTCTGAATTGTAAATCAATCACTGAATAAAACATGATCCCAAATTGAATTTTTGCAAGATTGGGGAGTTCTTGATCTCAATAATAGAATCG
>DJYX01000198.1:2347-5026 GCA_002450295.1 Deltaproteobacteria bacterium UBA6967
TTCAGCATGATCGCCCCTGCACCATCCATTAATTCTTCAACAACGATTGATAGGCTGAATTCCTTCCGAGTAATGGTTTTCATAACTTTCTTTCACCAGTAATAGGAAAGGCAAAAACAGAATGTACTGATTGGGTTCCACCACAGCGATTCGCTAGAGTTCGGAATTGTAAATCAATCACTGAATAAAACATGATCCCAAATTGAATTTTTGCAAGATTGGGGAGTTCTTGATCTCAATAATAGAATCGTTGTTTGATTCGTCCTGCTTCTCTCGCTTCTACAAGCGCTTTGGTCTTTGGATCATTCGTCACTTCGGCTCCAACGACCTCCCACCATACTTCTGACCCAGGAGGTGAGCGATACTTCTCCGTTGGTACCACAATCAGGCAAGAATTCTCCTGATGTTTTGCCGCCTGCAGAGCGGAGCGTATTTCCTGCTCAGTGTTGGCAACCCAGATTTTTAACCCTACACTTTCAGCATTCTTTGCATAATCAACTTCGATAAATGGTCCTTCATCCAAGAGCCCACTTTCTTGATCACGAATCTTGAACTCATTGCCAAGTGAATGACCAACCAGGGCTTTTTGATGTCCATGGATCGATTGATAACCATAATTCACGTTTAATAGGATCGTGATTTTTGTCCTTTCCTGCATCGCAGTGACCAGTTCCATGGGATGCATCTGATAATTGCCGTCTCCCATCAGCACATACACTTCTTTTTCAGCACCAGCCAATCTGACCCCAATCGCTGCTGGAATATCATAACCCATGCAGGAATTTCCAAACTCTAAGTGCAATGTCTTGCCGCCGGTCACATCAAAGAGTTTCGTTAGATCCGCTGGAATTGTACCGGCTGCAGCCACGAGCACATCACCCTCATCCATTTCATCATTGAGGATTCCAATCAAGTGCCCTTGACTCATCTTCTCGCCAGCATGTTGAATGAAAACCTCTGTGCGTTTGATGTTTTCCCAAGCGTTTTTTTCGAACCGGACTTTATTGACCCAGTCTTTTTGAGGCTGAATGCCAGCTTGAATTCCGGCTTCAAGCAAGGCACTCAGTGCTAATTTGGCATCTGCCACAATAGGGAGTGCTCCGAGCTTGTACGCATCCCGGTCATTGACATTGATACTGATGAACTTCACATCGGGATTCTGGAAGGCTGAATTGGAACCTGTGACGAAATCATGGAGTCTAGTACCTACACAGATAACAACATCAGCTTCTTCTGCAATTCGTCCAGCACTAGTGGTTCCGAGGTGTCCAGTACCTCCCAAAAGGAGCTCAGCATCGGATTGGATCGACCCACGACCCGCATGTGTTTCACCAACTGGAATGCCAAATTTTTCTGCCAATGCAGCCAATTCGTTCCACGCCTCTGAATAGTGAATTCCCCCTCCAGCGATGATGTAGGGCTTTTTGGCATACTGGAGCAACTCAGTAGCTTCCTTGATTCTCGCAGGATTTGGAAAGCTTCGATCAATTCGCCAGATCCTTTTCTCGAAGAAGCGAGTGGGGTAGTCGTAGGCATAGCCTTGGATATCTTGTGGTAATGCGATCGTTACCGCTCCGGTCTCCGCAGGATTGGACATGATGCGCATGGCTTCTGGCAGCGAGGTGAGGATTTGCTCAGGGCGAGTGATTCGATCAAAAAAGCGGCTGACGACGCGAAATGTGTCGGTAACAGACATGTCCTCAGAGCTGAGATGATCTATATCCTGAAGAACGGTCCCACCATAACGGGAGGCATAGTAGTCTGAGGGAAGCAAAAGCACTGGGATGCGGCAGATGGTAGCTGTCGCAGCTCCAGTGATCATGTTGGTCGCTCCGGGACCAATTGAGGTCGTACAAGCCATCGTAGCTTTGCGTCTCTTTGCTCTTGCAAAGCCGGTCGAAGCATGAACCATGGACTGTTCATTACATGGTTTGTGATAGGGTAAGTCATGACCATACTCCACAAGTGCCTGGCTCAACCCAGAAACATTCCCATGCCCAAAGATTCCCCAGATTCCCTGAATAAAACGCTGCTCCACCCCATCGTATTCTGAGTATTGTGCCTGTAAGTATTTCACAATGGCTTGTGAAAGGGTGAGCCGTTCTTTCTGTTCAGAGGGGTAAAAGTTCATGCCTCGTTCTCCTGATTGAAATAACCTAAATCTACTTTCTAAATCACTCCGACAGACTTTGTTTTCAATGTTATGCCTGAAAGTAAAGTTTTGATCGACAAAGTCAATTTTCAAGCGCCTTCATCGCAGCCAGCAAGGCTCCCCAGGAATAAAAGCCATCCGTATCAGGCTGATCAAGTACCTCGCCAGTTTCAGCGTTAAAATTTTCTCCACAAAGTCGCTGTTTCCAATTCTTTTCGAATAGTTCCCAGCTCTGTTCTGCCAGCTGTTCAGATTCCTTGACAAAACCTTGACGCTTCAGTCCTTGCCAGACCCAAAAGTTGAGAGGAGCCCATATTCTTCCTCGCCAGTAAACGTTGTCGTTATACGCTGGATCGTCCCTTGTCACGGAGGGCAGACCAAACTCCCCTCCAAATTTCGAAGAATTATTTAGATAGCCATGTATCATCCTTTGAGCCTGGCCCATCGAACCAATACCAGCTGCCATTGGGAAGAAAGAGGTGGGTGCGAGGGTACTGACGAATTCGCCGCTGATCATTCTGTTTGCG
>DJYX01000044.1 GCA_002450295.1 Deltaproteobacteria bacterium UBA6967
CAGTTGGAAAAAACCTTGAGCCTCGAGCAGAGAACTGAGTGCGTTGATCGCCGATTGCACGCTCTGCAGGCAGCTTAGTTCCGGGTTGGAATTTTGTAGATCTCGAGCAGTTCGCAAATCATCATTGGACTGCTCCCACATCACCTTTGCACGTTCTAGACTCCGTACTGATGGAGCAATTTTCTGCATGATTGGATCTCCTAATTTTTCTTTTCAGAATATCTTCCAGCAACGTAAAAGGCAATCAATGCTCTGGATTCAAAACCACTGGACAAGGTTTGGCAGGTATCATAACGTAGAGAGCTCAGTGCGAGTGTGGTGGAATTGGTAGACACGCCAGATTTAGGATCTGGTGCAGCAATGCGTGGGGGTTCGAGTCCCTTCACTCGCACCAATCTTGAGAAATGGATTATATTCGCTTTTTGAAAGCTTTTAGCTGAAATTTTTACCAGATTTCCCGTTCTCTGTGTAAAACTCAATTCTACAAAAATTTACGGACCGTATCAGAAGTACAAAATTGCTCTAGCCTCTTCTGATCTTAAATTACTCCAGATCTAGCCCTCATTCTTCAGAATCTCGCTTTCAGAGATCATTCTTCGTTTAGCAATTTTTCAAAAAAGACTTCAAAAATTAATTTATCTACTGGCGAGGATCCTCTAGTGAAACTGAGTACAGCGTCTTTTTTTGCGAGATTTGTTTGCTTGATTCCGATCATTTTGGTTACCAAGCCGATTTATGCCTACGATGAACTTGATCTTCAAAAGTTGCTGACAACCCGCATCTGTAATGACTGTAACTTGATCCAAGCAAATCTTGATTCCAAAAATTTGAATGATGTGAGTTTGTTGGGAGCTAACTTGAGAGAAGCTAATTTAGTGAGTGCAAATCTGCGCGGAGCTGAACTCATTGGAGCAGACTTGACAGGCGCAGACCTGACCGGGGTGGATCTGACAGGCGCAGATCTAACTGGAGCTGATTTAACGGGTGTTACACTTTCAGGAGCAGATCTAACAGGCGCAACTTTGTGGATGAGTGTCCTCAGAAATTCTGCAGTGCGAAATGCGACCTTCAATTATTCCAATCTAAAAGATACTGATCTGACGGGTGCGAACCTGATCGAAGTTGAATTGGTTAGCGCGACTCTGAATAATGCTGAGTTGGAAGGGGCAAAAGTCTGGTATGCAAATTTTGAAAATGCTGACCTTGGTAGAGCCAATCTGATGGGCACAGAAATTTATGAGTCCAATCTGATGGGCTCCAATTTAAAAAATGCAAAGCTTATCGGAGCCACCTTCTACCAGTCTAACTTGAACGGTGCGGATTTGACGGGTACTACGCTTGATGAAGAAGCTTCAACTGTTCAGGGCCAATCAAATACAAGACTCTGCAATACAGTAATGCCTGATGGAGAGGTCACAAATAAGGATTGTAAAAGGTGATGGTTGTTAAAGGCTTTGCTGCCTGATGATTGTAGTTCTTGTTCAACTCAATCAGTGACTGCAGAAAAGTTAAGTAGATTTCTCAGACCTAAACCCCTTGAGTCTGATCTTCTATCTAGACTGGGGAATAGGGTGACGTCGGTTCTTTATTGTTGGCCTTCCGGGTAAATTCATCGTTGCATCAGCCCTTGGCTGAGTACTCACCAGTTTTCCCTTCGAAATGACAGCCAACCTTGCTGGTCGCAATCGGAGAGCATCAATTGGATCAGCGGCATCCAAAACCACCAGAGAAGCTTGCTTGCCTACCCCAAGACCATAGTCCTCAAGATGCATGATCTTGGCGTTCGTTTCGGTGACCATTTCGAAACATCGCGCCATTTCTTCAGGACTAGTCATCTGGGCAACGTGCATGCCCATGAAGGCCACATCTAGCATATCTGCGGTGCCTAGCGCGTACCAAGGATCGCGTACGCAATCTTGCCCCCAACCGACATCAATCCCCTGTGCCTGCATTTCCCGCACACGGGTTAAGCCGCGTCTTTTTGGAAAAATGTCGTGTCGGCCCTGAAGCGTGATGTTGATCAGTGGATTCGAAATTGCCTGAAGTCCAGCTTCAGCCATCAAAGGCAGCAGCTTGGATACATAATAATTATCCATTGAATGCATCGAAGTCAGGTGGCTGCCCACTACTCTCCCATGCAGGCCTAGAACAGTGGTTTCCGCTGCGAGTGACTCCACATGGCGTGACATTGGATCGTCGCTCTCATCACAGTGCATGTCTACAAGCAGACCTCGATCTGCAGCGATACGGCACAACTCCTGGACTGATCTTCGACCATCCTCCATCGTCCGTTCAAAATGAGGAATCCCTCCAACCACATCGAGGCCCATGTCCAAAGCTCGGATTAAATTTTCTCGACCATTTGGTGCTCGAAAAAAACCATCTTGCGGAAAGGCTACTAGTTGTAGATCCAAATATCCTTTCACTTGCTCACGTACTTCGAGCATTGCCTCAGCGGTCCTCAGGTGATCAGCCGTGGTATCTACATGACTTCGGATAGCGAGCAGGCCCATGGAAACCGCCCAATCACAGTATGCCAAGCCACGATCTACCATCTCTTCAACGGTTGCTATCTCAAGCAATTCTCCCCAGAGAGAAATGCCTTCCAACAATGTTCCAGATTTGTTCAGGCGTGGAGTTCCATAGGACAAAGTGGCATCCATGTGAAAATGCGGATCCACGAAAGGAGGAGACACCAGGTCCCCCTGAGCTTCGATAAGTATTTCAGTTGGACTGTTTAGATCTTTCTCCATCGCCGAAATTTTTGTCCCTTCGATGCCAATATCTAGAACTCGACCATCTGGCAAGGTTCCTCCCTTCACAATGATGTCAAACATTAGCGCTCTCCTTTGTAGAAGGGTACCATCAATGCTGCTGGGACCTCTGCTTTCCGAGACATAACCACCAAAGCAGCGATGGACAAGAAATAGGGCATCATTAAGAAAATCTGATAGGGAATGTCTGCTCCGATGGTGCTCTGCTGAAGCCGAATCTGAAAGGCATCGAAAGCCGCAAATAGAATTGCTCCCAAGAAGGCTTTGTGAGGTTTCCAGGCGCCGAAGACAACGAGTGCAATGCAAACCCAACCACGGCCATTGACCATCCCAAAAAAGAAACTATCAAAGGCTGAAAGAGTCAAAAAGGCACCCCCCAGTGCCATTAGACCTGATCCAACCACTACCGCACCTATCCGTAACCCAAGCACAGATAGCCCCTGAGCTGCAACAGAAGATGGATTTTCTCCAACAGCCCTGAGAGCTAGACCCAGTGGAGTCCTGTACAATACAAATGAAGTGATCAGTACTGTTGCAATAGCTAAATAAGTTAGGGGAGTCTGTTCAGCCATGGCAGGCCCTAGGATTGGGATGTAAGCTAAAATGGCGACAGAGATAGGCTGGAAGGCCTCGATCTTTGGTGGAGAAGTTACCTCCGGTAAAGCCACTCGGTAGGCATAATAAGTCAGCGATGTTGCCAAAAGTGTGATTCCCAGACCCACCACATGCTGGGATAATCCCAAGCTGACGGTCATGCTCGCATGAAGTAACCCTAAGAACATTCCAACCACGAAAGCCAGTAGTACCCCACCCCAAAGACCCATACCAATGTAAGCCCCAAACCAACCAACGAAGGCTCCAGCGACCATGATTCCCTCGATACCGAGGTTGAGAACACCGGCTCGTTCACAAATCAACTCTCCCATAGTTGCTAGAATTAATGGGCTTGCGATTCGGATCGCTGCAGTCCAGAAACTTGCAGTCAGAAAAATTTCTAATATCTCCATGAATTAATCCCGCATGATCCGGAACTTTGTTAGTAATACAGCAACTACCATTAGAAGCAGTGCAGTAGCGAGCATGATATCTGCGAGATAGGTGGGAACTCCGGCTGCTCGGCTCATACTGTCAGCCCCCACAAAAACACCTGCAACAAACAGAGCCGCCACGACAACCCCCAGAGGATGTAGCAAGGCCAGCATGGCTACAATGATTCCGGAATAACCAAAGCCGGGTGATAGATCAAGAGTCAGGGTGCCTTTGAGGCCGGCTACTTCGGAGAACCCAGCTAGGGCAGCGAGCCCTCCTGATAGCAGTGCTGTTTGAGTCATGATTAAATTTACAGGCATTCCTGCATATCTTGCCGCCTCAGGGTTGTAGCCCACGGCCCTCATAGCGTAACCAAAAGTAGTTTTTATGTTCACGATCCAGATAACGAAAGCTGCAATTAAAGCAATCCCAAAACCCCAGTGCAATCGTAGCCCATCAACAATTCTTGGTAGACGGGCCTCTGCAAGCAAACGGGCGGACTTGGGCCAACCCATTCCCATTGGATCTTTGAGAGGGCCTTCAAGCAACAGAGAAACGAGTAGGAGGAAAATAAAATTGAGCAAGAGAGTAGTAACGACTTCATCCACACCTAACCTGGTTTTCAGGAGAGTAGGGATTAGAAGTAACATCGCACCCGCTGACATGGAACAGATGATCATTGCGGGAATGAGTGCTGGAGCAGACCAGGCGAGGGCGCCTGTACCCATTAGTACGGCTACAATGGCACCTGAATATAGCTGTGCTTCGGCTCCGATGTTCCATAACTTGGCACGAAAAGCTACCGCAACTGCCAGTCCCGTGAAGATTAACGGTGTTGCACGATTTAGAGTTTCAAGCAGGGCAAACTTAGAACCCACTGCACCTTTAATGATCAACCCCAAGACAGCGAAAGGATTCCCCCCAGCAACCATCGCGAGAAAGGATGCGATGAAGACGGTAGCGGTTAGTGCTAAAATCGGTGGTAGGAATCTCCTGGACAGGCTTGGATGTGGGATCACTTCAAGACGCATGCATAGACTCTTGCTTGGCGAATGCAGCCCCAGACATCCAACCACCCAACTCAGTAGGTGTTACTTTACCTCGTTGAAAAGGAGGGCTAACTCTGCCTTCTGAGGAAACATGAATGATGTCTGATAATTTGAGAATCTCATCCAAATCTTCGGAAATTAGTAGAATGGCCGCACCTTTTTGACGGGCTTCCAATAATTCCTTGTGGACGTAGTGGACAGCTCCAATATCCAAGCCGCGTGAGGGTTGATGTGCAAGGATCACTCGGGGGTCGTTCTGGAGCACACGCCCCAAAATGAGTTTTTGCATGTTCCCCCCTGAAAGGAAACGTATTCTCGTATCCGGACCAGGGCAACGAACATCGTATTGCTTGATGAGTTCCTGTGTAAAACCTACTGCGGCTTGCCAATTGACCCACCCATGGCGAGCAAATGGCTGATCACGATATCTTTCAATGATGGAATTTTCCGTCAATGAAAAATCAGCGATCGTCCCGGCATGATGTCGGTCTTCAGGAATTCTCGCGATACCACTAAGAACCGATTGGCGTGGAGACCAACGGTTTATCGGTTTTCCATCCAAATGCAGTTTCCCTTGAGAGGGAGTGATCAGTCCTGCAACCAAATCTGCAATTGATGTTTGCCCGTTACCAGAGACACCAGCCAACCCCACAATTTCGCCGGAGCAAAGCCTCAAAGACACATTCTGCAGGCCCTTTGATTGATGCTGAGTATCAGTGGATACATTCAATAACTCCATTAGTACAGGTCCGGACTCTCTTTTTGTAACCGCTGTGGGGTTGATCGGGTTCCCAACCATCAAAGCAGCTAATTCATTTGGGCTGGTTTCTTTGGTTTCTTTGGTAGCTACGAGTTTCCCATGACGAAGAATGGCCACTTTCTGGGCAATTTTCATTACCTCATGGAGTTTGTGGCTGATGAAGATTATAGATAGTCCTTGTTCTGTAGCTTCCGTTAAGGTCTCAAAAAGTGATTCGGTTTCTTGAGGAGTCAGGACAGCGGTTGGTTCATCAAGGATCAGGATCTTAGCTTGTCGGAACAAAGCTTTGAGAATCTCTACTCGTTGACGCTCTCCCACACTCAGAGAAGAGACTTTCGCATCAGGATTGATCTTCAGGTGATACCGATTGGCAAGTTCGAGGAGTTGCTGGCGGGCTAGCTTGTATCGTAGCTTCCAGGACCAGAGAGAACTGGTCCCAAGAATGACGTTCTCAAGAACGGAGAGATTGTGTGCGAGAGTGAAATGTTGGTGAACCATTCCAACTCCGGCATCCAAAGCCGCACGGGCCATCCCTGGTGGAAGAGTTTTGCCAAAAACCTCCACCCTTCCGGAATCGGCGGTGTATTGACCAAAAAGGATGTTCATCAAGGTGGTTTTGCCTGCACCATTCTCACCCAGCAGCGCAAGTACCTCACCCTTCTCTAAATTCAGGCTGACATTTTCATTCGCCTTGAGGGCTCCAAAATTCTTGGTGATCCCCTCAAGACGAAGAACGACTTCTCCCACTTTAGAGAGCTTTAAAGTGGATCAGCTAGATTTTGGTTCGTTGTCATTGATCGTGACAGTGTAGCTACCGTTTTTGATCTCTGCAGTCCGCTTTGCAACCATATCAACAGCCTTCTGTGGTATCTTACCGGCGAAAGTACCGTATGGTGCAAGTGTACATCCTCCATTCTTCATGAACGAATAGATGCCATAATCCGCAGCTTTGAAATTCCCTGCTTGAACGGCAGCAACAGCAGCATCCATTGTCGGTTCAAAATGCCAAATGGCTGATGCGACCACGGTGCTTGGGTACTGATCTTGGGTGTCAATCACGTTGCCGATGGCCAAAATGCCCCTCTCTTTAGCTGCATCCGAGACACCAAAGCGCTCTGCATACAGAAGGTCGGCGCCTCCTTCGATCATAGCAAACGCAGTTTCTTTGGCCTTCGGTGGGTCAAACCATGAGCCGATAAAAGAGACTTGAAAACGAATGTTAGGATTCATCTCTCGTGCTCCTGCCATGAAGGCATGCATCAATCGATTCACCTCGGGAATTGGGAATCCACCAACCATTCCGATGTTACCAGACTTTGTCATTGCCCCAGCAATAATACCCGACAAATACGAGGCATCCTGGATGTAGTTATCGAAGACGGCTAGATTGGGCAGACTTGGGTCTTCCTTGAAAGATGATCCCATCAAAAAAGCAACTTCGGGGTATTCTGCCACAACCTCTCTTGCTTCTGATTCGGCACCAAAAATTTCTCCGATGATTAGAGTGTTTCCTTGCTCTGCATATTCCCTCATCACTCTTGGATAGTCAGTGTTGGCAGTATTTTCTGTAAACGTGTAGGCGATGTCACCTCGTGACTGTGCTGCCAACGCCGCTTTGTGAATTCGACTTACCCACTGCTGCTCAACGGGGACTGTGTAGATGCCAGCAGCCTTGATTGGGTCTTTTGCCGAGGCCAAGGGCAAGATTCCGAGGCTCGGTGCAAGCACGAAAGCGCTGGCTGTGCCTTTGATCAATGTTCGTCTAGAGATTTTCAGCGACTGATGACTACTCATTTTACCTCATGTTTTGGAAAAAGTGACGGATTATCATTACAGACTTTGAAAGGTTGATGCTGATGATCTACCCGAAAGCCTTCACCTTAAATCAAGGGCCCAAGTATGGTGGCTAATGCCCGACTTGGCAATACAAAGAATATGAATTCTGTTTTAGAATATGGGGGAACTGATCAGGAAGGGAGTTGAATCAATTGGACGTTTTACCGGCGGAGTTCGGTGATTTCCTAAACATTGGCAGTACCAAGCTGGATGCCCAAAGAGTTTCGAATGTCAGTTGTAAAAGTAGCAATGTGAATGTCAGTTAAGTATTCAAATTTTGGTATATATATGCTCCATCCCGCGTTATTTAAATCGCTATTTCTTCAATT
>DJYX01000097.1 GCA_002450295.1 Deltaproteobacteria bacterium UBA6967
GTCACACAACAAGAACAAAAGAAATGCTGTCGGTTAGTAGGGTTCTGAAACCACAGAAAGTTCCTGATCGATTTTCTCCTCCTCTAAAGGCCAATCAACGTCACCAGCTTTTGCGTCCCTGAAGAATTCTCCACACATTAGACTGATAGAACCACCCCACCTGATTCTACTCCCTGGCACACATAACTGATGAGATTGTACAGCAATCGCTGCTGCTCTCTCCGTCTTTAGCGGAATAACAGGATCGAACTCTTCCAACTCCAAAAGATGCCAATAAATAAGCGGATTTTCTTTCGGCGAAAGATGTTCAGCTAATGTCTGATCCGACGGAACGACACATTGACGCTTTGTGATAGTAGCCAGCACACCAGAAGCAGTGATCCAGTTCTCAGATTTACAAACCAGATCTACTGGGATTTGCTGGTTGACACAGTCTTCAAGAAACGCAATGTTGACCAGCGTTGTGCTGGTTGTCTTTTGAATCCAATGCTGAGTCCAACTCATTATCTTAGTAGATGCCAAACAATATTCTTATTTTTCAAATTGTTTGTAATAGTTGACAGGATAGAATGAATAGCCTGCAAAAAAGTCATCCTATTTTCTATTTATGAAGATCTCATGCAACAAGAAAGCACACCAAGATGACGTTCTTCCCTACAACGCAGGAATGTGATAAAGACACACGATCCTTGCAAGTTGGGGGAGAATCAATGATTCTGAGGCACTAAATTTTCTGGCATCCTCTTGTGTAATGAAGCTCATGTACTCTTTCGCTCGACCAGATTCTGGTGACGCTACGATTCCTGAAATCAATGGCCGTCTAACAGAAATCATCCGTATGTCTCATGATGTCCCAGAGACTGTCGAAGTAACGGCCGACAATCAAGGCATTCTCATCAAATTTCATGATACAGGCACTGGTTTATGTAGTGACGTGATCTACCATCCGGGTGATCTTTTAACAATGGAGGTTCAAACAGAGGCACATCCTGAAGCTGATCCACTTAACGCTATCGTTCGCTTAGAAATTCTTTGGTCAAGACCTCAGGATGATGAGAACATTCTCGCCATGTGTGTCCGACAACTAATCTTTGACACTTATGAGGAACTAAATTTGAAAATTGATCCTGAGTTGCTTGGGCTACTTCACAACAAAAGTACCAACAGTACTCAGCGGTTGGTTGAAATATATGGATTAGAGGAAGAACTCAACAAACCTGAACTCAACGAATTGGTCAAAAACTACCGTTTAGTTCATCCCAGTACACAGTACCGCTACGGTGCCAAGATTTTGCATTCTCATCTCAAAAGCTGGTCCATGGTCTTAGGATATATGGCCAAGTATCTCTCCCCAGAGCAAATGCTCTCACTCCATCGTCCGACTGCGACTCGTAGACCGGTTTGAAATGCGCTCACTGTTCTTGGTTTGTGCCCTAGGCATTTTGGCAGGATGTAACAGCACGACCCGTGTGGGCTACCACGATGCCAAGCAGTTCAAGAATGACGCATACCGTGCCTGCCTGAAGGTCGACCAGAGTCCTCACTATCGTGTAGTCGAATACGATACAGACAGCGCGGTTATTGAATGCCTACCCCCCTATCAGGACAAGGGAAAGAATCCTCGTCAGAACTGGTGGGAGTAAAAACAACTAGAACAGTACTTGCAAAAACTTTTTGAGTTTCTCACCACAAACAGGAGGTTTGAATGGTTCGTAAATGGATTAAAAGTACTCTCTGCGCTACCGTAGGCGCTATCACTCTCATCTTTGCAACCCCCCAGCAATCCCAAGCTCAAGCAAATCTAGAAATTGTTTTCATTGATTCTCTCTGGGGAGGAGGAATAGGCGCTGTCAGTGGACTGGCTCTTTGGGCTTGGAAAGATCAGAAATCAGCCGAAGTTACCAGCATGATCGCCCGTGGAGCTGCTGTTGGCGTTTTCGGGGGAATGATGTTCGGCCTCTATGAGATTGGACAAGGCGGCAGTGTCGAAGATGACATGTTCAATGCCCAACACGAAATCACACCAAGTATTTTCAATTACAATCGAGCTAAGCATACCCTAGCTATCAACCCAACCCCATTGGCGAACAACTTAATCCAACGATCATTCAGTGGGGAGCATTCAACCACGCTACCCCTCCTACGCATTTCTTTCTGAAACCTGATGAGAATCTTGATTACAGGTGGAGCCGGCTTCATCGGCTCCAACCTAGTTCTCCACTGGTTACAGCATCACCCACAAGATCACGTCTTCAACCTTGATGCTCTCACATATGCTGGGAATTTGCTCAACCTGAAAGAAGTTGAGGGAAATTCAAACTATCACTTCCTTCATGCAGATTTACGGCAACCTGATGTTGTCAAAAAGATCTTCATTGAAAACAAAATCGAAGGAGTTCTTCACCTAGCTGCAGAATCCCACGTTGACCGAAGTATTAGCGGACCTGCAGACTTCATTGAAACAAATATTTTGGGCACCTTTCACTTACTGGAAGCTGCACGAGCCTACTGGGGCAATAGCCCTGACCCACGTTTTCATCATGTGAGTACGGATGAAGTCTTTGGCTCACTCGGCCAAGAGGGCGCTTTTCATGAAGAAACTCCCTATGCACCAAACTCACCCTACTCTGCCAGTAAAGCCAGTAGCGACCATCTAGTTCGAGCGTACCATCACACCTATGGACTGAATGTTGTCACAACCAATTGCTCGAACAACTATGGCCCATTTCAGTTTCCTGAGAAGCTGATTCCACTACTGATTCACAACTGTCTGGCAGAACGCTCTTTGCCAGTCTACGGAGATGGTAGCAACATCAGGGACTGGTTGTACGTCAAGGATCACTGCCGAGCACTCGACCTGGTTTTCCGCAAGGGACAAACAGGGGAATGCTATAACATCGGAGGCTCCAATGAATGGCGCAATCTGGATGTAGTGCATCTGATCTGCGATCTGTTAGACAAGGAACTAGGCCGAAACGGAGACGATTCCTGCCGTAAACTAATTACATTTGTCAAAGACCGACCAGGCCACGATCAGCGCTACGCAATTGATCCACGGAAGATGCGACGGGAATTGAAGTGGTCCCCAGAGTTGGATTTCCAAACGGGACTCTTACAAACCATTCGCTGGTATCTCAACAACCAAGCCTGGGTAGAACAAGTGACCTCTGGATCTTATCGAGAATACTATCGTCAGCAATACAATGTCTGAATGCAGATTCAGCAGGCTTACCTTGATGCACAAGATGGACTCGTCCGCTCCAGTGATTGGCTATACTTCCATGGGAATCACTTTCGCTGGAACTTGATCAATCCCCACAGCAATCCTACAAACGGAGAAAATTTCAACCGCTTTACCCAGCGTCTTTCTGGAAGAATCCCTGATCTCACTGCTACAACTCAAAGACTCTCAGGGCACTTTCATCTCGGAATCCATCCCCACTTTCACAGCTACTACCATCTCTGGACAGAACTCATTCCCCAAGTGCTCACACAAAGGGAAAGTCACTGGTTATTGCCTTGGTGGTTACCAGTAAATTACATCGCTTTTCTTCAGCAACTCCGAATCAGGCTGACGGTTTTACCCCCAAGAATCTTTCAATGTGAATTGCTCACTATTCCTAGCAAGCCATCTCTTCAAGACATCAAATACTCTATCGAGTACCTTCGTCAAAATTATCTCGGTCGCAGCAATGCCTGCAACGATTTGACTAGCCGAATTTATATTTCTCGTCGGCGTGTAAAGCGTCGGCACTTGCAGAATGAGCAGGGGTTACTGCCGATACTGGATCGTTATGGTTATCGGATAGTCGAACTGGAAGATTGGTCGATCGAAAGGCAGATGCAGCTTTTTAGTGGAGTGACCCACGTGGTGGCTCCACATGGAGCCGGATTGACGAATGCTCTTTGGATGCCGGTAGGGGGAAAGGTTCTGGAGATTCGGCCATCCTATGCAAGCGGAGATTTTTGCTTCTCAGAAATCTGTGCGTTATCCAGTCTGGAGCATGAGGTGCTGGTACCGACTCGTCGACCAGCTTTCCGACTGAAACCAGCAATACTCACTGAGCATTTGCAGAGTTGGCATCCCAAAGTTTGACAATACGAGCATTACGGAAACCACTATAATGATTACGCAGTGAATACATAGTAGAGCGGGCTTCCCCAGTTGTCTCAAAAAATCCCACACGAATACGGAATTGTAGCTTGTTCGTTTCTCTATCGAATCGCTGGGATAGGTAACTGAAGTCTGTGTGTTCAATAAACTTGGGTAACAGAGCACTCGCTGTCGTCAAGTCCTCCTCGATGGGCAATTCAATGGTCCAAGGTTTGGTAATCGGTTGTTGAAGATCAATTAAATTACGGGACAATTCTCGAGAAGTTGGCGCCACTGCCCAGTAATCACCAGTAAACTCACCACTTTTAGAATATTTCTCAAACACCTCCTGGCCTACCACCTGTGCTTCTTCAGCACCCTGAAAAAATCCGATTCTTACGCGGTACCAAACCATTCCCTCAAACTTGTCTTCGGTACGGTGTATGTAGGCATAGTGACCGTCCTGCACCAGCAGTTGTAGCAACTCCAATGCTTTTGGAAAATCAGTGACCGATAAAGAGGTCATCTGTACTGCAAATTTGCCCAGTTTTTTGCGTGACAGAATATCTTTCATCGCATCAACCTCAGTATGAAACTGAACCTTGATTTTCCTGCCATCCTGAATCCATTCCCAGTCACGGGCATATTCGGGAATGATCGTGTAGTCTAGCTTGTAGTGGTTCTGAATCAGGACGGTTTGCCAATTCTCAGTAACCATGCCCAAGCGCTGTCGATCGATTACTTCCCAATAGGGTTGATCAACTTCTAGCAGAGCTGCTCGGACAGCTCCTTGCGGTAGGGACAATGCTGGTTCCACAACCTGGGTTGCGTTATCACCTGATACTTCTGAAGAATCGACCTCGAAAGGAATCGATTGAAGTTCTTCAATTGTGACTGTTTGAATCTGAGTACTCACATGACTCTTGGGATCAACCAAGCTCATCACAGCAGAAGCTGCTCCTCCCAAAATCAAAAAAGTTGTGCCCAGCCATAACAGCACAATTCTTTTTGTCCGAACACTACTCATTCAATCAACTCCTGAGGATGGGTTTCCTCCTTAATCCAATTTAAAAAGTCCTGATTGCCCCACAGAATGGGCAAGGCCAACAGACAGGGAAAGTCATAGGAATGATTTTCACTAAGAAGCTGCTGAATGGCCGATGATTGATCCCGCGTGGTTTTCGCAAGCATTGAATATTCTTTTGAGTGATCCAGATTGCCTTGCCAATAGAAGACCAGCTTCATTTCTCCTTGAGGGAATTTGACATAGTTCATCAATCCCTTCTGTAGTAGCTGGTTCCACAAGGTGCTCGGCCTCTTCTGGACTGAATGCTGTCAGAGCAACACAGGCGCTGGATTCATGCTTGGATTTCCTTAAGCAACATCTGAATTTTTCGTTGTCCCCTAAACTCATTGAAGCCAACTGTCACCGCTAGTTGATGTGGTTTGACTCCCTGCAATTGCTCAGCAAAATTCCATCCAATGACTTCGGTAGAGCGGGAAAGTATCCACTTCACGTGATGATCCTTAAGTAACTGAAATTCCTCTTGTGGGGTTGGCAACGCAAAGAGTGGCTCTGGATTTGCCGCGCCAAAGGGTTCAAGTTGTTGAATTTGCTCTACCAAAAGCGCATCTGGTCCTTGCTGCGGCAGCTTTCCATCCAGCAGTAGCTGCGGCCTCAGTTGCTTAGGCAACCAGTCTTCACAAACTCTTGCAAAAGCAGTGCGGAAAGCCTCAAGATTTTCAGGAGCAACTGTACACCCTGCAGCACCCGCATGACCTCCAAAACGAACTAGCTGGTCAGCACACTCCTGCAGCGCTTCCTTGAGGTGAAAGTCTGGAATCGCTGAACGTCCTGAACCAGTGTATCGTTCAGGATTAGCAGTACTCAACAGAATCGTTGGTTTGAAGGTCTTTTCAGCTAAACGTGCAGCAACAATCCCATTGATTCCCTCATGAAACTGACCTGAGGCAAGCACCAAACCTTTCTGGTCTTCCTGCTGAGCCGCTTGCTCAAAGGCAATGGTCAACATCTCCTGTTCTAGGTTGCGTCGCTCTTCATTCATGTCATTGAGTTGCTGGGCAAGTGGCAAAGCCTGATCCAGAGTTGGACTCAGCAATAGTTCTACTGCCAATGCAGCATCATAAAGACGACCCGCAGCATTCATCAGGGGCGCAAACTTAAATCCTAGTGTTGTTGCGGTAATCTCTCCATCAACCCTTTTGACCTGTTTTAACGCTTGGATCGCAGGCCTTGGTTGAGCGTTCATTAATTGTAGACCCGCATGAACAAACAAACGGTTTTCATCGCGCAGATCGACTACATCTGCAACTGTTCCCAGCGCAGCAAAATCAAGCAACTGCTTTAGATTTGGTTCTGGCCGTTCTTCATCCCACCAAGCAATGTCTCGTAGGGCTTTGCGCAAAGCCATCACTAGTTTGAAGGCCACCCCACAGCCGGAAATTTTTTTAAACGGGTAGGAGCAAGCTGGATGGTTGGGATTGACGGTAACAGTCTCTGGAAGAGAATCTGGCAGAGCTAGGTGGTGGTCCGTAATTAAAACACTTACACCCTCATTCTGGAGTTGCTGAACTTCTTTGCGAGCAGTAATGCCGTTATCAACAGTAATCACCAACTCTGGTTGGCGCGACAAGATCACATCGACACTGGCTGGGGTCAGCCCATAGCCGTGCTGTAATCGCTGTGGAATAAAGTAGTCGAGTTGACTGCATCCTGCGTCGCGTAGAAAACTCAGTAGCAGCGCTGTCGATGTGATTCCGTCGACATCATAATCTCCTAAGATTAGAATGCGCCGATTCTCTCGCAGGAAAGGCAGCACCAACTCAACTGCTTCCTGCATATGCCGAAGCAAAAATGGATCTCGAAGCTGACGAAGTTCTGGTTGCAGAAAGATTCCTACTTCATCCGGAGTACAATAGCCGCGACGATACAAGATACCAGCAACCAGCAGGTGCAAGCCTGTTTCTCGGCTTAGAAATTGGTAGATACTCTCGTCTGCACTAGCTGCAAATAGCCATTGTTTTTGAACTTCCATGTCAGGATTCAAAGCTTGGGGTATTCTGTAACAAGCCTCCTTGGTCAAGGAAACCATAAATTTCCCGGCTGATCCATGCATCAGTCGCTGCATAATTCTGCTGACTCTCTGTCAGTTCTTCCTGCTCCCAGTTACTGAGTTGGGCTTTCTTTGAGATTCGCACATTGAGAAAGATTCCAGCAAGATTTCGTAGTCCACAGGTAACAATCCCCAACTGACGAGCGAGTTGACTAAGTTCAACGAAGCCTTGTGGTATAAACGCTCCTAATTGCTGAAGGCCCTTGATGTCATCTCGGATGGCTACCCCAACTTTCTGTGACTCCGGTGATGCCAATAGGTCACGCAGTTCTTCAGGAAATCCGAGCTGGTTCAGGCGAATTAAGTAGACTGTTTCCTGGGTCGCCAATTGCAGTAGGGCAATCGGGAACATCACTCCTTTACGAAAAGAGGGACGGGTCTCCGTATCAAATCCAAGCAATTTTTCAGCGTGTAATGCTGGCAGACAGGCCTTGAGACTTTCATGATTTGCCACTAGCTCAATTCTTCCAGAATAGCTGACTAGAGGCAACTCACCGACCTCTTCCTTGGTAATGCGCTTGGGGAACATGAAGGACCTATCGGAGGTTTCCAAATGAGAGAATTCGTATCACAGAGGATCTTGCGAAAGCACTTGGTTGATCAATTCTTGCGAGAAACCTCGTTGGTAGAGTTTTTGAGCTAACTTTCTTTTCGCTGCAGGATCTGTGGGAAATCCGAACTTTCTTACGAGTGCTTCGGCTTTTTCCCTCAAGACAGATTCATCTACCTCTGAGGCCAGGGCTTGATCGATCCACTGCCCGGCAACGCCACGCTGCTTTAGCTCAGCACGCAGCCGATAAGCGCCCCAAGAGCGATTGGCCATACGGGAACGAACGAAATTCAGAGAGAAGCGTTCATCACAAAGGAACTTTTGCTCCTCAAGTTGTAACAAGACAGGCTCCACTTCCCTGAATCCAGGGAAGCGCTGTCGTAATTTTTGTCGGAGTTCCCAGATGGAGTGTTCGCGCCGGGCAAGCAAATCCAGAGATTTTTTATATATCTCACGGAATCGGCCAGCCGATTGAATCTGTTCTAGCAGATCGGGTGAAAGTTGCTGTCCTGCGTATAATGATAGCTCTGTCACGGAGAGCGCCAAGATGCGAACTTCCTCACTATCGGAAAGTCGAAGTAGCGCGCTCCCATCTGTTTGCCATTGAATCTGCTCTAACTGCAACATACAAATATGAATCTAGAGCAACTAAAAAAATTCCGCATACGAGACCATCGGGAATTGCCAGAACAGGTCTACGAGCGAATGACTCGCACCAATCCTTATTTGAAGCAGGTGCACGACTATCCAGATCTGCTGTTACCTCATCCCACCTTGGATCAAATCCAGCAGCATTGGGAACCTCTGCGTGAGCGCGCAGAACGAGTACATGTGGAGATCGGTTGTGGTTCTGGTGGTTATTTGCAAGCCTGGGCCAGCCAACATCCACAAGATGCGTTCCTCGGCTTTGAGTTACGCTTCAAACGCCTAACACTGGCTGCTCGCAAACTGGCTCAAGCTCAGTTGATCAATGCTCTGCTTGTAAAAGACAGGGGGGAACTGCTCGGAGAGTATCTGACTGAAAAAAGTCTAGACATCCTCCATGTAAACTTCCCAGACCCCTGGCCCAAGAAGGCTCATCGAAAGCACAGGCTGTTTTCCAGTGAATTTCTGGATCGACTGCTGATTTTCTTTCGAGAAGGTGGAGAAATTCGCTTCAAAACCGATCATCAAGAATACTTCCAGATGGTGCTTGAACTACTCCAGAACCATCCGAACTACAAGATCGGCACTCTGACGGAAGATCTCTGGAACAGCCCCCTGAATGAGGAAAATATCCCTACGGAATTCGAAAGACTCTTCAAGTCGAAAGGGAATTTTCAAGTCGGCTTTCTCACTGCCCATTGCTAAATTGAGGGAATCACCAAATCTTGATCACCATGAGTCGAAAGCATCTATTTTTCACAAAGGAGTGACGGAATGGAATTGACTAAAGCTACCCTAGCTGGCGGCTGCTTCTGGTGTTTGGAAGCAGTCTACCAGCGTATTGAAGGCATCCACCGCATTGTGAGTGGCTACACCGGTGGACATACCAACAATCCAGATTATCGCTCAATCTGTTCTGGAATGACAGGACATGCGGAAGTTGTCCAACTCGATTTTGATTCAGAGATAATCGGCTATTCTGAGATCTTGGATTGGTTCTGGAGGATGCACGACCCAACAACACTCAATCGTCAGGGCAACGACGTTGGCACCCAATACCGCTCAGCAATTTTTTATCATTCCGAAGAGCAACAGGAACTGGCCATGAAATCAAAACAGGAAGTAGCCTCAAGGTTCTCTAGGCCAATCGTTACTGAGATCGTTCCCTTAGGCACCTTTTATCCTGCAGAAGACTATCATCAAAACTACTATCGCCAGCATCCAGAAAATCCCTATTGCCAAGTCATCATCGCTCCCAAACTCCAAAAGTTGAATTTTTCATGACAAATACGCCTAGTGAACTGAAGGTTGCCTGTGTGCAGCTAACCTCCGGCATTGACCTCGAATACAATCGCCAACAGGTGGAAGTTGCTTTGCAGGAAGCGGTTGAAAAAGGAGCACAGTGGATCGTTCTGCCAGAAGCCGTCAACCTATTGCAGCAGAAAAATCCTCTTGCTCGAGCAACAGCCGTTACTGAAGAAGAAGATCCTGTGCTGAAGTGCTGCCTAGATATCGCTGTCAAAGCAGGAGTCTGGATTCATGTCGGTTCCCTAATTCTCCACAACTCAACTGGCGACGGACGGTTGCTGAATCGTGGATTCGTCATCGATGATCAGGGGAAGATTCGAGCCCGCTACGACAAAATTCATCTCTTTGATGCCATTCTCAGTGATCAGGAATCCTATCGTGAGTCAGCGAGCTTTGAAGCTGGCAAGGAGGCCGTCCTGCTACAAACTCCTTGGGGAGGATACGGAATGAGTATCTGCTATGACATGCGGTTTCCACATCTATATCGAACGCTCAGTCAGGCTGGTGCGCAATTATTAGCTATTCCCGCAGCTTTCACGCGTCCTACGGGAAAAGCCCACTGGCATACGCTACTGCGAGCTCGAGCCATTGAAAATGGTTGTTTTGTGATTGCCGCGGCTCAGTGTGGCGAACATCCAGATGGCCGAGCGACCTATGGCCACAGCCTGATCATCTCTCCTTGGGGAGAAATTCTGGCAGAGGCTGGAGAGACTCCTTGTAATCTCTACGGGACAATTTCATTGACGGAACCAGAACGAGTCCGTTATAAGGTACCCGCATGGCAACACCAACCCCAGTTTCGTCTGACCTCCTGCTAAGCTCTGCCGATGCGCTTCAGCGATGATTTTGTTCGTGAGGTAGTCAATCGTACTGACCTCGTCCAGTTAATGGAAGAACGAGGTGTCGCTCTACGCCGCACAGGTAGTACCTTCAAAGCCTGCTGTCCTTTCCATTCTGAAAAGACCCCATCCTTCAACGTCAATCCGCAGCGTGGCTTCTTTCATTGTTTTGGCTGCGGAACTAGCGGTGATGCCATTCGTTTTCTGATGTTGTTCGAACGTTTGACCTTTGCCGAAGCGGTCACCGACCTCGCCAACAAGGCGGGCGTAGAGTTGCGTCACGAAGGTAAATCGGATCAGCGTAAACCTGACCAGGAAGCTGGTCTGCATGCTTTACAACTCGCTAGCGACTTCTATAAACAACAACTGCAAGGACCAACTGGACAAGATGTTCGTGCATACTTAGATCAGCGTTATGTCCCTGCAGAATGGCAGGAACGCTTTCAGCTTGGCTTTGCTCCAGATGATTGGCAGCGACTTCACCAGTATCTCCTTGCCCAAAAAATTCCTGCTCAGATTCAAGAGCAGTGCGGGCTAGTCAAAATGGCAGAACAGCAAGAGCGTCGCTACGACCGCTTTCGCAACCGACTGATCTTCCCCATTCGGGATGCTCGGGGACGTTGTATCGGCTTTGGGGGTAGGGTCATCCGTAGCGAAGATCAACCGAAGTATTTGAATAGTCCTGAGACCCCATACTACCGTAAAAGCCAGGTCCTCTACGGTCTTTACGAAGGCTTGGAAGCGATTCGTCGGAGTCGTGAACTGATCTTTGTGGAAGGGTATCTGGATGTAATCCGGATGCATCAGTATGGCTTCGCCCAGGCAGTCGCTACTTGTGGGACCGCGTTAACTCCTGAACACCTGCAGCTGATTCGACGCCACGCCAACTCGGTGGTCTTACTGTTCGATGGTGACGCTGCAGGTCAAAAAGCAGCTTTGAAGAATTGTCAGTTGTTTCTGCCTGTTCCCCTCGACACCTACATCCTAACACTCCCTGAAAACGAAGATCCTGACAGCTTTTTACAGAATAAAGGCGAAGAAGCGTTCTCCAAATTGCTAGCGAAGAAGCAGCCTCTCTTAGAGTATTTGATCCGGCAAACTTTAGCAAAATATCCTGAAACTGTCCCCGGACGCCAGGAAGCTCTTCGTGAGTTACTCGTCGCAGCTCAGCCGATTCCAAAACTTGAACAGCGCCAGATGGTTTGGGTGCAAATTGCGGAGGCACTACGCCTACCTAACGAAACAGTTTTTGCTGCAGCAAAAACCTTGACAAATTTCTCAAAAAATAATAGAATGTTCGGTTCTTCAAATTCTGTGATTCGTCAATCACCGCATTCACCAGACGAGCGGTTTTTGCTGCAAGCGCTGCTGACCGAAGCTCAATTGATGTCTCTTGCGAAGCAGTTTTTGCGTCCAGAAGATTTCCGACACTCCCTCTATCGGCAACTGTATGAACAACTGTTGCAGCTCCCAGACGACGCATCTAGCGCCCACCTTCCACAACAATTTGCCAAGGAGCAACCAGAGTTGGCGCGGGAATTGGCAGCCTTGTACGCCACCGACTTCTTGCACGAACATCTTGAGTCTCAGTTCCGTCTCTCTCTGCGCCGTCTCAAGGAACGTCACCTGCGAGAATATCGCCAGGAACGCTTGCAGTTGGTAGCGCCCAATTCAACAGAACATGCTCTGTTGGGACGTACCTTACGTCAGATGGAAGAAGAGTTGAACCGCATTTTCAAACCTCGCTAAGTGTGAGCCCATGAACGCAAATGCCCACTCCTCCTCGCAAGCCCAAGCCGAACAAAAAATTTTGGACAAGGTAATCCGCGAGCTTCTCGCAGAAGGACGCGACAAAGGATTCGTCACTCTTGACGAAATCAATGCTCAAATCAGCAGTACCACAACTCCTGAACAGTTGGAGCGCATCCTCAACGTTCTCTCTGATATGGACATTGAGGTCCTTGATTCAAGTAAAAATGTCAGCCTTGGCAAGCGGGAAAGCAGTAATGATATGGACTTTGAGCCCGCAGAGGAATTGGATCTGGAGCCGGGAGTTGACAACAACACTGATGACCCCGTACGCATGTATCTACGCGAGATGGGTGGTATTGAACTGCTCACCCGGGATGGAGAGGTTTCGGTTGCTCGGCAAATTGAGGAAGGCCATCAGGAGTTGATCGAAATCTTCGTAGAATCCAATCTTGTACTGCTACATCTGTTTGATGTCGCCAAGAAATTGCGCTCTGAGAAACTGCGTGCTCGTCATATCATTTCAGGACTCGATGAAGACGACAATGTCATAGAAGATGAATCCAAGGCAACACGAGAACTGATCCAGAACTTGGATCGAGCCCGAGAAGACTATGACATTGTCTTTGGCCTTCGGCAACAATCCCAGGAGCGAGAACTGACCGAGGAAGAACAAGCCCTGATGAACACGCACAAGCAGAATTACCAGAACACAATTCGCAGTATCAACTTCAACTCTCGGCAAATCGACAACATGTGCAGCTTGATGTTCAAGCACAAGGGCAAGATCGATTTGACCTATCGTCAGTTGGATCGATACCGGCAAAATCTGGTTCTCGATTTGGACGCTGCCGACAAATTCTTTGCAGAGTGGGAGCGAGCCCACGAAACTGAGAATGAAGAGCTAGAAGCGCCAATTCGAAAGCAGATTGAAGAGCGAGCCAAACAGCCTTTCAATATCGCCCGACGTGTCTACGAGAAAATACAGGCTTGCCGACAGCGGATTGCAACGATGACTGAGCGCACTGCACTAGACTGGGACGCCTTCCAATTGGAAGTAAAGAAATTGCGGCAAGCCGAGCGCAACGTGAAGTTTGCCAAAAGCCAGTTGGTGGAAGCAAACCTTCGACTCGTGATCAGCATCGCCAAGAAGTATACAAACCGTGGCCTACAGTTTCTGGATCTGATTCAGGAAGGAAACATTGGGCTGATGAAAGCCGTGGACAAGTTCGAGTATCGCCGGGGCTACAAGTTTTCAACCTATGCTACTTGGTGGATCCGTCAGTCGATTACCCGAGCGATTGCTGATCAGGCAAGGACCATCCGTATTCCTGTGCACATGATCGAGACCATCAATAAGCTCTCCCGCACCTCTCGTTCCCTGATTCAAGAGTTTGGGAGAGAACCAACACCAGATGAGCTGGCCGAGCACATCGGCATGCCGCTTCACAAGGTGCGAAAGGTTCTTAAGATCGC
>DJYX01000194.1 GCA_002450295.1 Deltaproteobacteria bacterium UBA6967
CCAAAAAATCCTAGCTACCTCAACAAATTCATTGTCGCCTAGCTTTTCAAAAATTTCTTTTTCTGATGCATCTGAGATTTCTTGAAATAGACGAGGTAGGAAGGGTTTCTGCTGAGTAAATGCAGCCTGAAAACTATAAAACTCCTTCAGAACAGTATCAGTGTCTATTTGGAGCAGAGGCTTTGCACACCGAAAGAACTCTGCTAACAAGAGTTCTGTCTCTGGTGTCAAGGATTGCTCCCTCTTCAATTCTCTGGCAACAAATGGATGTCCTTTTAAGCCGAGTATAATCCAAGAAGACCAGCCCTGAGCATGCTGCTGAATCAGCAATTCCTGCCACTGGCAATAAGTGCTGAAAAGAGATTTATCTGAACGGAGTTGGGCCTGATACCAATTCTGATAATCGGCTTCAAGTTTTTGGATCTGGGCATTTCTGACATGATCCCAAGCCACTAAATATCTTTGTTCCACCTCCTCCAATATTATATTGAATTTCAGAGCTATCTCGTTTTTGGACCAAATAGGCTGAAGAGGCAAAATATTGGTTGCATTCAGAGCATTTACTACAGGTGGTAACAAATGAAGAAGTTGTTCCTCCAACAATTTGAGGGTAGTTCGGTCAGTTTGTGCGGGTTGATTCTGGTTTCGAAGTAATAACTCCCGCCAATCAAACATGGGTTTCTGCTTCAGGAAAAATCCTTTGGAATTGCTGAAGACCTGCAAGAATTCCATCCATCGATTGAGGAACCTGCAACATTTCTAAAGTTGTTTCTGGATGAAATCGTAGAGGGGAATTTGGCTCACTCAGCCATTCTACCAAGGCATCATGCTTCATTTTTGTGGTGGGTAATAACTGTAACCTGAGTTTGTTTTGCTTGAACTCAATTCCTGGTACTCCAAAACGCTGCCCCCAACAGCGTACTTGCGCTTCCTTGAATAGATTGATAACCGATTCAGGAATAGTCCCAAAGCGGTTTTCAATGCCTGCCCTAAGTTCCCACAATTGATCAATCTCCTGAATTGAAGACAAATGTTTATAGAGTGCCAGTCGCTGACTAGTGCTTTTAATATAGCTTTCAGGAATTTTTTCCTCCAAAAAGCCAATCTGCACCTTCATTTCCTCAAGCGAAACGAGGGCTGCTTGCTCAATTCTTCTCACCGCCCGATCAATCATCTGCGTGTAAAGTTCAAGCCCAACGCTAGCTATGTGGCCAGATTGTTCCGATCCAAGTAAATTCCCTGCACCCCTTAGTTCCAAATCTCTCGAAGCCACTTTGAAACCAGCTCCCAAATCATTGAGTTCCTGTAGAACCTTCAATCTCTCTTGAGCTACGTTGGATAGTATTTTCTCCTGCGGAACAAGTAGATATGCATAAGCCTGTACATTACTCCGCCCTACTCTTCCACGGAGCTGATAAAGTTGGGACAGCCCAAATTGATCCGCATTATTGATGATGATTGTATTGGCTCTTGGAATATCAAGACCCGACTCAATGATTGTCGTAGCAACCAATACGTCGTACTGCCCGTCCATAAAGTCGAGCATCAAGCGTTCCAGCTGACTCTCTCCCATTTGTCCATGACCAACACCAATACGAACATTCGGTAGGATATCCTTTAAGTAATTCCCATACTGAAAGATTGACTCTACTCGATTATGGACAACATAAATCTGGCCACCTCTTCGAATCTCTCTGCTGACTGCTTCCTGAATAATATAGTCGTTGGATTTCAGCAGTCTGGTCCGAACGGCCATTCGGTCAGCTGGAGCCGTATTGATGATACTCAGATCTCTGATACCTGTCAGAGACATATGCAGCGTTCTGGGGATCGGTGTTGCAGACATGGTCAGCACATCCACTTCAGCCCTAAACTGCTTGATCCTTTCCTTGTGCTTAACCCCAAAACGTTGTTCTTCATCCACAACCAACAATCCTAAATCTTTGAACTCAACATCCTTTGAAAGTAGTCGATGGGTGCCAATTAAAATATCTACCGTCCCGTCACGAAGACCCCGAAGTACCTCTTTCTGTTCACCAAGGCTTCTAAATCGACTGATCACCTCAACTTTAGCAGCCGAAGATTCGAATCTTTTTGAGAACGAGACATGATGTTGTTGGGCTAAAATTGTGGTCGGCACTAATATGGCCACTTGTTTTCCAGCAGAAACCGCCTTGAAAGCAGCCCTCATTGCAACTTCGGTCTTGCCAAATCCAACATCTCCACAGATCAGACGATCCATTGGCATTTCGGATTCCATATCCGACTTCACATGTCCAATGACTTCATTCTGATCAGGAGTTTCTTCATAGGGGAAGCTCAATTCAAATTCTTGCATTTCAGAGTCATCTTTTGGAAAAGAGAACCCCTTTCTAGCCTTACGAGCAGCGTAGATTTCAGTTAATTCCTCTGCAATATCTTCTACAGCTTTTGCGACCTTGCTGCGTGTCTTTGTCCATGCTTTGTCCCCAAGCTTGTTTAGTTTAGGCGACTGTCCATCTGCATTGACGTACTTCTGAACCAGATGAAATTTCTGCACGGGAACATACACTTTCTCATTTCGAGCATATTCCAAGACCATAAAATCAGAATCAGATGTACCTACTGGGATCTTGGTCAAACCCATATACCGTCCAATCCCATAATCTAGATGTACTACATGATCCCCCTCATTCAGATCCTCCAGAGAATTACCGACTGCTTGAATCTGGGCTCGATTTAAACGTCTCCGCCGATTCTTTTCACCAAAGATCTCCTCTTCCGTTAACAAGGCAAAGGCCGGTTGACCAGACCCATCTATCCAGCGAAATCCTCCTGAAAGGGGCCCAACAAATATTGGTAACGCACCCCGATGATTTACTTGTTCATTGTTTGACTCTATCCACTGAAGCCACGGGAAAGTCGTTGAATTCAGCTCCCCGTTGGGCACTGTAGCTTCAATTCCCAGATCACCAAGGAGTTGACGGAAATGATCTGCAGTTGTTTGGGTTTTGGCATTCAAGAAAATCGGAGCACCCTGAGATCGCCACTCCTGGAGTAAATTGATTACATGACCCACTGCAGACACAGCACCAGCTTTTTCAAAGCCTTGCCTCAGACCTCGATTATCAATCGTGTTAAACAAAGTTGATGGGCCAACAAAAGACTCATCATCTTCATTCTTACGCTGCTGAAAACACCGTAATCGAACACGCCGCTCCATCTCTGCCTGAAACTGTCGATGATCCAGATACATTTCCTCTGGAGGTACAGTCAGATTGCCCTGCTGCACGCTCATCTCATATTCCATGAACACTTCATCATAGAAGTTTTTCGCTCGCTCAGCGGTTTTGGATGCTTCGTCCAAAACGATATAAGCATCTTTCGGCAGGTAGTCTAATAAGGTATCTAAGCCTTCATAGAATAAAGGAAT
>DJYX01000015.1:0-13674 GCA_002450295.1 Deltaproteobacteria bacterium UBA6967
CTTCATACAGGCTTCTTCTTCATTAAAATGATTGAGGACCTGCCCTTCCAAGCGCTGAAGCCATTCAACAATTTGATCGTCATTACTGTTGGGGAGTGCTCTCATGAAATCATTTAAGATCTCAATTTCTTCTCGATGGAGATCATCAATCACTTCAAGTTGCGTGGACGTACAGTGTTTTGGCTTTGAGCTAAGCATCAACATTCTCCAAAAAGATTCTGCCGGAGATGGTTGCGTTCCAAAAGAAAACCTAGTTGAGTCGAATAATCAAACCAGAGTTCCATTCCCAGGCTCGCTTTGTTAGAAATTTAGCAGAGATGAGCTAAAGGCAAACCATGATCCAAATCTTTAGTTGGGTTCTAATTCTGAAAATGAGTCCGAGATTACTGTCAAACGTAATTAAGGGTTGCTTTTCGTGCCAGCCTCCACTAAAACTGGCTGTGGTAGGACCAAATTAAGAATATTTTTGTGTGGCCCAACCAATTTACTTCAGCCCGGTTTTTGGAGATGGGAGAGTTCTTCCATCAGGATTCAAGGTCCGGATGATTGCTAATCCTATGATGGGAGACCAAGCATGTCACGCATTCTGATCTCACTTTTTGTTGGCTTGAGCCTTTTGACCTCACCTGTTTGGGGGGCTTGGCCAGAGAAACCAATCAAGGTCATTGTTCCATTCAAGGCAGGTGGAACCTCTGACCAGACCGCAAGAGTTTTCCAAGCTGCTATGAAGGAGAACAACCTTCTTTCCCAGCCTGTCACGATTGTCAACGTAGGTGGACATTACTCGATTGGCTCTCGGCAAGTCATGGAAGCCAGCCCAGACGGCCATACCTTTCTCTTAATTCACATCGCTTTGATGGGAGGAGAAGGTAGTGGGGCTTTGAACTTTGGCTGGAGAGACTTTGAACCTGTTGCCGCAACTGGCGAGTTCTGTGTGCTGCCGATGGTCCGCAAAGACTCAGGCATCAACTCTGTTCAGGAACTTCTCAGCGAAGCCAAAACAAATCCAGATTCATTAATCTTCGGAGCAAACCTCGGCGCAATCAATCATCTCGCAGGAGTCATGCTTCAGGAATTGGTGCCAGGTGCAAAGTTCCGCTTCGTACAAATTGGTGGAGGAACAGCAAATTACACCGCTTTAACTGGAGCTCAAACCAACGCGACAGTCCTCTCTGGAGCTGAGGTCGTTAAATTCACCAGAATGCCGGACGGTTCGGAAAATCCCGAAGCTCAAATCAAGCCATTGGCTTACACTGGGGCTGCTCGCTTTGATCAGTTGTCAGATCTACCCACCATGAAAGAGTTGGGTTATGACATGGAATTCTGCATCAAGTCATGGTGGTTCGCACCCAAGGGAACTCCTAAGGCAGCAATCGAAGGCTTTGCAAATGCTCTGGAGGCTTCTACCTCAACGGACCGGTATCAAAAATTCCTAGAAAGTAAAGGGTTTGCCAATCTGTTTTTAGGTGGCAACGATCTTCAGCAAGATCTGCAGAATACATGGACAGCAATTGAGCCAGTAGCCAAACTAGCCTCAAAAAAATAAGTGCTACTCACCACTCTTGTGACTTTGGAGTGGTGAGTTTCGTGATGCATTAAAGATATCGATATGAATCTTCTTCAGCGGTTTGAAGTTTGGGTTTCGTTGTTGGTCATCCTGATCTGCCTAGTTTTTCTCTGGGAATCATGGGATCTGCCGCCAGGATCTTTTGAACCTTTGGGCTCAGGGCCTGTACCTCAAGCAACTGCATTTATTGTGATTCTTTGTGCTGGGCTGGTGATCTTTAATGCCTTGAGAAAGCCAGTTCAGCTTTCGGGAGACGAAGAGATCAAAGAACGACCTTCAATCAGTGCTGGTCTAATTATTTCGTTAGCAACTGTTATTTACAGTCTGATGCTTCACTTTAGGCTGATGCCTTTCGCTTGGATGACAACCCTCTTTCTGATCATTACGATTTGGAGTCTTGAAAAATTTGAGAAGAAAAAATTTCTTCCTGCACTAATCACAGCAATCGTGATTGGCTTTGCTAGCGAATACCTTTTCACGGAGGTTTTCATCGTCGACCTACCAACCTGACGAGTCGCAATGGATGTTGAATTACTATTTGCGGCTGCCAGCCAGATCTTAAATCCTTGGCCTTTTTTCTTGCTCTTCATTGGAACCTCACTGGGCATCTTGGTTGGTGCCATCCCTGGGATGACCGGTGCGATGTTGATTGCACTGACTCTCCCTTTGACTTTCTACATGGATCCCTTCAACGCGATAGTATTGCTTGTAGCGATGTATGTAGGAGCTATCAGTGGAGGATTAATTACGGCAACACTCCTCAGAATGCCCGGAACCCCAGCTGCTGTGATGACGACGTTTGATGGCTACCCAATGGCCAGAAGTGGCAAACCAGGTCGCGCATTGGGATTAGGCATTACAGCATCGTTCATTGGTGGATTGATCGCGTGGATCACCCTGGCTACCATCACCAAGCCTCTCTCGATTTTTGCCACCAAGTTTGGCCCTTTTGAGTATTTCACTCTAATCATGATGGCAATGGTACTAATTGCCTCTGTCAGTGAAGGCTCTTTGGCCAAGGGATTGATTTCGGGGTTGCTTGGGATGCTGATTTCGATGCCTGGGGTTGATCCGGCAACAGGAATGCCTCGTCTGACCTTCGATTGGTACATGTTGAATGGGGGTCTGAAGCTCCTGCCTGTTTTGATCGGGGTCTTTGCCGTGAGCCAGATCATTAAGGATGCCCTCGACATTGGCCAAGTGCCTGAGCGGATAGCGATGAGCAGCAAGGGCATGCTGATGAGTGCAAAAGATTTCATGGCACAGGGGGTCAACCTGATTCGCTCTTCCTTGATTGGCACTTGGGTAGGAATTCTCCCGGGAATTGGGGCTTCCATTGGTTCTGTGATTGCCTACACTGCGGCCAAGAATATGTCCAAAACTCCAGAGAAATTTGGGACAGGATCTGAAGAGGGAATCGTGGCTTCGGAGGCAGCGAATAATGCAACGGTAGGTGGAGCCCTGATCCCCTTGATCGCCATGGGCATTCCAGGAAGTGTCATTGATGCCATTCTAATCGGCGCCTTGATGATTCATTCGATTCAACCTGGCCCCACTCTGTTCCTGACAAATGCGGATATTGTCTGGGGAATGATTGCCGCCTGCCTCTTGGCAAATGTGTTGATGTGGTTACTGATGACAAGCTCCGTTAAATACATTGCTGGATTGATGTATTTGCCCAGAAGCTTCGTTCTTCCTATTGTCATGGTCTTCTGTGTCATCGGTTCCTTTGCCTTGAACAACACCATGTTTGATGTCTGGGTAATGCTAATCTTCGGAGTGATGGGCTTCCTGATGGAGTGCGCTAAGATTCCTTTGGGTCCTTTCGTGATAGGGTTTGTCCTCGCACCACTTGCGGAAGAAAAGCTCCGTAGTGGCTTGATGATGACTGCGGGGGATTTCAGTCCTATTTTTACTCGACCACTTCCACTTTTCTTCACCATTTTAGCCGTGATCCTTCTCCTTTGGCCGATTATCGGTGATTGGATGCGAAAGCGCAGAGCATCTCGCAAATAATTCTTCAGCGTGAGTAGAGGTCTCATAAAAAAATGACAGCTAACCATTTTCAGTCTCCTGCTTTTCCTGCAATCAGATTTCCTCACTTGGCTGAAGTTAAATTGCCACCACTTCATAGAGTGAGGATCAGACATCCCCAAGCACCTGCCCTTCAGAATCTAGAGAAAATGGTGGCCGATGTTCTGAAAAACTGCCAGAAACTCCAGCAAATCCCAAGAGGATCTGAGGTTGCCATTGCTGTTGGGAGTCGAGGAATTGCTAAGATTGATACCATCACCAGAACTGTGGTGAGTCAGCTAAAGGTCTGGAACCTCAAACCGTTCATTGTCCCAGCCATGGGGAGTCATGGAGGAGGTACTGATGATGGACAGCAAGAAGTACTGAAAAAGTTGGGAATTGACGAAGAGAGCATGGGGTGTGAAATCCGCTCTTCCATGAAAACAGTGGACTACGGGTCGATCGGTGATGGAATCCATTGTCATTTCGATGCCAATGCAGCTGGGGCTGCGGGGATTATCCTTGTAAATCGAGTTAAAGCCCACACGAGCTTTCCTAGAGAAATTGAAAGTGGGTTGATCAAGCTGATCGCAGTGGGTCTAGGGAAAGCCGAAGGAGCTCGCTCTGTTCACAGAATTGGCCCTAAAGGATTACAAGAGATATTACCTAAGCTTGCTGAGAGAGCGATTCTCTCTGCTCCGATCAAGGCAGGCATAGCACTCATTGAAAATGCCAATCGGGAAATTTGTCATATTGAACCTGTGGAGCCGGAGGCACTTTTTGAAACAGAGAAAAGACTTCTGCGCAAAGCCAAAAGCCTGATGCCCAGTTTACCATTTGATCAGCTGGATGCATTGATCGTTGAGGAGTTTGGCAAGGAGATTTCTGGAGCTGGGCTAGATCCGCACATTTCAGGTAGAACAGATATTCGAGGTGTGGAAAATCCCTCTACGCCCTTCATCCACAAAATCGCTGCTCTGAGAATGACAGCAGCCACCAATCGAAACGGGATGGGCACTGGCATGGTGGACTTCCTGCCACAGCCAACAGCCAACAAACTTGATCTCCATTCAATGTACATGAATGCAGTTTCATCCACTGTGCTGGAAAAAGCCTTCTTACCCATCGTTCTTGCCAATGATCAGGAAGTCATTCGGGCTCTAGTAGCCACTTGCTGGAAGCCAGAAATAAATTTGATTCGACTGGCCCAGATTCGCTCCACGCTTCACCTCAACGAAATTCTACTGACCACACCACTCTTTCAGGAAGCCCAATCAAAAGGTGCCATTGCTTCCTTTGAAGATCAGAC
Organism: Deltaproteobacteria bacterium UBA6967; assembly: GCA_002450295.1. Taxonomy (GTDB): domain Bacteria; phylum SAR324; class SAR324; order SAR324; family NAC60-12; genus JCVI-SCAAA005. The sequence goes on from DJYX01000015.1 coordinate 4,890, forward strand.
AGAATCTTTCAAATTTGACTCATCCGGCCAACTCTTGACCAAAGTTCAGTGCTAATAAACCAACACTCTTCCTAGGCAGTTATGAGCAGACCAAACATTTTGATCATCACCACCGACCAGCACCGCGGTGATTGTTATGGATTCGAGGGACGTAAAGTCAAAACACCCCATATCGATCAATTAGCCGCAGAGGGGACACGATTTCAACACTGCATCACCCCAAGCGCGATGTGCCAGCCAGCTCGTGCAAGTATGTTAACGGGCCTCTACCCACTCACCCACGGAGTGGTGGATAATGGGATCGATCTTCCTTCTGAGACAGGAGATGCAGGCTTCGCTGGTCAGCTTGGTCGCAACGGCTACCACACTGCATTTATTGGCAAAGCTCATTTCTCCTCTTACAACACCTTCTCTCCGACAGGTACCCCAGAGTGCCACCAAAGCTCTCCAAATTTCGCAGATGACTGGACTGGGCCCTACATGGGATTTGAAGAAGCCCAGTTGCTGGTGCTGGGTCATGAACTAAAAGAGATGGCCAGCGCCCCCAAAGGTCTCCACTACGAACGCTGGCTACGGAGAGATGGCCACGGTCAGAAAAAACTGGACCTCTATGGAACCAAGCTACCACCGGACGTTGGCGCCATCCAGACCTGGAACTCGGCAATGCCTGTCGCCTGGCATCATTCCAGTTGGATCGGAGACCGAGTTATCGATTATCTGGGCCGACGTAAAGAAGGAAAGCCTTTCTGTCTCTGGGCTTCCTTTTCGGATCCCCACATGCCCTTTGACTGTCCGGAACCATGGTCACGACTTCACCATCCCGAAGAAGTGGACTTACCTCCCTTCCGAACGAGGGAACTGCACAAACGTCCCTGGTGGCACAAAGCCTATGTGGAAGATCGCTCCGTCGATCCAGAATTGGATGTAGCCATCTATGATCATGAGCAATCCCTCCATCGTTTGCCAAAACGCAATGGTCGAGCCAGGAACTATAATGACACAGAATTTCAGCTCAGACATACGATCGCCAACTACTACGGTATGATTTCATTGATTGATCACAACGTGGGCCGAATTCTCAACGCACTCGATGAGCAGGGATTAGCAGAGAACACCGTAGTACTGTTTACCTCAGACCATGGGGATTGGCTGGGTGATCATGGGATGATGCTGAAGGGCCCGATGTTCTATGAAGGACTACTCAGAGTAGCGATGATCCTTAGGGGACCAGGAATTCCTGCAGGACAGATTTCACAAGAACCTGTTTCAAATACTGACATTGCTGCTTCAGCCTTGGATTGGGCCGGTGTCAGACCTGAACTGGCTCCTCATGGCCAAAGCTTGAAAACATTAATTGATCAACCTTCCGCAACTCGAGACTTTGCCTACGGGGAATGGGATCTCAATCCCCAAAATTGGGGGTTGGACCTCAAATTGCGGGTTGTGCGAACAACTCGTCACAAGATGACCATGGAAATGAACTCAGGTGCTGGGGAACTCTATGACCTGCAAGAAGATCCTCATGAAACCACCAACCTGTTTGACCAAGAGAGCAAATTGAAAAAAGAATTTGAGGACATGATTCGCTCTAGACCGAATGATCAAATCCGTGAAGCATTGGTACCTTCTGGCCTGCATTGATGGGTTGAATGCAGATACCCAAATCTCTCCCCAACCGACGCTACAACCAGATCACTCGACAGCTGATTGAGTCCATCCAGGCCGGGGAGTATCCTGTCGGGGACAAGCTGCCCCCAGAGAGAGAACTCGCTGAAAAGTTGAACGTCAGTCGCACAACCCTGCGCGAAGCTTTTATTGCTTTGGAGTTGATGCGGTATGTGGACATCCGCATTGGTTCAGGGATTTATGTGTTGCCGGAAGCAGCGCGTGAGGTCGAAAACAGTCCGAAGTTACAGCATGACCCAGGTCCTTCAGATCAACTCGAAATCCGCAGATTGATCGAGGGCCATTTGGCCTACAAAGCTGCGCTCAATGCGGAGGAAAAGGACATTCAGAAATTGCAGGAGTTGCTTGAGTTGATGGATCAACACAAGAGGGATGCTGCCGAGTTTGAGAAATTTGATCAGCAGTTTCATCTAGCCATTGCCAAGGCTTCGGGGAATGTCTTGGGACCCAATTTGGTTAAATGGCTTTGGAACTTGAGAGAAGCAGAAATGTTCTTCAGTTGGTTTTCAAAAACACGATCTGAGAGTTACCGCCAAAGAACCGTTCGCGATCATGAAAAAATCCTCAAAGGCATTTCGATGCGTATGCCGGATGTAGCCATGACAGCCATGCAGCATCACATCGATGTCATTCGTGAAAGGTTCTTTGACCAAAACATTTGATTTGCAAATTATCTGGGCCCCTCAATCATTCATTACATTGGGCCAATGCATTCTGGGCCTAGATCAATGGCTTGCATTGAGGCGTCAAAACTTTTGATGATCATCTGTAGTTTAATCTCTGAATGATCTTGGTTGTCCCAAAGGTTGTCAAACTCCCCAGGATCCTGATCCAAATCGTAGAGTTCCCCAAGACCGATTCCATGATACATCACTAGCTTGTAGCGTTCATCCCTCAGCATGGTCGCCCGCGAGTGATAGGGTTGATTGAGGGCGTCATAGAACTCGCTACGAATATGGGGCTTGTGAAAATCTGGTTTTGCCGAACCTGAGATTATTGGCCAGAGAGATTTCCCCTGCATGTAATTGGGCTGTTCGATCCCGCACACCTCCAGCAAGGTCGGTGTGATGTCCATCAGTTCCACCAGTGCGTCACTCTGCAGATTGCTCTTTACTTGCCCTGGCCATGAAAAAATCAATGGAACGCGTACCAGCCCATCAAAGAATCGGCATCCTTTTTCGATCAGCCCATGGTCTCCAAGAGATTCCCCATGATCTGTGGCGTAGATGATCAGTGTATTCTCCAGTTGATTCGTGGCTTCGAGGTAATCCACTAAACGACCGAATTGATCATCGATCAGTTTAATCATTGCATAATAAGCAGCCTTGAGGGTCCAGGCGTCCTTGGCTCCAGGTGATGGCTCCGCTCCCCGAACGCTGTCTGCAGTTGGTGTTCTTGGTAGGATTGGATCACAAATATCCAGATCCTCTGGTCGTCGAACCTTCGATTGGAAGTCGATGGGCTCCAGAATTTTCTGCTGAACCAGATCTGACTCACGAAAGAGGGGATCGGGCATCTGCTTGGGATCAAAGAGATCACGATACTGCTGAGGTGGGTTGAAGGGAGGATGAGGATCATAGACATTGATGCTGAGAAACCAAGGTCCTTGACGCTTTTCCTGAATGAAATCAATAGCACGATCGGTTCCCCAGGTGGTTTGGTGAAACTCCGCTGGAATTCCCTGAATATCCTTCACCAACTCTTTTAGTACTCCCCCTTTTTGGTGGACCCAATCGGCATAGTCATGACCTCCCTGCCAGTCATCACGAGGCGCATGACTCCACTTGAAGAAACGGTATCCATCATCGACTCTCGGTTCCACACGCTGGAAAGAACTAGCCAAGTGTAGTTTACCCACTAGGCCGCAGTCATAGCCCTGTTCACTAAGAATTTTTGATATCAGGGGGTATTGATCTGCATAGGTAAAATTGCCATTACGCGGGGCTCTTATCGCATTTGGATAACAACCCGTAAGGAAGCTTGCACGACTTGGAGTACAGATCGGAGACTGGCAATAGTTCTTCGTGAAAGCAGTACCTCGATGTACCAATCGATCAATGTTTGGTGTGATCACATGAGGATTGTTCAGGGCACCAATCGTGTCGTAGCGTTGCTGATCAGTGCAGTACCAGAGGATATTTGGTAAATCTTTTTTCATTTCAAACTCTTGCTGGGATTTTGGAAAAACCGAATTATAGACGGATAAGATGAAAATACAACGCGTTGTCACGAAACATCTTGCTTTCGAGCTGGATGATCGCTTTTGGAATTCTCAGCAACGCTGGGCAAAGAAAGACATTGTTCTGGTTTTTATCGAAACGGATAATGGACTGATTGGGGTTGGAGAAGGCTGGACGCCGGGGGCATCGCCAAAGGCTTTGATGCAAACCATCGAAGAGGATGTTGGCCCAAGATTGATTGGACAAGACCCCCGCTACCACACAAAAATTTTTGCAGAGGTTTGGAAAACAACTGCCTTGAATGCACGAAGAGGGATTCTCTCGATTGCTCTCAGTTCTGTTGATCTCGCTCTGTGGGATTTAGTTGGAAAAGCCTTGCAGACTCCAGTTTACCAATTACTGGGAGCCTTCACAGATCAGGTACCTTGCTATGCCAGTGCTGGCTTGTACGGGAAAGGTAAGGATGAAACTGCCCTTGCGGAAGAGATGCAAGGCTACCTGGCGCAGGGGTTCAGTGATGTGAAGATGAAGGTTGGTGGCGTTCCCATAGAAGAAGACGTCAAGCGTGTCAAGGCAGTTAGAGGTGCAATTGGACCAAGAGCACGTCTGATGGTTGATGCCAACTACACCCTGAATGTTCCAAAATCACTGAAGATGGCGCAGGCTTTTGAGCCTTACGAAATCTACTGGCTCGAAGCTCCTGTTTCACCAGATGATGTGAGTGGCCAAGCAAAGGTCAATGCTCTCAGCCCAATTCCTGTCTGTGGAAACGAAACCGAGACTGGGATTGACCGATTTCGGGAGTTGATCACTCAGCGAGCAGTCGAGTTTGTACAATTTGACATCGCAGCCTGTGGAGGTATCTCCGAGGGACGCAGGATCGCAGACCTTGCTGCAGCGTTTCATCTTCCCTGCACCCTTCACGCTTCTTCAACTGGGATTCTTCTCGCCGCAAGCCTGCACCTGGCAGCAAGTCTGCCTAATCTCGACTCAGTTGAATACCACATGTTTCACCAGTGGCTTTTCGACAAATGTCCGTCCAGCGCCTTCAAACCTAACGCTGGGGGATTCGTTCGTCCACCAGACGGACCAGGATTTGGCCTGGAGATTCATTATGATGATCTATGACCTGCAACCTCTCACTCACTTGACAACGACACGGTCAATTTTTGTTTTTTCAATCAAATCCCAGTCATAGTCCACCCCCAAACCCGGAGACTGGGACACTTCCACCATTCCATTGGCGTTGATACAGTCCAACTCATCTGAGTAGCCATTGCGATAAATTGGCAGTTGCCAGGGATTTGGGGCAGCAGGATGGACCAGATTGACTTCATAGTAGTTACTGCGGGAGAGGGCGGCCATCAGTTGACGCATTGCAGGACCACAAGAATGTACCTCCACATCAATTCCCATTGCTTCAGCAGCAATCGCAGCCTTGTAGCAACCGGTGATGCCTCCATCATAGTCAGGATCAACCCGACCAAAATCCGTCGCCCCAGAGATCATCAAATCTGTATGTGTCTCTACAGTGCGGACATGCTCGCCAATCATGATCGGGGTTTGAACCTTTTGCTTGAGAAGCTTATGGCCTGAAAAGCTGAGACCTCCATCTGCGAAGGGATCTTCGTACCAGAGTAGGTTGTACTCATCACAAACTTGGCCAACACGAATCGCATCGGTTAGAGTTTTTAGATGGCAAGAGGCGTCATACATCACTTCCATTTTTCCATTAACACGGTCGGCTACAGCTCTAATCATCTTCGACTCTCTTTTCGGATCTCCTTCTTTCCACCCGTGCATCTTGAAGCCTGGATAGCCAAGCTCCAAACAGCTTTCTGCAAAATCAGCATAGGCTTCTGGGTGGCTCAACCCACCTTGCTGCTCATCCCCATGAATTGTGCTCGCATACGCAGGTAATTGCCAACGATGACCTCCCAGCATTTGGGCAATCGAGAGTCCAGAGCATTTGCCAGCTAGATCCCAAAGTGCAATGTCCAAAGCCCCAATACCAGCTTCGCCGACATGTTTGGTGAGTCTCCGCATCGTTTGATAGTGTCTCTCCCGCTCCAAGCCTGGTTTGTTGAGGAGAGCGTGAGCCAAGGCAACACCTGCAGACATTAAGACTGTGGCCCGAGACTTTGGAGGAACATACTCTCCAACTACCCCCTCATCCGTTAAAATTCTGACACTAAATCGTTTTTGGGGTGTACCTACTCCAGGCTCGTACCAAACTCCAAATCCCGAAGGATCGGCTGCAATGTTGGGGATACTAACCTCAAAGAGTGTAAATTCGATTTCTTGAATTCTAGGACTTTGCATGAGTTGGATTTGTTGAATGAGAAAAATGGTTTGTTGTGAATGACTTGACTACCTTTGGTCAGGAGATTAGGAATGCAAACTCTTTCTGTGAGCTAAGATTTCAACATGCTGATCGCACTCCCTCTTACTGATTAAATCTACCCTCCAAAATTCTTAATTGAGATAATTATGAATCAAGAAGATTTACAGAAACTTAAAGAAACCAACAGTTGCCCCACAGGAGATTTTGAGGGAGCCGATCTATCCGGCATGGATTTGCGCCGAGCAAATCTAAGTGGCGCAGCTTTGAAAAAAGCTAATCTCAGGAATGCAGATCTGACCGAAGCAAATTTGAGCGTAGCTGACCTCACTCACGCAAATTTACAAGAAGCGAAGATTCGCCAAGCTAACCTTGAGGGTACTTTACTGGTTAATGCAGACTTACGCCACGCTAATCTGGGCAGTGCCAACTTGATGTTCGCTGATCTCAGTAAAGCAGATTTATACAAGGCCAACTTAACCAACGCCTCCATTTCAGAGGCAAAATTTTGTAGTACGACTCTACCTGATGGGAAGATTAGCAACCGGGATTGTTGAATAATTTTCTCCTTGATGAACTGAAAACTCTCTAAACATTAACCTGTAAACTTACCGGAAAAAACATGACCCCAGTCAAGGTTGGTATCATTGGATGTGGCAATATCTTTGATGCTTATCTAAACGCCTCCAAAAATTTCCCGATCTTGAACATTGCTAGTTGTGCTGACCTGAAAAGCGAACGGGCACAGGCAAAAGCGGATCAATGGGGATTGCAAGTTCAATCCATTGATTCCCTCCTCCAAGATCAATCTATTGAGATTATCCTGAATTTGACGACTCCTGATTCTCATATCTCAGTTGCCAAACAAGTTCTAGAGAGCGGCAAGCACGTTTATACTGAAAAACCCCTTGGTTTGAATGTCAACGAAGGAATTGAATTGCTTGCTCTCGCAAAAGATCGAGGATTACGAGTTGGTTCTGCTCCAGATACTTTTCTTGGTGGTTCGCATCAGAAAACACGACAATTGCTGGATTCTGGGAAGATTGGTGATCCCCTGGCCTGCACCGCTTTTATGATGGTTCCTGGTCATGAGTTATGGCATCCAGATCCTGACTTTTACTATCTCCCTGGAGGAGGCCCTATGCTGGACATGGGGCCTTACTACCTAACGGCTTTCATCAATCTCTTGGGTCCAGTTGCTCAGGTCACAGGCTTTGGTAAAGCGTTTCGAACTTCTAGAACAATTGCCTCTGGAGCCAGAGCTGGTCAGACAGTACCTGTCAAGACGCCTACTCATCTGAGTGGTGTTGCTGAATTTGTGAATGGGGCCCTGCTGACAATCACGATGAGTTTTGATGTATGGCAGCATACTCACCTACCGATGGAACTCTATGGAACAGAAGGTTCGATACTGATTCCGGATCCCAATCGGTTTGATGGTGAAGTCAAGTGGAGTGAAGGCAAAGCAGACTGGAACTCTGCTACGGTTGAGTTTCCCTATGCGGATGATAACTATCGAAGTATTGGTTTAGCTGACCTGGCCCAAGCGATCAGGGCCGAAAGGCCACATCGAGCTAATGGCCAGTTGGGTTTACATGTGCTTGAGATCATGACAGGCTTTCTCAAAGCCGCTGAAACCGGCGCCAGCACAAGCATGCAGACAACCTGTGAACGGCCTGCATTAATGAAGACAGATTTACCCTTTGGACAACTTGACTAAGAGGACAGATGGCACAGAAAAAAGCGTTGATTGCTTGGGGAGGATGGGAAGGACATACACCCCAGGAGAGCACAGAAATCACAAAAGTGATTCTTGAAAATAACCACTTCGCTGTTGACGTGGTTGAGGGGACCGAAGCCTTTCGGGATCCAGATTTGTCTCGCTACAACCTGGTCGTCCCCGTAATTACAATGTCAACTATTGAAAAAGAAGAAGTTGAAAATCTTTGCCAGACTGTTGAAAAGGGTACTGGCTTGGCTGGCTTCCATGGTTGCATGTGTGACTCCTTCCGCAACAGCGTTGACTATCAATTCATGACTGGAGGTCAGTGGGTTGCTCATCCAGGCAATATTATTGATTTTTCAGTAGAAATCCTCCCTAACGAAGATCCAATCACAGAAGGCATTCAAGATTTCCCTTACAAATCTGAGCAGTACTTCATGCATGTGGACCCATCGAATGAGGTACTGGCGACAACCACCTTCACGGGTGAGCATTGTTCCTGGGTCAAAGGGGTAAAAATGCCCGTAGTATGGAAAAGAGTGCATGGAGTAGGACGAGTCTTCTACAGTGCCTTGGGCCATGTTGCAGAGGAATTTAAAGTCCAGGAGATGGCAACGATTTTTGAACGGGGAATGCTGTGGGCAGCACGCTAGTTGTTCACTGACTGAGGATCACTATTGATTCAGAGCTTCTGTTTTCTGCATCAGGAAATCGAAGCTCATCTTGATTGATGCAAAAGAGTCCCTGGTGCTCGTGTCCTGCTCCACAATGAACCACTCACAGCCAGCCTCATCTGCTTCTCGAATGATGGCATCCCAGTTCAAACTCCCTGTACCTACTTCGCCAAAGAGAATC